>CAZYOL010000012.1:0-21834 GCA_964649065.1 uncultured Spirochaetales bacterium
CGTCCAGGGCAAGTGGCGCGGCGAGCTGACGGGCTCGGCGACCGTGCGCGGTGTGACGGGCCAGGGAGCTTATGTGCGCCGCGTGGAGCTGGCCGGGTGGCGCAGCACGACCACCACCCGGCGCTGCCTTACCTCTGGGCCCGCGCACGGCTGGCCGACCTGTCGGACCTGGCCTTCGGCCGCGAGACCGACGTCGAACGTGCCGAGATCGTGCGGCTGGGACGCGCGGCGCCCTGGCAGGCTCCGCTGATCGTGCAGATCTCGCGCTGGGACCCGCTCAAGGACATGCTCGGGGTGATGCAGGGCTTCGCCCGACGCGCCTCCCGCGCGGACACCCCCGAGGCGGACCTGCTGCTGGCGGGGCCGGACGTGCGCAGCGTGAGTGACGACCCGGAGGGACTGCGCGTCTTCGAGGAGGTGGTGGCGGCGTGGCGCGAGCTGCCGCCGGCCATCCAGGAGCGGGTGCACCTGGCCCAGCTCCCCACCGTCGACGTGCACGAGAACGCGGCGATCGTGAACGCGCTCCAGCGCCACGCGGCGATCGTGGTGCAGAAGAGCCTCCAGGAGGGCTTCGGGCTGACCGTCTCCGAGGCGATGTGGAAGTCGCGCCCGGTCGTGGCGAGCGCGGTGGGCGGAATCCAGGATCAGGTCGAGGATGGCAAGAGCGGCGTGCTGCTGAAGGATCCGCGCGATACCGGGGCCTTCGCCGAGGCGCTTTGCGAACTCCTCTGCCACCCGGACCGCAGGGAGGCCCTCGGCGCAGCGGCCCGGGAGCGCGTGCGCGAGCGCTTCCTGGGCCTGAGCCATCTGCTCAAGTACGCCGAGCTGATCCAGAGCATCGACGAGAGCGCGCCCGCCTAGCTCGGAGGAGACTCCAGGGCGGCGTGGGCCGCCGCCAGGCGCGCGATGGGAACCCGGAAGGGCGAGCAGGACACGTAGTCCAGGCCGAGCCGGTGGCACAGGGCGATGCTGCGCGGATCTCCGCCGTGCTCGCCGCAGATGCCGATCTCGATGTCCGGACGCACCTGGCGTCCCGCCGCCACGGCGAGCTCGATCAGCTTGCCCACCCCGTCGGGATCGATGCTGGCGAAGGGGTTGTCCGGGAGGATCCCGGCGCGCAGGTACTGGACCAGGAAGCCCGACTCCGCGTCGTCGCGCGACATTCCGAAGGTGGTCTGAGTGAGGTCGTTGGTGCCGAAGGAGAAGAACTCGGCGTGGCTGGCCATCTGGTCCGCGGTCAGGGCCGCGCGGGGCAGCTCGATCATGGTTCCGAACTTGTACTCGACCTCGCAGCCCTGCTCGCTCATCACGCGCCGCGCCTCGTCCTCCAGGGCCTGGCGCTGGACCTCGAGCTCCCGGGCGTGGGTGGTCAGCGGGATCATCACCTCGGGCTTCACCGACACACCCTCGCGGGCGCAGGAGCAGGCCGCCTCGAAGACGGCCCGGGGCTGCATCCGCGTCAGCTCGGGGATCAGGATGCCGAGCCGCACCCCGCGCAGGCCGAGCATCGGATTGGCCTCGCGCAGCGCCTGCACGCGCTCCAGCTGATCCTGCTTGGTGCGCACCTGGTCGAGGAGCTCGTCGAGCTCGCTCATGGTCTGCGCGCGCTGCAGGCGGATCTTCAGGTCTCCCAGGGCCTGGATCAGCTCGTCGTGGGCCGGCAGGAACTCGTGCAGCGGCGGATCCAGCAGGCGGATGATGACCGGCAGGCCCTCCATGGCGCGGAAGAGGCCGGCGAAGTCCTTGCGCTGCATGGGCAGCAGCTCTTCGATGGCCTCGTTCCGCTCGGTGACCGAGCGGGCCATGATCATGCGCTGCACGATCGGCAGCCTGTCGGGCTCGAAGAACATGTGCTCGGTTCGGCACAGGCCGATGCCCTGGGCTCCGTACTCCCGGGCGCGCTCGGCGTCGCGCGGGTAGTCGGCGTTGGTGCGCACCTTGAGACGCCGGATCTCGTCCGCCCAGCGCAGGATCTTCAGCAGCCAGGGATTCTTCAGGTCCGGGATCACGGTCTCGAGGCGGCCCAGGTAGACGTGGCCGTTGGTGCCGTCGAGGGAGATCCAGTCCCCTTCCTTCACGCTCAGCTCGCCGATCTGCATCTCGCGGGCATCGAGATCGATGCGCAGCTCCTCCACGCCCACCACCGCGGGCTTGCCGAACTGGCGGGCCACCAGCGCGGCGTGGCTCGTCCGCCCTCCGCGCGCCGTGAGGATGCCGCGGGCCGCGAGCATGCCGTGCACGTCGTCGGGCTTGGTCTCGGGCCGCACCATGATGACGTCCCGGTTGGCCTCGGAGGCCCAGCGCTCGGCCGTGTCCGCATCGAAGGCGACGCGACCCACGGCGGCCCCCGGCGAGACGTTGAGGCCGCTCGCCACGGGCTTGCTCTCCTGCAGGTGGCTCGGATCGAGCTGTGGATGCAGGAAGAAGTCGATCTGATCCGGCCGTACCCGCCGCACCGCCTCCGCCTGGGTGATCAGGCCCTCGTCGACCATCTCCGCCGCGATGCGCACCTCGGCCTGGGCCGTCCGCTTGCCGTCGCGGGTCTGCAGGATCCAGAGCTTCCCATTCTCGATGGTGAACTCCATGTCCTGCATGTTCCGGTAGTGGTTCTCGAGGCGTCGGGCGACCTCCGCGAACTCCTGGTAGATCTCCGGCATCTGCTCGGCGAGGGCGCTGAGCGGCAGGGTCTGGCGGATGCCCGCCACGACGTCTTCGCCCTGGGCGTTGAGCAGGAAGTCGCCCTCCAGCTCCGGCTCGCCGGTGGAGGCGTTGCGCGACATCGCCACCCCGGTGCCCGAGTCGTCGCCGAGGTTGCCGAAGACCATGGACTGGATGTTCACGGCGGTGCCGAGGTCGTGGGGAATTCCCGCGGCGTTCCGGTAGTCCACGGCGCGCTTGCCGTTCCAGGAGCGGAAGACGGCGGCCGTGGCGAGGCGCAGCTGGTCCTGGGGATCCCACGGGAACTCCTCACCGGTGTAGCTCTTCACGATCGAGAGGAACTGCGCGGTGAGGGCCCGCCAGTCCTCGGCTCCCAGGTCCGCGTCGGAGGCCGCGTCGTTGGCCTCGCGGCGCGCGGAGAGGGCGGCCTCGAAGAGCTCGTCGGGAACGCCCAGCACCACGTGGCCGAACATGTGCACGAGGCGCCGGTAGAGGTCGTAGACGTAACGGGGATCCTGGGTGCGGGCGATCATGCCCTCGGCCACGGCGTCGTTCAGGCCGATGTTCAGGATGGTGTCCATCATTCCGGGCATGGACATCTTGGCCCCGGAGCGGCACGAGACCAGCAGCGGGGCATCGGGCGAGCCGAAGCGCTTGCCGCTCTGCTTCTCGATGGCCTCGATGGCCTCGAGCTCCTGCTCCCAGAGCCCGGGCGGGAAGTCGTCGGCAGCCAGGAAGGCGTGGCAGGCCTCGGTGGTGACGGTGAAGCCCGGCGGCACGGGCACGCCGAGGCGCGTCATGTCCGCGAGATTCGCCCCCTTCCCGCCCAGAAGCCCCCGAGCGGCATCCCAGGATCCGTCGAGGCGCTCGAGGGCGAGGTCGAGTTCTCCGAAGCGATAGACCCACTTGCTGTCGTGATTCATGGGGCACTCCTCTCACGTTTGGACATGCTGCCACGGCCCTCGGCGGATGCAGAGTCCGGTGGCCGACACGGGGGAGGCATCGGAGCCGAGCCCCGAGCCTCAGGCTAGGGCTTCCAGCTCGACCAGGCTGGCTTCGAACAGCTGTCGGACCCGCTGGGGATCCGGGATCGCCTCCGGGTCCGAGTCGATTCCGATGTTCATCGTCTCCGCGTAGGAGAGCAGGGCGATGACCAGCGGCGTGCCCTGCACCACGCTGGCGAAGGGGTAGATCGCCTCGACCGGGGCGCCCGCCATGTAGCGGGGGTGGGGGAAGCCGGGGACGTTGGTGCAGGCGACGTTCACCTGACCGATCGCCTGGCGGGCGAGCAGTCGGAACACGCTTCCCGGCAGGGCGGTCAGGGCTTCCACCAGGAAGGGTGCCGCTGCGCCGCGCTGGTCCTGCTTCGCGGCGCGGGTCTGGCGTTCGATCTCGCGCAGTCGCCGCTCGGCCGACGCCTCGCCCACGGGCAGCAGCACGTTGAAGATTCCGACCCGGTTGCCCATCGAGAGCCGCTCGTCCTGGCTCCGCAGGTTCATCGGCACCAGACACTTGAGGTGCGACAGCGCGTGGCCGCGATCCTGGTAGTACTCCCGCAGGGCACCGCTCAGCGCCGCCAGCACGACGTCGTTGATCGTGACCCCGAGCGGAGCCTTGAGCTTGCGCAGCCGCTCCATGGGCAGGTCCAGGACGTCGAGGCGCCGCGAGAGGCCGCTGCTCTGCTCGGCCAGCGGATCGCGTGGAGCCGGCTGCAGGGCGTCGGCCACCATGGCGCGCAGGCCGCGCGCCGTGCGACCGGCCTGTCCCAGCAGGGCCCCGGGCCGCAGCAGGCCCTGTGCGCCGCCCTCGAGGGCGCGCCGGGCCAGGCCCAGCGAGCTCAGCGTGTTGTCGCGGAGCAGGGAGGCGAGCTGCTCGCCAGCTCCCGGAAGACGCCGGGTCGGGGGTGCCTGGGTCGTCGGCGAGGGCACCTCGGGACCGGACTGGGTGATGGCCCGCAGGATGGCCATCGACCCGACGCCGTCGACCATGGAGTGGTGCATCTTCCACAGGTAGGCACAGCGACCGCCCTCCAGACCTTCGATCCAATAGGCCTCCCAGAGCGGTCGCTCCCGGTCGAGCGGCGTGGCGAAGACTCCCGCGACGAGGTCGAGCAGGTGGCGCAGGTCTCCCGGAGGCGCCGCCGAGAGGTGGCGGAGGTGATAGCGCCGGTCGAAGTGGGGGTCGTCGACCCACTGGGGCAGCCCCAGGTGCATCGGCGCGTCGAGGACGCGCTGGCGAAGTCGCGGGATGCGGGCGAGAGCGTAGTCGAGCGCCGCGTGGAGGCGCTCCGCGTCGGGACGCCCGCCCAGCAGATAGAGCCCCGCAATCGTCGGGCGGAACTCGGGAATCGCCTCCTCGGCGTACCAGAAGAGGGCGTCCGTGGGCGCCATCCGCGCGCTGAGCGCGAGGGACTGCGTGGGGTCGTCCGAGCTCTCCTTCCCGGACCTCGTGCTCCCGGACCTGGCCTCTGACATGCCGCGCTCCTCGACGCCTCCCGGCCTCGACCATATCGCCACCGGGCAATCGGATCGAGCACAGGTGCGCCAGACAGGGTGCCAGGGGCCCACCCGTGGTTCCCGGGGCCCCCAGCGAGCCACTCCGTGGCAGAACGCCCCGAGCGCGGCGGGGGCGAATTGTCTCAGCCACGGCCCCTCGACTGCGGACCGGGCCTACTGCGAGCCGGGCCGGGTGGCACGCAGCGTGCAACTTCCTCGGCGATGGCAGCGTGTCGGATCGCATCCGCGTCACCCGAGCCATGAGCCTGCTGACGATCGCTGGCTTCCCGCGACCGCTGCGCGTGGTCCGTCACGCGTCGGCTTCCCGACGTCTGCGGCTCGAGGTGCCCGGGCTGCTCGGCCGGCGACGCGCGGCGCGGGAGCTGGAGGAGCGGCTGCGCGCCCTCGACGGCGTCGAGGAGACGCGCGTCGACGCGCGCTCCGGGCGGGCCCTGCTCCGCTACGCAGCCGGCTCGGAGCTGCTGCGGGGACTGCAGCAGGAGCCGGAGGGCGCGGGCCGGGCCTTCGTCCGCAGCCGGCCCTCCCGGCGCTCCGAGGCCCCGGCCTGGCACGCGCTCGAGAGCGCGGAGGTGATGCGGCGCCTGGAGGGGCCTCCGCCGGGTCTGGATCCGGCGGAGGTCGAGCGACGCCGGCGCCGCTTCGGCGCCAACGCCCTCGGGGCCCCCCGCGGCCGCTCCGCGCTCGCGATCTGGACGGAGCAGCTCGCGAACCTGCCCACGGCCCTGCTGGGCGGCTCGGCCGCGCTGTCGGCCCTGGCCCGCGAGTGGACCGACGCCGCGGCGATCCTGTCGGCGATCGGACTCGACTCCGGGATCGGCTTTGCGATCGAGCAGCAGACCGAAGGGCTGCTGCGCTCCTGGCAGCGCCACGAGGCCGGCCGCGCCCGGGTGCTGCGCGCCGGGCGGATGCTCCAGATCACGGCCTCGGAGCTGGTCCCGGGAGACATCCTGATGTGTCGGTCGGGATACACGGTGGCCGCTGACGCGAGGCTGATCGAGACGCACCGCCTGGCCTGCGACGAGTCGATGCTGACGGGCGAGAGCGAGCCCTGCGAGAAGGACGCGGCAGCGGTGGCCGCCGACGCCCCGCTCGCCGAGCGGAGCTGCATGCTCTACGCGGGGACGACGCTGGCCTCCGGGCGGGGACGCGCCGTGGTGGTCGCGACCGGCCCCGACACCGAGATCGCCCGGATCCGCCGGCTTCTCGAGGAGCAGCAGGCCCCGGAGACCCCCTTCGAGCGGCGCTTCCGCGAGCTCAGTCGAGACCTGAGCCTGCTCGGCGCCGGAGCCGGACTGTTCTCGGCGACCCTGGGCCTGTTGCGCTTCCAGCCCGTCGGGCAGGTGCTGCGCGACGCCGTGGCCCTGGGCGTCGCGGCGATCCCGGAGGGGCTGCCGCTGGTCTCGACGGCGGCGCTGGTACAGTCGATGCGGCGCCTGCGCGAGCGCGGCATGCTGGTGCGGCGCATCGCATCCGCCGAGACGCTCGGCTCCGTCACCGTCGTGTGTGCCGACAAGACGGGCACCCTCACCCGCAACGAGATGCGCCTCGAGTGCCTCGATCTCGGCCGCGGCAGCCTGCCCCTCGAGGAGCTGAGGGCGGCTCCCGGCAAGCCGCTCGAGGATCCGCCGACGCTCGCCCTGCTGGCCGCCGTGCTCAACTCCGACGTGGACGTGGAGAGCGCGGGCGGGGAGATCGCGGTCGCCGGCAGCGCCACCGAGCGGGCCCTGGTCACGGCGGCCGCCGCGGCCGGGCTCGACCGGCAGGCGGTGGCGACCCGCTTCCCACGCCGGCGCCTGCTGGCTCGGGACCACGACCGCCCCTACGTCGTGACCCATCACCGCGACGGCGACGCCGAGCTCTGCTTCGTGAAGGGCGCGCCGGAGGCGGTCCTGGAGCTCTGCGACCGCGACCTCTACGGCCCGCTGACTCCGGAGCGGCGGCGGGAACGCCGGGCGCGCAACGAGGCCATGGCCGGTGACGGCCTGCGCGTGCTGGGCCTGGCCTGGCGACCGCCCGAGCACGCTCCCGGCAGCCGCGTTCGGCCCTTCGTCTGGATCGGCATGGTGGGCCTCCGCGACCCCCTGCGCGCCGACGCGGCCGGAGCCGTCCGGGCCGCGCGCGAGGCGGGCATCCGGACGCTGATCCTGACCGGCGACCAGCGGGCCACCGCAGTCGCGGTCGCCCGCCAGGTGGGGCTCTCCGGAGAGGTCGTGAACGGTCCGGAGCTGGCGCGGCGGCTGGCCGCCGACGGCGAGGAGGTGCGCGAGCGCCTGGCCGGGATCGCCTGCTGCGCGCGGGTCACCCCCGCGGACAAGGCGGAGATCGTGCAGGCGCTGCGCGCCGCGGGCGAGGTGGTCGCCATGGCCGGCGACGGCATCAACGATGCGCCGGCGCTGAAGGTGGCGGACGTGGGCATCGCCATCGGCCACCGCGCCAGCGGCGTCTCGCGCCAGGCCGCGGACATCATGCTGGCCGGCGAGGAGCTCGAGGCGATCCTCAGCGCCGTCGCCGAGGGCCGCATCGTGCAGGACAACCTGAGGCGGGCGGTCCGCTACCTGCTCGCCACCAATCTGGCCGAGCTGGTGATTCCGATCGGCTCCCAGCTGGTGGGGGGTCGCAGCCCCTTCTCTCCCGCCGCCATGCTCTGGATCAACCTCATCTCGGACAGCCTGCCGGTGCTCGCCATCGCGCTCGAGCCGGGGCGAGGCGACGAGCTGAGTCGCCCCCCGGCAGCGCCGGGCGCTGCGCTCCTCTCCCGAGAGGACTGGGGACAGGTCCTGCGCCACGGGCGCTGGATCAGCGCCCTGGGCGCGGCGGGCCTGGTCTTCGGGGGCCCGGCGACCGCCTTCAGCGCCCTCGCCGGTGCCGAGATCGGATACGCACTCGCGTGTCGCTCCGACGACGGCCCACCGGACGAGCGCACGCTGCGCATCCTGGGAGCGACGGCCGGCCTGCACACCCTCACCTGGCTGCTGCCTCCCCTGCGCGCGGCGCTGCGGCTGCCGCCCGCCTTGGCGCTGTCCGAGGTGGCCGGCTTCGGAGTCGGCGCCCTGGCGCCGTGGTGTGTCGACCGCGTCGCCCGCTTCCGGACCATCCGGCGTCGGGGCGGGGACGCCATTCACGAGGAGGTTCGAACGTCATGAGGTTCCATTTCACGTCCTTCGCGCTCGGGGTGGTCGTGGGCGGGTCGGCAGTGCTGGTGGGTCGCCAGCTCCGGCCGGTCTTCGTCGAGCTGGCCGCAGCCGCCTACCAGGTGGCCGACGCCGTCGCCGCGCGCGTCGCCATGGTCCAGGAGGATTTCGACGACGCGCTCGCCGAGGCCCGGGCACGCGCCCGGGGCGAGAGCGAGGAGCCGGTGCGGGCGAGCGCCTGAGGCGTGTCGATGCCGCACCAGAGCCTGCGCAGCGTCCGAATCGTCCACGTCCTGCCCGGGCGACTTCGCCTGCGGCTGCCCTGGCTCTGCGAGGAGCCCGACGAGGCGACCGCGCTGGCCGACCGACTGGCGTCCCTGCACCGTTCGATGGACGTCGAGGTGCGCATCGCGACGGGCAGCGTGCTGTGTCGCTTCGATCCCGGGTCCCTGGCTGCCGACGCGATCGTCGCGGAGACGCGGCAGCAGGTCGGGGCGTCGAGCGTGCTGCGGCCTGGCGAGCGCCTGCCCCGGCCCGAGCCGGAGCCCGCGCCCGGCGGGCCCCAGGGCGAGAGCCAGCTGATCACCGCCCTGAGCGAGGGCATGCGCGGCATGAACCGGGAGCTGATGACGGCCACCGGGGGGCGCCTGGATCTGGGCGCCGTCGCGGGCCTGGGCTTCCTCGCGGCCGGCGCCGCGGAGATCGCGGTGACCCGGCGCGTGCCGGCGCCCCCCTGGTTCAACCTCGCCTGGTGGGCCTTCCGGACCTTCACCCTCTCCGCTGGCCCGCACGAGGAGGCAGCGGCGAAGGACGGCTAGCTATCTTCTCGCGCCATGGCGCTGCGGGACGACTACGCGGGCCCTTTCGATCCGGATCTGCAGCTCGCCGGCCTCTCGCGCGGCATGCTGGCCCGGCTCGGGCGCGAGTACCTGCTGATCGGGCATCTCCTCGACCGGGTCGGCCAGCCCCTCGTCGCCATGGAGTTCGGCGTCGAGGCCTACCGCCGCTCGGCCATCGAAGAGTGGATGGCGGCGAGCCCCGTCTACTCGAAGCGCATGCAGCGCGCCCTCGGCTTCGAGGGGAGCGACGTGGGCACCGTCTTCAAGAATCTGCAGCTCGAGATCGGGGCCCCCCAGCAGTTCATGGACTTCCAGTTCCGACTCGATTCGCCGGAGTACGGCGAGTTCTGGCTCTGCCACTGCGGCGCCCTGCTCGACGTGGAGCCGCACGGCGACCGGGCCGTGAAGCTCATGTGCCACGACATCGAGGACCCGACCTTCGACGCCACGGCTGCCGCGACCCACCCCCGCATGGTCATGCGCCCGATCCACCGGCCGCCGCGCATCGACGGTCCCGGGGGCAACGGCAGGGGGCGAAGTCCCCATTGCCGCTGGAAGGTCTACATCGGCCAGGAGGTCCGACCCCACGAGCCGCACCCGAACCTCGAGACCGTGTCGCGCTCGAAGCTCGCCCGGCTCGAGCTCCGCGTCCCCGAGCGCGACGCGGAGCCCGGCGGCTGGCCGGACTACTCGGGTCCCTTCGACCCGGGCTGCCAGCTCGAGGACTTCTCGCATCGGGCGCTGGTGATCCTGTGTCAGGAGGTGGCGCTGCAGGCCCAGCTCCTGGTGCGCTCCTTCCTGCTGAGCCAGGCGCGGAACCACGGGGAGGAGGCCGCGAGGCGGCTGGGCCGGCGCCAGTGGATCGGCCACGCGGCCCTCGCGGTCGAGCGCCTGCGACACGGCCTGGGCCTTCCCGGCGACGACCTCGAGGCCGTGGCCAAGTTCCTGCAGCTCCACCCCGCCTTCCACCCGCGCGACTACGTCGACCTGCGCGTCGAGCGCAGCGGAGAGCGCCGGGTCCGAGTCGAGATTCGCGACTGTCCGGCTCTCGAGGAGGGCGATCCCTACTCCTGGTTCGCCCAGCTCGGCCCGGATCCACACCCGGCCCTCGAGGCCCTGGTCGCCCAGGTGAATCCCCGCGCCCGCTGCCGCCCCGTGTCGCCTCGGGGAGCGGCGCGCCTGGCGTGGGAGGTGGAGATCGACCCGGCGGCGGAGCCGCGACCCGAGCCCGAGGAGCTGAAGCTCGCGCGCCTGAGCGGGGGGCTCGGCTTTCGCTTCGAGCAGCGGCGCCCGCTGAGAGTCGGCTAGCCAGCCCGAAAAGGCTGGACCTGCGGGCTCGTGCGCTGCATCATCGGGTCGCACCCCAGAGGGATGCAAGCGAGGTAGGCATGGCCACACGAAAGAAGACCAAGCGCAAGGCGGCCCGCAAGCTGAGCGGCCTGGTACCCGCCCTCGAGAAGGAGCTGGCCGATCTCTCCAAGTCCGTGGAGAAGCGCCTGGCCCCAATTCGCAAGGAGATCGAGAAGGCGGAGCGGCAGGCGGGAACGGAGGGCGCACGTCTGCTGCGCGAGGCGCGTCGCCGACTCAACAAGGTGAAGATCCAGGGCGACTCGGAGATCAACCAGTTTCTGCGAAAGAGTCGTCGCGGTCTCTCGAAGGCCCTCAGCGAGCTCGAGACCAGCGTGAGGCCGAAGCGCAAGAAGGCGGCGCGCCGCAAGAAGAAGTCGACGGCTTGAGTCGGCGCCGAGCGGTCATCACCGGGATCGGCTTCGTGACCCCGCTGGGCAGCGGGCGCGAGGAGGTCTTCCGGAGCCTGTGCCGGGGCTCGGCCGGCCAGCCCGTGCCCTGGGCCGACACGCGGGCCTTCGTGGTGCCCGACCTGGACGCGGAGGCGCTGCTCGGCCCCAAGCTGGCCAGGCGCACGGCGCGCACCACCCACATGGTCGCCGCGGGCTTCCGGCTGGCCCTGGAGGACAGCGGCCTCGACCCGGCCGCGACCGACCCCGAACGGGTCGGCGTGATCCTCGGCACCTCGGTCGGCGGCCTCGGGACCATGGTGGACGCGGCGCTGGACCTCGAGACCCAGGGCAAGCCGCCCTCCCCCTTCCTGGTTCCGGGCATCATGCTGAGCAGCCCGAACGGCTTCATCTCGGTCACGACGGGATTCTGCGGGCCCAACTACGCGCTGAGCTCGGCCTGCTCCTCGTCGGCCCACGCCATCGGCACCGCCCTGAACGAGATCCGGTCCGGCCTCTGCGACGTGGTCGTCAGCGGCGGCTTCGAATCGCCCTTCAGCGGCGAGGAGGGAAGCCGGCGCGACATCATCGGGCGCGGCTTCACGGTGACCAAGGCCCTCAGCGAGTCGGGCCTGGTGCGCCCCTTCGCCGGCGATCGCGACGGCTTCCTGCTGGGGGAGGGCGCCTGCCTGATGATCCTGGAGGAGCTGGAGCATGCGCTGCGGCGGGGCGCCACGCCGATCGCCGAGGTCGCGGGCTTCGGCCGCAGCTCCGACGGTCACCACATGGTGGCGCCCCACCCCGAGGGCGAAGGAGCGCGGCGTTCGATGGTGGGCGCGCTGCGGGATGCGGAGCTGGAGCCCTCGCAGGTGGACTTCGTGCACGCCCACGCCACGGGCACGCGGGCCGGCGACCTCGCCGAGGCCAACGCCCTGCGGCGCCTCTTCGGCGCGAGCGTGCCCCCCAGCACCTCGACGAAGGCGGCCACCGGTCACACGCTGGGCGGAGCGGGCGCGCTGGGAGCGGCCTTCTGCGCCCTGGCCCTGCGCCACGGCCTGCTGCCGCCCACCCTGAACTACGACGTCCCGGACCCGGAGATTCCGCTGGACGTGGTGGCGGGGACGGGTCGCGAGGCCCCGGGGATCCGGGTCGCCCTGAGCAACGCCTTCGCCTTCGGCGGCACCAACGGATCGCTCGTGCTGCGATCGCTCTGAGCGGCCCTGCCTGCGCTACAGCGGATAGCGCAGGTGGGGGAACTCGAAGCGGAACAGGATGCCCCCCCGCACGTCGTCGAAGGACTCCACTCCCACCAGGGCCGGACCCACGCGGTCCTGGTGCAGGTAGCGGAAGCTCAGCTCCACGGTCAGGGGATCGAAGATGCGGCGGCGCAGGGTGGCCTCGAGCCAGTACTGGGTCGTCCGCAGCCGCCCGTTGTCGACCACCACCAGGGCATCGGCCTCGGCGAAGAACAGGCCGCCCCCCGCGGGCTCCCCGCTCTCGGCCGCCACGATCGAGAAGCGGTCGACGGCATCCACCGTCTCGCGCTGATTCCAGTTCGCGCGCAGGCGCAGGGAGGTGCGACCCGTGCCGCCGATCAGCAGGCTGCCCGTGACGGAGTCGCGGATGGTGGTGGCCCCGCTTCCCGAGGAGGCATCCTCGGCGCGGAAGTAGTCGAAATCTGCGACGCCCCAGCCGAAATCGCGGCTCACCAGGACGCGCGCAAAGGCCGTGGCGATCTGGCTCTGGCTGGCCGGCGGCCCATCGCCCGGCGCGAAGCCGACCAGGGCCATCTCCTCCTCCCGCCCCTCGAGGCCGGGAGCCGGAGCCAGGGGGCAGCGCCCGAGCAGGGGCCGACCCTCGAATTCGCCGCAGCCGGCGAAGACCCCGCCCTCGGTGCCGGCGTCGCTGGTCGCCGTGCGGAAGCGGAGCACCTCGGCGGGCTGCGCCGCATCGACGTCGGTCATCAGCCAGGCCGGGCCGGCCTGCAGCTCGACCGTCAGCGTGGGCGTCGGCAGCCAGCGCAGGACCGGTCCCCCGTAGAGCACGGTGTTCGAGGAGGCGGGACGCGGGGAGAGCTCGCTGAAGCTGCGGTGGCTCAGCAGCAGCGTCGCGCCCAGCGCCAGCGAGGGACGCAGCTCGTGGAGGATGTCGAAGCCGGCGCCGATGCCGATGCTGTCGGCGTTGGCGGCGGTGTCGTAGTCGTAGCCCTGGAGGCTGAGGGTCCCCTTCGCGTAGGTGGCGGGCCCGAGCTGGTGGTCGTAGCCGAAGTCGGCCAGGCCTCGGAAGATGCGCCCGGCCGAGCCGGGGACGATTTCGGGGATTCCCCCCGGCCCCTCCACCTGAGCCGAGCGGATCGCCCGGTAGAAGGCGAGGTCGGTGCGGGCCCAGAGCGTGCCCTGGGGAATCGGCGAGTGGGAGACGCGCAGCCGCCCGAACTGGTCGAAGCCGTTGACCTCGCTCGTGTCGAAGTAGGCGTCGTAGCTCGGCGAGTACTCGGCCTGATACTGGAAGGCGCTGTCCGTGCGCTCGAAGCGCAGGCGCGGGCGGATCTCGTAGGAGCCGTCCGCCACCGGGTTCTCTTCGGTGCGAAAGAGGTTGCTCTGGCCCTGGATGGTCTGGTCGAGGATCACGTAGAACTCGTCGGCCGAGGCCGGCGAGACCAGAGCCAGCCCGAGCGCGAGGCCCCAGGGACAGCCGAAGTGCACTCGCCTCCGCATCCGCCGCATTGCGAGCCGCCTACTCCGGAACGACGATCAGGTCTCCGCGTCGCAGCAGGATGTCGGCATCGGGATCCCCGCTGAGAAAGGAGCGGTAGCTGAAGTGGTGCGTGACGCGTCCGCTCTCGACCAGACGCACGACCCGGACGTCGTTGCGATTCGCCCAGGCGGTGAAGCCTCCCGCCGCGGCCACGGCCTCGAGCACCCCCATGTCCTTGCGCAGGGGCACGGGCCCGGCGCGCACGACGCCGCCCAGCACGCTGACCACCTGGCTGTCGGGGCTGATCACGGCCACGGTGACGTTCGGCCGGCTGATGTTCCTGGACAGGCCGGTTCGGATCACCTCCTTCAGCTCCATCGGGGTGAGCCCGGCGGCCTGGATGTCATCGAGGAGGGGCACGGAGATCTTGCCGTCCTCCCGGACCGGCATCTCGATGCTGAGCTCCGGGTGCTTCCAGACGATCACCCGGATCAGATCCGGCGAGCCGATCAGGTACTCGGGGTCGCTCTCCTGGACCGCCGGCGGAAAGGAGCCGCTCGGGCCCGCTCCGGCACAGGCGGCCAGGCAGAGCGGCAGCAAGACGAGCAGCGCTCCACGCTTGTCGGGTGCGTTCAACGGTACCCACCTCCCTGTGCGCCCCAGACGAGCGCCTCGGATCGACCGTGTCTTCCCAAGTTGCCAAATCCTCCCCGCGTCTCCTTTTGATTGTCGCCGGGCACTCAACAAAGGTGTCGCAGTCGGGAGAAGCTGGAACTACTCTGCTTTCTACGCCCGCGACCCGCGCGCAAGCGCTTGATAACCATGGGGTTTCAGAAGGTTTGCGGATGCTCGAAAACGCCTTGGAGGACGGGCGTGTAGAGGCGGAGGTTGCCGCCCCGCGCGGGCGCGGCAACGGGGCCGGAGAAGGGGCCGGGCGGGCAGCCAGAAGGGTCGCCCCGGCGACGGTGGAGGCGACCTTCTCGCTGAGCCGGCGCCACGACCTGCCCTTCAGCGTGGTCGCGATCTGGCTCGGCGCCCCCGGCCACGGCGCGGGAGGTCTGCGCGCGCGTGCGGCCCGGGCCGCCGCCCTGTGGCAGCTGCTGGAGCAGGAGACCCGTCGCAGCGATCTGCTCGCGACCCGCAGCGACCCGAGCTGGGTCATCGTCTTCTGTCCGGGCACCTCGGGAGACGGCGCCCGCGAGCTCGTCGCCCGCCTGCGCCTGCGCGCGGGCCGTCCCATCGCCGCCGGCTGTGCGGCATTCCGCCGCGATGCGCTGGCCCTCGAGGATCTCGTTCGCTGCGCAGAGGCGCGGGCGCGGGCCGGCGGCGGGCCGGCCGAGCGGGACGGCCCCGGCAGCGGCAGCTCGCCGCTGCGACTCCGGCCCCGGGCGTCCAGGACACGGACGCGCGGTCGGCTGGCCGCCGGGCTGAAGCGCCTCTTCGACCTCTGCGTCGTCGCCTCGGCGGCCCCGCTCTGGCTGCCGCTGGCAGCCCTGGTGGCCGCCGCCGTGAAGCTCTCGGACCCGCGCGCCCCGATCTTCTTCTCCCAGGAGCGAACGGGCCGGGGCGGGCGGCGCTTCCGCATGTACAAGTTCCGGACCATGGTGCCGGAGGCCGAGCAGCTGAAGGCCTCGCTCTTCCACCGCAGCGAGCGCAGCTGGCCCGATTTCAAGATCGCGGACGATCCCCGCATCACCCCCCTCGGTCGCTGGCTGCGCAGGAGCAGCCTGGACGAGCTGCCCCAGCTCTGGAACGTCCTGCGCGGCGACATGTCGCTGGTCGGCCCGCGACCCACCTCCTTCTCTGCCGAGACCTACGAGGCCTGGCAGACCGAGCGCCTCGACGCGGCGCCGGGGATCACGGGGCTGTGGCAGGTCGAGGCCCGCAACATCGACGACTTCGCCGAGCGCATCCGAATCGACCTTCGCTACGTCGAGCGGCAGGGCTTCCTCTACGACCTCTGGATCCTGCTGCGCACCGCTCCGGCCGTCTTCTGGAATCGGGAAGGTCGCTGAAGGTGCCGGGCTCGGCAGAGGGCCTGGCGACTGCGACGCTTCGGGGAGCCGCCTGGGCCGGCGCGGCGCGCTTCGGGGGCAAGGCCCTCTTCTTCGCCAGCACGCTGCTGCTGGCACGACTGCTGGATCGCCAGGACTTCGGCGTCGCGGCCTACGCCATCACGCTGATCGCCCTCTTCGGCTCCCTGCCGACGCTCGGCCTGGGGCCGGCCCTCATCCACCATCGCGACGATCCGGAGATCCTCGACACGGGCTTCTGGCTGGGCGTGCTCACGGGCTGCGCGGCCTTCGCCCTCGTCTGGCTGCTGGCGCCGGCCAGCGCCTGGATCTTCGACGACGGCCGCGCCGTCGACGTCACCCGCGCCCTGGCCCTGGTCTTTCCCCTCGAGTCGCTGCGAAACGTGCACGCCACGCTGCTGCGCAAGCGCCTCGCCTTCGACCGCCGCTTCGTGCCCGAGATCAGCCAATCGGGCACCAAGGGCCTGCTCGCCATCGCACTCGCCTTCGCCGGCTTCGGGTACTGGAGCCTGATCTGGGGCTCCATCGGAGCGGCGGCCGTCGGGGTTCCGGTCTACTGGTGGGCCTCGGGCTGGCGCCCGGGTCTGCGCTTCGACGCGGGGGCCGCCCGCACGCTCCTGCCCTTCGGCGGTCACGTGATGGCGCTCGACCTGCTCTCGGCGCTGGTCCGCAACGTCGACTACGTCTTCGTCGGCCGGCTGCTGGGAGCGGCCACCCTGGGCGTCTACACACTCGCCTTCCGCATCCCGGACCTGCTGATCCGCAATCTCTGCACGACGCTCGGCCAGGTGCTCCTGCCCGTCTACGCGCGGCTGCGCGCCGAGCTCGCCGCCCTGCGGGCGGCCTTCCTGGCGACGCTCGGCTATGTCACCGCCCTCACCGCCCCGCTCGCCACGGGCCTGGCCCTGGTGGCCGAGCCGCTGGTGATCACCGCCTTCTCGGAGAAGTGGCGGGAGGTGGCGACCGTGATCCCGCCGATCTGCGCCTATGCGCTCCTGATCTCCCTCTCCTTCAACCTGGGCGACCTCTACAAGGCCCTGGGACGCCCCGACGTGCTCAGCCGCCTGGCGCTGCTGCGCGCCGGCCTCGCGGTTCCGGCCCTGTGGGTGGCCGCGGCCTTGCTGGGCAGCCGGGGCGCGGTGGGCTGGGCCCAGGCCTCGGTGGCTTCGCTGATCGTCGCGCTCAACCTGTGGCTCGCCGGCCAGCTCTTCGGCCTGCCCGTCGGCCTGGCGCTGTGGCGGCTGCTGCCCGTCCTGGGCGCCTGCGCGGTCATGGCCGGCGTCGTGGTCTCCCTGCGACCCGCCCTGGCCTCGCAGCCCGCCTGGCTTCAGCTGGTCGCCAGCTCGGCGATCGGCGCCGCGAGCTACGCACTGGCGCTGCGGCTGCTCGCCCGCGACCTCTGGGAGGAGGGCTTCCAGAAGCTGCAGGAAGCGCTGGCGCGGCCGCGCGCGCCGAGCGGGGTCACCCCTTGAAGGAGCGCATCGCCTACCTCGTGACCCGCTACCCGAAGCTCTCGGAGAGCTTCGTGCGCGACGAGCTGACGGCCCTGGGGCGCCAGGTCGGCCCGGTGGCGCTCTACGCCCTGCTGCCCGGCCGCGAGCTGCCCGGCAGCGGCGCGGGGGTCGACCCGCAGCGCCCCACCTACGCACGGCCGCGCCGCCCGGCCTGGCTGTGGGCCCAGCTCTTCTGGCTGCTGCGAGCCCCGCGCAGCCTGCTCTTCCTGTGGCTCTACACCCTGCCGCGGCACCTCCAGAGTCCCCGGCGGCTGGCCCAGGCGTGCCTCGGCCTGGCCGCGGCCGGGCTCTTCGCGCGGGAGATGCGCCGGCGGGGCGTCGAGCGCGTCCACGCCCACTGGGCCACCCACTCGGCCCTGACGGCCTGGGCGATCCACAGGCTCGCCGGCATTCCCTACAGCTTCACCGCGCACGCAGACGACATCTTCGTGCGACGGCCGATGCTGGCAGAGAAGGTCCGCGAGGCGGACTTCGTGGTCACCATCTCCGAGTTCAACCGTCGGACCCTGCTGCGGCAGCTCGGCGACTGGGCGGCGCCCCGGCTGCGCGTCATCCACTGCGGCGTGGACACCCGGGCATTCTCGCCCGCACCGCAGCCGCCCGACGCCCGCCCCTTCCGGATCCTCTCGGTCGGCCGGCTGGAGGAGAAGAAGGGTCACCGACACCTGCTGGAGGCCTGCCGGGAGCTGCGGGCGTCGGGCCTCGAGCTGTACTGCAGCATCGTCGGAGACGGCCGGGAGCGCGAGCGCCTCGAGCGGCTGCGGCAGAGCCTGGGTCTCGAGGACTGCGTCGAGCTGCTGGGCGAGCAGCCGCGAGACCGGATCCGCTCCCTGCTGGAGGGGGCCCGGGTCTTCGTGCTGCCCAGCGTGACCGCCCCCAGCGGTCGCGCGGATGGCATCCCGGTGGCCCTGATGGAGGCCATGGCGATGGAACGCCCGGTGGTGTCGACGCGGATCTCGGGTATCCCGGAGCTGGTCCGCGACGGCGAGAGCGGCCTGCTGGTGGAGCCCGGGGACGCCCGAGCGCTGGCCCGCGCCCTGCGACGCCTCTGCGGGGATCCGGCCCTGGCCGCGCGGCTGGCGCGGGCGGGACGGCGTCGCGTCTGCGAGGACTTCGATCTGGAGCGCAACGTCGCCGCCCTGCGTCGGCTCTTCGCGGAGAGCGGCCGCGAGACGGCGACGGAGCCGACGTCGGCACTCGGCCGTGCGCTCTCGACGGAGGGGCGGCTGCGGTGATCGAGGTCCTGCTGGCGCTGCTCTTCTGGATCTCCGCGGGCCTGGTCCTGTGGACCTACGCGGGCTTCCCTTTGGTGCTCCTGCTGCGCGCCGCGCGTCCGCTTCCCGCGCCGCGCCGCGAGGGCCCTCTGCCGAGCGTCGACCTGCTCGTGGTGGTCCACAACGAGGCCCCGGCGATCGACGCGAAGCTCGCCAACCTCGCGACCCTGGAGTACCCGCGGGATCGGCTGCGGGTGATCGTGGCCTCGGACGGCTCGGACGACGGCACGAACGAGGCGGTGCTCGCCCACGGGGGCGGCCCCCCGATCGAGCTGCTGGCGCTCGGGCGCGTCGGCAAGAACGCGGCGCTCGACGCGGGCGCCGCTCGGGCGCGGGCCGAGATCCTGGTGCTGAGCGACGCCGATACCCTGCTCGAGCCGGCCGCACTGCGCCGCCTGGTGGAGCCCTTCTGCGACCCCTCGGTGGGCTGCGTGGCCGGCGACTTCCGATACTGCGCCGAGCCCGGGCGCGGCCCGGGCGAGCGCAGCTACTGGAGCCTCGATCGGCTCTGGAAGCGCCTCGAGAGCCGGGCCGGAAGCGCGACCTCCGCCACGGGCCAGCTCTACGCCATTCGGCGTGCCCTCGTGACCCCGGTGCCGCCGGGCGTCACCGACGACTTCTACGTGTCGACGGGCGCCATCGCGGCCGGCCTCAGGCTCTGGTTCGAGCCCCGCGCGCGAGCCCACGGTCGCGTGGCGGAGGCCGGAGGGGCCGAGCTGCGCCGCAAGCTGCGGATGATGGGCCGGGGCTTCGCCAGCGTCTGGGCCCGGCGGGGCCTGCTGAATCCGGCACGCACCGGCTTCTACGCCCTCCAGCTCTTCTCGCACAAGCTGCTCCGGCGGCTGCTGGGCCTGCCGCTGCTGGTGACGCTCCTGGTGGCGCCGCTCCTGTGGAGTGTGCACCCGATCTACGCAGCTGCAGCCGCGCTCCAGCTCGCCTTCCACGGCCTGGCGCTGCTGGGCCTGCTGCTGCGGCGGAGGCGCATCGGCCGCACTCCGCTGCTGGCGCTGCCGCTGGCTTTCGACGCCGCGAACGCGGCGGGCCTGGTCGCCTTCCTGAGCTTCCTGCGCGGCCGCACGGCGCAGGTCTGGGTCCCCGAGCGCCCGGACGACGAGCCGCTGCGCGACTCCGGGGAGACCCGGATCGCACCCGCTGGGGAGGCCTGATGGAGGGCCTGCTGCTCTTCGGCGTCGCCCTGGCGGGGGCGGTCTGGGTCACGCTGCGACCCGAGTGGGGGGCTCCCTACTTCGCGGGCCTGGTCTACCTGCGCCTCTCGGATGCCCTGCGCGGCGAGTTCGGCGTGCCGTCGCTGTTCAAGATCGTGGCTCCCTGGCTGCTCGTCGCCGCACTGGGCCGCTGGCTGCTGACCGGCGCCGAGCCGGGTCGCGGCTGGCGGAGCGCACTCTGGCTGCTGACCGCCTACGGAGCGGTGTGTCTCGGCTCGCTGCTCTTCGCGAGCGACCGCGAGAGCACCCGGCTCGCCCTGATGAACTACCTCGATGGCGTCTTCATCGTGTTGGTGATGGCGCTCTACCTTCGCAGTGCCCTCGACCTGGAGCGCACCCTCTGGGCCGTGCTGCTGGCGGCGACGACGCTGGCCTCGCTCAGCGTCTTCCAGCAGCTCAGCGGAAGCTACGACAGCACCTTCGCGGGCCTGGCCCACGTCGAGCTGCGAAACCTGGTGGACGAGACGAGCGGCTATCGCAGCGAGGGTCCGGTCGCCGCCAACTACTTCGCACTGATCCTGGTGGTGGCGATTCCGCTCGCGGTCGACCGACTCCTCCACGAGCCGCGGCGCCAGACGCGCTGGCTGGCGGCGGGCTGTCTCGCCAGCCTGCTCACGGCGCTCTTCTACACCTACTCGCGAGGCGGCATCGTCTCGCTGGCCGCCGTGGCCCTGCCGATGCTGGTCTGGGTCCCTCGGCGGCAGCTGGGACGCCTGCTCGTGGTCGGGGGGGCGGCCGCCGCCCTGCTGCTGGTGCTCGTGGCCCCGACCTCCTATGGACAGCGGCTGGCGGCCCTGGGACAGGTGGCCGGAATCCTGCGCGGGGAGACCCCCGGAGACTCGGCCCTGCGCGGGCGCCTCTCCGAGGTGACCTCGGCGGCCATGATGTTCTCGGAGCACGTCGTCGTCGGGGTGGGCTACGGCAACTTCGAGAGCCACTACCACCGCTACGCCCAGGATCTCGGCCTCGACGGCCGGCGCGGGGAACGCCAGGCCCACAGCCTCTACCTGGAGGTCGCGGCCGAGACCGGCCTGGTCGGCATCCTGGTCTTCGGCATGCTGCTGGCGGGCGCGCTCGCGGGGCTGCGCTCCGCGTACCTCGAGCTGCTGCGCCGGGAGCAGAGCCTGGCGGCCCAGCGCGTGCTGGCCTTCGGCATCGCCCTCTTCGGCTACCTCGCCGGATCCGTCTTCCTGCATCTGAGCTATCCGCGCTACTTCTGGCTGCTGCTGGGCATCGCCTTCGGCGCGGCGGCCCTGGCGAGCCGCGAGCGCCTGCCCCAGCTGGCGACCTCGGCCGAGGTGACGGCGTGAGAGTGCAGGGACGCCTGGTGGCCCGGAGGCTCCGCAGCGACGTCCGCCACGCGCTGGGCGAGTGGCGCTGGCGCCTGCGCGGCGCGGCCCGAGGCCCCGACCGAACCCTGCTGATCCTGGGCTGTCAGCGCTCGGGCACGACCCTGATGACGCGGATCCTGGATCGCGATCCGGGGGCCAAGGTCTACCCGGAGCACAGCTCCCTGTCCTGCGGGGACCGCCTCCACCGACTGCGTCTGGCCCCCCTGCCGGAGGTGGCCTCCCGCCTCGCCGAGAGCCGCCACCCGCTGGTGGTGCTGAAGCCGCTGGTCGAGAGCCAGCGGGCCCCGGAGCTGCTGGACGCGCTCCCCGACTCGCGCGGCCTGTGGATGTTCCGGCACTACGCCGACGTCGCCCAGTCGAATCTCGCGCGCTTCGGCCTCGGGAACGGCCTCCGGAACCTGCGCAGTGTCGCCCGGGGAGCCGTCGGAGACTGGCGCGCCGAAGGCGCCAGCGCGGAGGTTCGGGAGCAGGTCCTCCGACACTTCTCGGAGTCGATGAATCCCTGGGATGCCGCGGTGCTCTTCTGGTGGGTTCGCAACCACCTCTTCTTCGACCTCGCACTGCAGGCCCGCGAGGATCTCCGGACCTGTCGCTACGAGGAGCTGGTGGCGGACCCGCAGCGCGTGCTGCGCAGCCTCTACGCCTGGCTCGGCCGAGGCTTCCCCGGCCCGGCCACGCTGCGAGAGGTGAACAGCACCTCGGTCGGTCGAGGCTCCCAGATCGAGCTGAGCCCGGCGATCCGCGAGCTGTGCGACGAGCTGCTCGGCCGCCTCGAGAAGGGGGGCCGCGGCGGCCCCCCCGGGGGCGGGTCGCACTCAACGCCACCCACCCCCACGGCGGGGGGGGCGCGCGGCCGCC
>CAZYOL010000012.1:21844-39908 GCA_964649065.1 uncultured Spirochaetales bacterium
GGTTTGCCTGGGTATCGGCGAGTTGTGTGACGTGGTGCTGGGCCGGCTGGAGAAGGGGCACGGAGGCGACGCCCCGTGCGCCTAGTCCAGATCATCGACTCCCTGCGCATCGGCGGGGGCGCCGAGCGCCTGCAGCAGAGCTTCGCGCGTGCGGTGGCCGGCTCGGGGGTCGAGATCACGGTGATCACGCTGCGCGAGGGCGAGCTCCGGGCACGCCAGGCGCTGGAGGCGCTGGAAGTGCGCGTGGTGCCCTTCCCGGCCCGGCGCTTCCTGTCGCCGGCTCGGGCATCGCGCGTGCTGGGCTTCCTGCGCGCAGAGCGCTTCGACGTCGCGCACACCCATCTGGTCCGGGCCACCGTCCTCGGCGTTCCGGCGGCCCGCGCCGCCGGGATCCCGACGGTGACCACCCTGCACAACACCCGGCGCAACCATCGCCTGCCCGGGGCGCTGCTCGGCGCCGAGGCCCTGGTGCTGCGCCACTGGGTCGACCGCGTCCTGGCGGTGGGCTGGGAGACCGCACGGGCTCACCAGGAGCGCCTGGGAGGGCGTGCCATCGACGTGATCCCGAATGCCGTGGACGAGGGCTGCTCGCTGGCCGACGGCGAGCGCGAGGCCCTGCGCCGCGAGCTGGGCGTGAGCTCCCAGCAGTCTCTCGTGCTCGGGGTGGGGCGCCTGCACCGGCAGAAGGATTTCCCGGTGCTGCTCCGCGCCGTCTCGCAGCTCGTCGCCGAAGGGCGCGACGTGCAGCTCCGGATCGCGGGCAAGGGCCCGGCCGAGGCCGAGCTGCGCGAGGAGATCCAGCGCCTGGACCTGGGCGATCGCGTGAGGCTGCTCGGGCTGCGGCACGACGTGCCGCGCCTGCTGGCCGCCTGTGACGTCTATGCGAGCTCCGCCGCCTGGGAGGGGCTGCCGGTGGCGACGCTGGAGGCCATGGCCGCCGGCTGTCCGATCGTGGCGACCGCAGTCGGCGACGTGGAGCGCATCGTACCCCCCGAGGCGGGAGCCCTGGTGCCGCCGGGCCGCCCGCAGGAGCTCGCCGGGGCGATCGCCGGTCTGCTCGGCGATCCGGAGCGGCGACGCGCCCAGGGTCGGGCGGCCCGCGCCCACGCCCAGCAGCACCACGGCCTCGAGGCCTGGTCGCGCCGGCTGCTGGCGATCTACCAGGAGCTGGGCGCCGCGCCCCCGGCCGGCGCCCCGCAGGCGGACCGCCGATGCGCGTAGCCATGGTGATCCTCGAGTACGCGCCGATCACCGGCGGAGCCCAGCGACAGCTGGCGGCGCTGGCACCGCTGCTGCAGCGCCGGGGTGCGGAGATCCACGTCCTGACCCGGCGCCAGCGCGGGCTCGCGGCCCGCGAGACGCTCGACGGGGTCGCGGTCCACCGGCTGCCGGCCCCGGGTCCCAAGCCCAGCGCCTCGCTGGCCTTCACGGGCGCGGCCCTGGCCCGGCTGGCGGGCCTGCGCCCGGACGTCGTGCACGCCTTCAGCCTCTTCTCGCCCGCGACGATCGCCCTGCTCGCCCGGCGCGGCCTGGGGGTCGGGACGGTCCTGAAGGTGCTGCGGGGCGGCTGCGCGGGCGACGTGCGGCGCCTGCGCGCGAAGCCGCTGGCGAGCCGGCGGGTCGCCGAGCTGCGCCGCGGCATCGACCGCTTCGTCTCGATCAGTGACGAGATCGACGCGGAGCTCGAGGCCCTCGGCGTGCCGGCGGAGCGGCGCCGACGCATTCCGAATGGCATCGACCTGCGGCGCTACCGCCCGGTGTCGGAGGCCCGGCGCCGGGCCCGGCGCGCGGAGCTGGGGCTGCCCGAGGGCCCCACGGTGCTCTACTGCGGCCGCTTCGTCCCGGAGAAGCGCCTGGACCTCCTGCTCGAGGCCTGGCGCCTGCTCCACCCCGGCTGGCCGAAGGCCTCCCTGGTGCTGGTGGGCGATGGCCCCGAGGCCGAGGCGCTGCGGCGGCGCGCCGGCCCCGGCGTGCACCTGGTCGGAGAGGTACGGGAGGCCCTGCCCTACTACGAGGCCTCGGATCTCTTCGTGCTGCCCTCCGACAGCGAGGGCCTGTCCAATGCGATGCTCGAGGCCATGGCCGTCGGTCTGCCGGTGGTGGCTACCCGCGTCGGAGCCGCGCCCGAGCTGCTCGAGCCGACGGGAGCCGGCAGCCTGATCGGCCCCGGCAGCGCACCCGAGCTGCGCGCCGCCCTCGAGGGCCTGCTCGCGGATCCGGCCCGCGCCGAGCGGGGCGCCCGCGGACGGGAGGCCCTGGCGCGGGGCCACTCGCTGGAGTCGGTGGCCGAGCGCCTCTACGGGCTCTACGAGGAGGTCGCAGCGCTGCGCCCCCACCGCGGGAGCGTGCTGCGGCCGGGGCGTCGGGAGCTGCGGGCATGATCTACGTGGTCCTCGGCATGCACAAGTCCGGAACCACCCTGGTGGCCCGCCTCCTGCACGAGTCGGGCATTCCGATGGGAGACTTCGACGAGCGACTCGACTACGGCCAGGGCAACCGCTTCGAGCGGCACGACGTCCAGGAGGCCAATCGCCAGCTGCTGCACGGCTACCAGCTCCCTCCGCTCGGCCACCTGCTGCGGCGCCCGTTCCGGCCCTCCCGCGATGCCGCGGGCTACCCGAGCAATCGCGACTCCCAGGCCTACATCCGCTCCCGAGCCCTGCGGCGGCGCCTGGAGCGGCCGGACGTGGTGCCGCGACTGCGGCCCGTGGTGGAGCGCGGCCAGCGGCGCTATGCGGGCGACTGGGGCTTCAAGGATCCCCGGACCTGCCTCACCTTCCCGGCCTGGGAGCGGGTGCTGCCGGAGTGTCGATTGGTGGTCGTCCACCGCAGCCCGGCGCAGGTCCTGTCCCGCTCGCGGGCCGGTCGCCGCCACCCCCTCCGGGCCCTGCGCGTGCTGCAGGCCTGGTGCGTCTACAACGAAGCGATCCTTCGGGTGCTCGAGCGGAGCCGCGCGCCCCGGATCGTGCTGCGCTACGAGGCCCTGATGGAGAGCGATCTGGCCCTCGAGCAGCTCTCCAAGTTCGTCGGGCGTCCCCTGCAGGACGCCCGTCGAGAGCGGCTCTACCGCACGCGAGAGGCCGCTCCACTGCCCGGCTGGTGCAGCCGGCTGCTCGCTCCAATGCTGCCCCTCTCGCCGCTCGCGATCGAATCCCGTCTGCGGGAGCTCTCGGCGTGAGTGCGGTCTGCGAGAGGCTCCAGGAGGTCATCCCATGGCGACTCAGCTCCAGAATCCCGTACGTCCCGTGAGCCAGACCCCGCCGACGGGCCCGGAGGAACCGCGTCCGGGCATCGACCAGATCCGGGAGATCGCCCAGGGCCTCCTGCAGCTGCTGCAGAGGCAACGCGGGGTCTTCTTCGCGATCTCGGCTCTGACCGGAACCGGCCTGCTGCTGGCCGTCCTGCTGCAGACCCCGATCTACGAGGCCACTTCGCTGCTGCTCGTGAAGTTCGGGCGCGAGGTCGTGTACCAGCCCGAGGTGGGAGGCGACAAGGCCCTCTCGAACCGCGACAAGGAGACGGTGATGAACTCCGAGCTGGCGATCCTGCGCAGCCGTCCGGTGATGCGGAAGGTCGTGGAGGCGGTGGGGATCTCCGTGCTGTACCCGGATCTCGGGGCCACCCTCGAGGAGCTGGAGCAGACCGAGGGCGCCGAGTCCGAGGTCTCCCTCCTGAGGGCCCGGGCCGCGGAGCGCCTCAACGCCTCGATCACGGCCCAGGCCCTCCCGGACGCCGACGTGCTCAAGCTGTCGATGCAGCACCCGGATCCCCTGGTGGCCGAGCAGACCGTCGAGGCCCTGGTCGACGGCTTCGTGGAGGCCCACCTGACCGCCTACGGCGAGCCGGAGATTGTGAACTTCCTGGACGATCGCGTGGCGGCCTACCTCGACCGCCTGGACGAGTCGGAGCGGCGCCTGCAGGAGTTCGAGACCGCCCACGCCGCCTTCGCGCTCGAGAGCCCCCAGATGACGCTGATGCAGTGGCGCGACGAGACGCTGCGGGAGATCTCGGAAGTCGAGAACCAGATGGCCGCGCTGCGCCTGCGCCACCTGGAGGACCCGACGGTCACCGAGGCCCAGAGCCAGCTGATGCACCTGCAGGTGGAGGCGGAGCAGCTGGAAGGCGAGCTGCTCGAGGACACCAAGACCCGCATGACGGTGGTTCGCCGGATCATCGCGCGGCGCAAGGCCGAGGTGAACCGCGAGCTCGCCGCAATGGAGGAGAAGCACGGCCTGCTGCTGGCGAAGCTCGAGGGGACCGAGGGCGAGCTGCGGCAGTTCCCGACCCTCTCCGCCGACTACCGCCGCCTGCGGCGCGAGCGGGACGCCGACGAGCAGCAGTACGCCACCTACCAGCAGCGGCTCCGGGACGCCCGCCTCTCCGCCGAGATGGACAGCGAGAAGCTCGCGAGCATCAACGTCATCCAGCCCGCCTCCACGGCTCCCGCTCCGGTGTGGCCGCCCAGCAAGACGACCAGCGTGCCGATCGCGCTCTTCCTGGCCCTGGTCTCGGGGGCACTGGCCGCCGTGCTCGTCGACCGGCTGGGGGCCGAGCCCGGTCGGCCCTGGCTCGACGTCCGGGAGGCGGGCAGCGCATGAGCCCGTCCCGGCCGCTGCGCATCGGATTCGTGCGGATGGGACCGCATCCGATTCCGAATCGGCTGCTGCCCCCGGAGCTGGCGTCCGCCCTGGGAGACGCGACGCTCGAGATCTTCGACGTGGAGGCCGCGGTGCGTCGCGACCCGCTGAGCGGGCTGCTGAACCCGCTCTGGGTGGCACGCGAGTACGGCAGCAGGCTGGCGCGCCGGGACATCCGACCCTGGCAGGCCTTCTTCGGAACCTCCTGGATGTTCCGGCGCATGAGTGCGCTGGCGCGGCGCTTCCTGAGCCGGGGAGACTTCGACCTGGGCTTCCAGATGCAGTCGCTCTTCGACGCCCGCTGCCCCGGCCTCCCGCACTTCGTCTACACCGACCACACCCACCTGGCGAACCTGGGCTACCCGGGCTTCGAGCGCCGAGATCTGCGCGGCGCCCGCTGGATCGCGCTGGAGACGGAGCTGTACCGCGGCGCGAGCCGGATCTTCACCCGCAGCCGCCACGTCTCGGAGTCGCTGCTCCGCCAGTACGGCTGCTCGCCCGAGACCGTGACCTGCGCCCGGGCCGGGAGCAACGCCCCGCTTCCCGAGGCATCGACCCCCCGGCGATCGGGCGCCCCGATCCTCCTCTTCGTCGGCGTCGACTGGGAGCGCAAGGGCGGTCCGGAGCTGCTCGAGGCCTTCGGCAGCCTGCGGGAGCGGCACCCCGGGGCCCGGCTGCGCATCGTCGGCTGCCGCCCCGAAGTCGATCTGCCGGAGGTCGAGGTCTTCGGCCGCTGCTCCCTGGAGGAGGTAGCTCGCCACTGCGCGGAGGCCTCGATCTTCTGTCTGCCCGTCCACCGCGAGCCCTTCGGAGTCGCCATCGTGGAGGCCATGCACCATGGCCTGCCGATCGTCTCCACGCACGTGGGCGCGGTGCCGGACCTGGTCGAGCACGGCGTGAACGGCCTGCTCGTCGCGCCCGGCGACGTCGAGGATCTGGCGCAGCAGCTCGATCGTCTGCTGGGAGACGGCGAGCTCCGCACCAAGCTGGGAGAGTCTTCCAGGGCGCGCGCCCGGGCGGGCTACACCTGGCCTGCCGTGGCCCACAGCATGGCCCGCCACATCGAGGAAGAGCTGACATGAAGCAGAGGCGCATGCTCCTGATCGGCCTGGACGCCGGAGACCCCGAGCTCCTGCTGCGAGGCATGGAGGAGGGAGAGCTGCCCCAGCTCCGGAGCCTGCGGGACCAGGGCGCCTGGGGCGATCTGGACTTCATCCCGGGCTTCGGCAGCGGTGCCGTCTGGCCCTCCTTCGCAACCGGGGTCACGCCGGCCCGGCACGGCCGCTACTTCTACCGCCAGGTCGGCCCCGGGGACTACGAGGCCGCGCGCTTCCACCCGCGGGACTTCCGGGCCCGCACCTTCTGGGAGCAGCTCTCGGCGGCCGGCCGACGGGTAGCGGTGCTCGACGTCCCGAAGCTCGGCCTGTCCGAGGAGCTGAACGGCATCGAGGTCGTGGACTGGCTGGTCCACGGCCCGGTCTACAAGGAGCTGCGCACCCAGCCCGAATCCCTGGCGGCCGAGCTGGCGGAGCGCTTCGGCCTCGACCCGCTCCCGCAGTGCGACCTTCCGGGCGGCCGCAACGCCGATCAGCACGCCGAGCTGCTGGAGATCCTGCTCGGCCGCATCGGGACGCGCACCCGGGCCTCGCGCGAGCTGCTGCGGCGGGAGCCCTGGGACCTCTTCGTCACCGTCTTCGCCGAGCCCCACTGCGTGGGACACCAATGCTGGCACCTGCGGGATCCGCAGCACCCCCTTCACGATGCCGAGGCCCTGGCCCGCCTCGGCGACCCGGTGCGCCGGGTCTACCGCGAAATCGACCGCGCCATCGGGGAGCTCTGCGAGGAGGCCGACGAGGACATGCTGGTCGCGGTCGTCTCCTGCACCGGGATGGGGCCCAACTACACGGGCAACCGGCTGCTGGACGAGATCCTGCGCCGGCTCGACGGGGAGCGAAAGCCCGTGGCCCTGGGCGGCTGGTCCGGGCTCAAGAGCCAGGCCAAGCGCGTGCTGCCGGTCTCGCTCCGGAGGCGCTGGCGCCAGACGAGCCGCCGCGTCGACGAGCGCATGGCGCACGCAGACCGGCGCCGGCGCCGCTTCTACAGCGTCCCCCACAACGACATCGCGGGGGCCGTTCGCGTGAACCTGGTCGGGCGCGAGCCGGCGGGGCGCGTGCGGCCCGAGGAGCTGGATGCCCTCTTCGAGTCGCTGCGTCGCGACCTGCTCGAGCTGCGCAATCTCGAGACGGGCGAGCCGGTGGTGGAGGACCTCGCGAGAGTCGCCGACCGCTGCGGTGGAGACTCCCTCGAGCAGCTCCCGGACTTCTTCGTGGTCTGGAAGCGCGACGCCCCGATCGAGCGGGTCGGCTCCGCCAAGGTCGGCGAGCTGCTCCACCGCCACCGGGGCAACCGGACGGGAGACCACCGGCCCGAGAGCATCTTCTTCGCGCGTGGAAGCGGCGTCGTACCCGGTCGCGTCAGCGGCGCCTCGGTGCTGGACTTCGCCCCGACCATCGCGACCTACTTCGGTGTCGACCCCGGAGCGAGCGACGGCCGGGTGATCGCAGAGCTGTGTGGGGGCGTCGAAACCGGGCAGCCCGAGGAGCGGCTCACCGGCTGAGGCGGCCGGATCCGGTCGCCGGGGCGCTGACCCGCGGCGCCCCGGGCGCCCCGGGGAGCTGCGAGCGAGGCCCCAGGTCGGGAGCCAGAGCCGCGTAGGGCAGCGTCCGGCCGCCCCGGAAGGTCTCGACGGCCTCGACGGCGCGCAGCAGACGGTCGTCGCCGTAGCTGCGGAAGGCCACGGCCAGGGCTCCCTTGCGCGTGCCCCAGGCAAAGGAGCGCCCCTCCGGCGAGGG
Organism: uncultured Spirochaetales bacterium; assembly: GCA_964649065.1. GTDB lineage: Bacteria > Myxococcota_A > UBA9160 > UBA9160 > SMWR01 > CAZYOL01. Next base: position 29,334 of record CAZYOL010000012.1, read on the forward strand.
GTTGTCGATCACGAAGAGAATGGCCTGCAGCAGGGCGGGACGACCCGCCCCGGTCCGGGCCCGGAACAGGCCCGGGTCGCCGGCCCGGCGCAGGGCCTCGGCGTGGAACACCAGCAGCTCCACGTGCATGGTCTGGTAGCTGTGGGAGGGGTCGCGCTCCGACGGGAGCGAGGTGGCCTCGCAGCCGCCGGCACCCCGCCGCAGCTCGTCCGGAATCCCCCCGTGATCCTGGATGCCGAAGCGGCTGCAGCGGGAGTCTCCCGACCAGGCGGTGTGGATCCGGGCCAGCTGCTGCTCGTCGTGCTCCCGGGCGGCGACCGGTGGAGCGAGGCGGCGCGGACTCGGCTCGATCTCGCGCAGCTCGGCGACCCGGGGCGCCACGTAGCGAGCCACCAGGCTCGCCGCCAGCGAGCCCGCGGCGCCCCAGTTGTTGCGGCGCACGCGACTCGCCCAGGCGACCCGGGGATAGACCTCGGAGGCCAGCCAGGCGCTGAAGGCGGCCCGGTCGTCCTCCGTCCAGACCGGCGTGGACTCGAGCAGCAGGGCGGTCTCGATCCAGACCGGAATCGAGATTCCCAGCTCCAGGATGCACTGGTTGTCCGCGCTCCAGTCCTCCCCCGAGAGACCGTGGAAGCCCGTCGTGTCGACGAGGTCCAGCACCCGCTGCCGGGCCTCCTCCGCGAGCGCCGCATCGGGCTGGTCGGCGAAGTGGTAGGCGATGGCCTTGGCGTAGGCGTCCGGCGCCCCTTCCTTGAGATAGGCGACCCGCTCGGCGTCGGCCTCGGGGTGGCAGCGCTTGGCGCCCCCGCTGCGCGTCGTGACGTAGCGGCCCGAAACGCTGCCCCAGCGCCACTCGCGTGCCGCCTGGCTGGCCACGGAGCGGCGGCCCTCCGCGTAGGGGGCGATACCCTGCTGCGCGTAGCCACGCATGACGGCGATCTCGTCGGCCGAGGTGAGGTTGCCGGCCGGAGCGGCAGCGGGCCAGACGACGGCGCAGGCCCACGCGCCGAGCAGGGCGCCGAGCCGGCGCGCCGGCCCTGCCGGCCGGCGGCGCAGCCGCCGGCGAAGGAGGAGACGACTGGGGAACGAGCTGGACAGCGGGTCGGGTCGGCGAGTCATCGGAACCCTGGAGAGTATCGCTCCAGGCGAGCCTTCGGCGTGTGACGCAGGGTACATTCCCGGAGCGCGACGGCTCCGCCGCAGAGCCCCCGGCAGGCCCGGCGCCGCATGCCTCCTGGGAGTCGCGCTCTTCGCGGCCCTGGGAGCCGCCTGCGGGAGCCCAGAGCGCAGCCTGGCCCCGGGCCTCCCCGGCCTCCACCTGGTGCTGGTCTCCATCGACACCCTGCGCGCCGACCACCTGGGCAGCTACGGCTACGCGCGGCCGACGTCGCCGCGCCTCGACGCCTTCGCCGAACGGGGTGCCCTGTTCCGCCGGGCGCTGAGCTCCTCGAGCTGGACGCTCCCGGCGCACATGAGCCTGCTGACCGGCCTCGAGCCCCCGACCCACGGCCTGGTCGACTATCCCAGCTTCGGGAAGCTGGCGGAGGAGCACCAGACCCTCGCCGAGATCCTGCGCGAGCGCGGCTACCGCACGGCCGCCTTCACCGGCGGCGGCTGGGTCTCCGAGAAGACCGGGATGGACGCCGGCTTCGACGTCTTCGAGTCCGAAGGCCGGCGCTTCGAGGACACCTGGCCGCTTCTCGAGCGCTGGCTCGCGGCCAGGCGCAGCGAGGAGCCCTTCTTCCTGTTCTGGCACGGCTTCAACGTGCACAAGCCCTACGCCCCGCCGCCGCCCTACGACCGGCTCTTCTGCGGCGCCTGCGAGAGCGACTTCGATCCCGAGGAGCTGCAGCCCGATCGGCCGAGGCCCTCCCCCTCGGACCTCGAGTACGCGATCTCCCAGTACGACGGGGAGATCGCCTACACGGACGCCCTCTTCGGGAGGCTCCTCGATGCCCTCGCCTCGAGGGAGCTGCTGGAGCGGACGCTGGTCGTCGTCACCTCGGACCACGGAGACGAGTTCTTCGAGCACGGCATGGTCGACCACATCCACAGCCTCTACGACGAGCTGCTCCACGTGCCGCTCGTGGTGGTGGGTCCGGGCGTCGAGCCCGCCGTGGTCGAGGAACAGGTCGGGACGATCGACCTGCTGCCGACGCTGCTGGAGCTGCTCGGAGTCGAGATCGAGCATCGCGTCCAGGGACGCTCTCGGGTCCCGGAGATGCGACGAGCTGCGAGCGGGGCGCGGCCCCCCGCCGGCGGCTCGCCGCTCTACGCCTTCACCGGCTTCGGCGACTATCCCTATCACCTGGCCGCGGTGCGCACGCCGCGCTGGAAGCTGGTGGTCTGGAAGCTCGCGGGCATGCGCGGCATCGACCTCGACGCCCAGCCCGACCGGAAGCGTTACACCTACAAGTTTCGCCGGGACCGCGCCGAGGATTTCGTCGAGCTCTTCGACCTGGAGGTCGACGCCGCCGAGCAGGTGGACCTGGCCGAGCACCGGCCCGAGGTGGTGGCGCGCCTGCTGGCCTCGCTCGGAGAGCGGGTGGCCGAGAGTCGCGCGCTGGCCCTGGACCCCCGCGCCGCCCCCGAGGTCGACACCGGCTACCTCGAGGAGCTGCGCGCCCTGGGCTACCTCGAGTAGCCCGAGCGAGAAGCCTAGAAGCGATAGCCGAAGAAGTCGATGTCCCGCGAGTACTTGCGGGCGACGATCTCCCGGCCGGGCGCATCGTAGTAGCTCCGGTAGTCGCCTCGCTCGCTGCGCAGCGCGTGGCCCAGCGGGAGCGCTTCCAGCCCCAGCCGCGCGCACAGGGCCTCGAACTCCTGGGCCAGCCCTTCGAAGCGGCCGACGTGGTCGACGATCACGCGCCCCTGCCGGTCCGTGATCCAGTCCAGCTGCTGGGCCGGCCGGCCGCGGCCCGCGAGCGAGGGGCTGCGCGGCGACGAGCGCTGGAAGGGCTCGCTCTTCAGCCACTCGGCGAAGCTCCACTCCAGCGGGATCCGCGTGCGGGCGCGCCAGCGCCGGGGCCACTCGTGGCCCGAGTGCCACAGGTATCGATACTGGGAGAGCACGAGGTCCCAGGGATTCCGGACCAGGGCGAGCTTGAAGTAGCGGCGGAAACGGATCGGGTAGCGGCGGCGATACTGGCGGGCCGTCCAGTGCTTGCGCCGCACGTTGCGACGCTCGGCCTCCGGGTCGAAGGCCAGCTCGATGCTGGTCCCCCCGGTCTTGGGTACGTGGACGAAGAGGAAGCGCCGCGGGTGGTCGATCATGCGCCGCGGCGCAGGGACTCGATCGGCGTGAAGAGCCCGCTGCGGCTCCCGTGGACGAGGTGGAGCAGGGTCTCCTCGTCGTGGGCATAGCCGGAATCCTGCTGCCCTTCCAGGACCTCGCGGAAGCCGGCGGCCAGGGCCAGGAAGGCCTCGCGCGATCCGAGCAGCAGGCTGGCGTTGATCGGACAGCGCCGGCCCTGGTAGCGCATGTGGTTGCGGTAGTGGTAGATCCGGCCCGGGGCGTAGTCCTGCTCCATGAAGGCCCAGTTGCGGCGCTGCCGGTTGAAGCGGGGAATCGAGGCGTCGATCCAGGCGTAGTAGGCCGAGGCCGAGCGGGCCTGTCGGATCCAGTCCTGGACCAGCAGGATCTTGCTGGTCCAGATGCTGAAGAGCGCGAGATAGACGCGATCTCCGGCCGCGAGAATCTCGCGCTCCAGGTGGATGAGCCCCTTCTCCTTCAAGCGGTAGGGGAGTCCGGGGCTGCGCCGCAGCCAGGCGGGCCAGGCCAGCAGCCGGCGGCCCAGCGGAAGACCGGCCAGGGCCCGGGCCGCGATCGCCTCGCGCCCGCCCTCGCGCGCGCGACAGGCGCGCAGGTAGCGGCCGGCGATCTCGAAGGAGGGCAGCTCCTCGATGGCGATCCGCACCGGCTGCAGCTGCGCCCGGGGCGCCAGGGCCCGCAGCGCAGCCAGGTCGAGCTCATCGGCGTGGAAGAAGACGACGCGCCGCTCGCCGAGCATGCGCAGCGTCTCGGGCAGGAGGGTGCGGTAGTGCGAACGGTCGCGCTTGCGATTGCCCGGAACGGGCCAGTAGCCCGTGCAGAAGGTCAGCTCGTCGCGGCTCGGCCTCACGAAGGAAGCGCCTCTCCCGAGGGAACGCGGTGGGGGCCGCGTGGAGGATATGGAGGCCGCGGCTGCACACCAAGTCGCACGGGAGGGTCCGACCGCTCCGGGCCGGTGCCTCCCCCCCGCCCAGATCGTGCGTGACGACTGGACTGCTGGCGCCGCTGGGCGCGGAGCGCCAAGCTTCGCCGGAAGCCCTGGCGCGGAGGAGGGGAGTCGAGCCACGCCATGTCCAAGGCCCCGAGGCTCCTGTGGCCCGCCCTCGCCTGCCTGGTCGCTTTCCTGCTGGGCTTCTTCTACGGGCTGCCCGTCGGCCGCTACCGGATCTTTCCCTACTACCCCCTGCGAGACGTCTTCGACCGCGTCGTCTCCAGCGACGACGGCGCCTACGGCCGCTGGTTCGCCTCCCGGGCCACACCGGGCAGCTCTGGCCTGGACGAGGACGAGGGGAGGGGCCTCGAGGCCCTCGGCTACCTGCCGGGATACTCACCGCCTCCCCCGGCCTCGGGGGTGATCCGCCACGAAGCCGAGCGCGCTCAGCCGGGCCTGACCCTGATCACCTCGGGACACGATCCGGTGGCCCAGCTCCTGTCGATGGAAGGCGAGGTCGTCCACGAATGGAGGACCAGCTTCGAGGAGCTGTGGCCCGGCAAGCTCCCCTTTCGAACCCTGCCGGAGCACAGGCAGTTCCTGCGCCGGGCTCGGGTCCTCCCGAATGGAGATCTGCTGGCGATCTTCGAGTACATCGGGATCGTCAAGCTCGACAAGGACTCCCGGGTCCTGTGGAAGCGGCTGAACCAGGCCCACCACGACCTGACCGTGGCGCGTGACGGCACCATCGTGACGCTGGTTCGCCAGCACCTGCCCCGCGACGAGCTCGTCGAGCGTCTCCCGGGCTTCGCGGTCCCCGGCTTCGGCGTCGTCGACGACCAGCTGGCCTTCCTCGACCCCTCCGGCGAGGAGCTCCGGAGGGTCTCGCTGCTCGAGGCCTTCGCCCGTTCCGACTACGCTCTCTCCCTCGATACCCGCTCCGACCAGAGCGACCTCTTCCACGCCAACTCCGTCCATCTCATCGAGCCGGGCCAGGAACGACCCGGTCTACGAGAGGGTGAGGTCCTGGTCTCGCTCCGCAACCAGCACGCGATCGTCTCGGTGGACATCGAGGGTCCGCAGGTCACCTGGCGGCTCGCGGGTCAGTGGGGGGGACAACACCAGGCGAGCCTGCTGCCCAACGGGAACCTGCTGCTCCTGGACAACCTGGGTGGGAATCGCAGCCGCCCCTTCCTGCGCGACCGCTCGCAGATCCTCGAGCTGAATCCGCTCACCCAGGAGATCGTCTGGAGGTACGGCGGCTCCGAGGCCGCTCCCTTCTTCACGCACTGGCTCGGCTTCGTCGAGCGCCTGCCGAACGGCAATACCCTGATCACGGAGTCGGTCCAGGGCCGGCTCCTCGAGGTGACCGCGGACGGCGAGATCGTCTGGGAGTACCTGAGCCCCCACCGGGCCGGCGCGCAGCGGGAGCTGATTGCGACGATCATGGGAGCGCAGCGGCTCGATCCGGCTTCGCTGACTTTTCTCCGACCTTGAGGCGGCCCGCTGCCGGACGACACCGATAGAGGTCGAGATCGAAGATCACGGGGGCCTCGCGGCCGCGGTGACGGCCCGCCGATCGACAGCGCGCCGCCGCGCCGAGCGTCGGCTCGGCGCCCGCCCGGCCCCGGTACACGAGCAGGAACTCCTCGACCCCGGCACGGCCCAGGCGCCGGCTCAGGCCGGCGAGCGCGGGATCCGTGGGCCCGAAGAGCAGCGGCTTGCTGCCCCAGGTCGCCGCCAGCTGCTGACCGAGCGCCGGGTGGTTGGTGACGACGACCGGGGGCGCAGCGTCGAGCATCCGCTGCTGCAGGCGCGCCACCTCTCGCTTCTGCCCGGCGAGGACCTGGACCGAGACCGAAGTGGACGCCAGGCCGACGCCGATCAGCGCCGCGGTCGCAGCGCGGGCCGCCAGCGGTCGCTGGGCGTGGAGCGCCACCAGTGCACAGGCCATCAGCACGGGAAGCCCGGGCACGAGCATGCGGGGCCCCCAGAATCCGCCGGTCTCGAAGAGCGTGAGGGTGACGCGAAAGGGAATCGCCAGGCCGAGGAAGAGCAGCCCGGCCAGGACGCCCAGACGCAGGGAGCCGTACTCCGGGCGCTGGAAGACCCGCGCCGCACCCAGGCCCGTCAGCGCCAGCGCGGGCACCTGCAGCAGCAGGCCGTTGTAGCGGGCGAGCGTGAGGTAGGGAACGGCCGCCGTCGAGATGCGCCACGATGCGTACAGCGAGCCCGCCAGGCCCACGGCCAGCAGCAGCGCCGCAAGCCACGCGCTGCGCTCGCGGCGCGCAGCCCCGAGGCCGAGTCCCAGACAGAGGGGCGCAGCGAGGCCCAGTGCCAGCGCCTCGAAGCGCCCCCAGCCGGCCCCGCCGAGCAGGGCCCCCGTGCGGCGCAGCAGGAGCGGCAGGCCCTGACGCAGCAGCTCCGCGTCGGGGCCGACGTTCTCGGTCACGTGGACCCCCAGCGGATCTCCGTAGAGGAGCGAGTTTCCGGCGAGCCACAGGCCCAGCACGGGTGCGGCGCCGGCGCCGAAGAGCAGCAGACTGCCCCAGCGGCGCGACTGCCAGGCCAGGGCCGCCGCCAGGGCGATCCCCATCAGGGCGAGCTCGGCCCGGAGCAGGCAGGCCAGCGCCGCCAGCGCCCCGGCCGCCGCCACGCGGGCGACCGAGGCGCGCGTCAGCAGCACGACCGAAGCCAGCGGCAGGGCCGCGGTCAGGCTGTGCTCCCAGACGACCACCCCGTAGAAGAAGAGCGGAGAGGCCAGGGCCAGAGCCAGGCCGCCCGTCGCACCCCACCGGGCTCCGAGGGCGCCGGCGATCCAGAGGGCAAAGAGCAGCGCGCAGCAGGCCACGCCGAGCGCCGCAGGCATCCGCAGCCCCGGGGGACCGAAGAGCGCGGCGAAGGGTGCCGCGAGCGCCGAGAAGGCCAGCGGATACTGGGAGACGAAGCGATCTCCGCGCTGCAGGGCAAAGGGCGGCGGAATCGGAAACGCAACTCCCGCGGGATCCAGGTGGGCCGCCGGGTAGTCCAGCCCGGGGTCGGAAAAGCCCGTCTCGAGCAGACGCTGGGCGACGAGCGCCTTGCTGCCGCAGTCGACCACCCAGAAGGCGTCCCGCGGTGTCGCATACACCACTGCGAGACAGGCCAGCAACGCCGTGACGCCGCTGCCCACGGCGAGGCGGAGCCTCCCCTCCGGGGCGGGTACCGACCTCGCGGTGCGGGTGCCCCTCGTGGGGCTCGCGGCCCCCACGAAGGTGGCTCGTCTCGTGCGGCCGGGCGCAGACCGCATACGGACGAGTGTAACATGGAGATGTGGAGACCGAGCCGCGAAGCTCCGCCGGCGGCCGCGTCGGAACCCTGCTCTGCGTGGTCACACCGCTGCTGATCGTGGCGGCTCTCGACCTGGGGCTCGCAGCCCTCGGGCGCGTGCCTCCCGACGATCCCCTCCTCTTCTACAGCCGCTCGCACGACCGGCACTTCTCGCCCTTCGTCGAGGGCGACGGATTCCACGTGGAGATCCGCTCCGACTGGGTCAGCCAGGGGAACGGCCTGCGCGGAGCGGCGGGAAGTCGGGAGGGTCGCGTCTTCCTGCGCCCGGGCTTCCGTCCGGCTCGCTTCAGCCGCGAGAAGCCGGAGCGGGGGCTCCGCATCTTCGCCCTCGGCGGCTCGACGACCTTCGGGGCCTACGTGGGCCCCGAGAGCGCCTTCCCCGGCCTCCTCCAGCAGGAGCTGGCGAGGCGCCTTCCCGAGCGCTCGATCGAGGTGATCAACCTCGGCTGCCCGGGCTGGGCCAGCGACCGCGTCGCCAACCTGATGCCGACGCTGGTCGGGCTGGAGCCCGACCTGATCGTCGTCTACAGCGGCCACAACGAGATGCTGGCGGGCGACGTCGGTGTCCACGCCGGGCTGTCCGCGGCCCAGCGGCTGCGCGCCCTGCTGCTGCGGCGCTCCGTGCTCTTCGCGTGGCTCAATCACGCCATCGGCTCGACGCTGCGCAATTACGAGACGGAGCTGCTGCGCGAGGAGACCCTGGCCCTCGAGGCCGGCCAGGCGCTGGTGTGGAATCCATGGAGCCTGCCGGCCGCGAGGCGCCGCGCGCCGCGGCCGGACTTCGAGCGGCGCGCAGCGCTGCGCTACGAGCGCAACCTCGAGCGCATGGTCGACAGCGCCGAGGCGGCGCGCATCCCCCTGCTCCTCCTGGTCCCCGTGTCGAACCTGCTCTACCCGCCCGTCATCGCCGCGGCGGAGGGAAACCGCCGCCGCTTCGAGGCGGCCATGGAGGCCGGCGAGGCGGCGCTGGCGCGAGGTCGGGCCGGGCTCGCCAGGCTGCACTTCGCCGAGGCGCTGGCAGCATCGCCGGGCCACGGCCGCGCGCACCATGCGCTGGGACGGGCCTGGCTCGCGCTCGACGCGCCCGGGCGGGCGCGCTCCGAGCTGAGGCGCGCGCGCGACCTGGACGTGCGCCCGCATCGCATGACCAGCCGGCTCGAGGGGGTGCTGCTCGAGGTGAGCGGGCGAGAGGGCGTCGCGCGGGTCGACCTGCGGCCCCACTTCGACGACTCGCTCTCGGTCTCCGGCGCCGCCCAGCTCTTCGCCGACCACCTGCACCCGACCCGGGCCGGGCACGCGCGCATCGTCGCGGCGCTGCTCCCCGAGGCCCTGCGCCTGCTGCAGCCCGAGCCGGAGTGAGCGCAGCGGCGGCGTGGCGCGGCTCCCGTGCTAGCTTCACGGGCAGCCTAGGGGTGGTCGCGCGGAAGTCGCGGGGCCTGAGAGAATACCCTTGGAACCTGATCTCGCGTGCGAGCGTAGGGAAGGCTGCCTGGTTGAGATTCTCCCCGGAATTCACCACAGAAGGCCCGATGCTCGGCGAGGCGCTCGAGAGATCCTCTCGAGTCGAACCGGAGTGTCGTCAATGTCCGCCTTCTCGCTTCCGCCGATCGGCCAGAACCCTTCTTCGCAGCGCCAGGGAACCAGCCCCGGCAGCTTCTCGCGCCCGCCCGAGCTAGGTCGGGCTCGGACCTTCAGCTCGCCCGACACGCCGGGCATGCCGCAGCCGTCGGAGCGGACGGCGTGGGACTTCCTGCCCGAAGGCTGGCACCGCAGCGCCGAGACCGGCTTCGCCGTGGCTCCGGCGGGCTTCGAGCCGGTGACCCAGCTCGAGCACGCGCGTCTGGGCCACGTCACGCCGGAGATGCGGCGGGTCGCCGAGCGCGAGGGCCACCTGAGCCCGGAGCAGGTGCGGGACGAGGTCGCCGCGGGACGCCTGGTGATCCCGGCCAACCGCATCCACCTGGCCGGACGCCTGGATCCGATGTGCATCGGTCGCGCCAGCCATACCAAGATCAACGCCAACATGGGGGCCTCGCCGGTCGCCAGCGACACCCGGGAAGAGGTGGAGAAGCTGCGCTGGGCCGAGCGCTGGCAGGCCGACACCCTGATGGATCTCTCCACGGGGGGAGATCTCGACGCCACGCGCGAGGCCATCCTGGAGGCGGCAACCATCCCGGTCGGGACCGTCCCGATCTACTCGATGATCATCGGCCGCAGCATCGAGGAGCTCGACGAGGCCGGGATGCTCGAGCAGATCGAGCACCAGGCCCGCCAGGGTGTCGACTTCATGACCATGCACGCCGGCTCACTGCAGGAGCACCTGCCCCTGGTGGAGAAGCGCCTGATCGGCGTGGTCTCGCGAGGCGGCTCGCTGCTGGCCAAGTGGATGCTCCACCACGGCAAGCAGAACCCCTTCTACAGTCTGTGGGACGAGATCTGCGAGATCCTGCGCCGCTACGACGTCACCTTCTCGATCGGCGACGGAATGCGGCCGGGCGGCCTGGCCGACGCCAGCGACGCCGCGCAGCTGGCCGAGCTCGAGACCCTGGGCGAGCTGACCGAGCGCGCCTGGCGCCACGGCTGCCAGGTGATGGTCGAGGGGCCCGGCCACATTCCCTTCGACCAGATCGAGTTCAACATGAAGCTGCAGCGCCGGCTCTGCCACGGGGCTCCCTTCTACGTGCTGGGGCCCCTGGTGACGGACATGTTCCCCGGCTACGACCACATCACCAGCAGCATCGGGGCGACGGCGGCCGCCTACCACGGCGCCTCGATGCTCTGCTACGTGACCCCCAAGGAGCACCTCGGCCTGCCGAAGCGGGAGGACGTGAAGCAGGGATGCGTGGCCTACAAGATCGCAGCCCACGCCGCCGACGTGGCACTGGGCATTCCGGGCGCCCGCGATCGCGACGACGAGCTGACCAAGGCCCGCGCTGCCCTCAACTGGGACCAGCACATCGCCCTCTCCCTCGACCCGGACACCGCGCGCGCCTATCACGACGAGGACCTCGACGTGGACACGGACTTCTGCGCCATGTGCGGC
>CAZYOL010000013.1:0-39611 GCA_964649065.1 uncultured Spirochaetales bacterium
GGCAGCTTCTACGCCCGCGGCATGGGCAACGACAACCTCACCGATCCCTTCATCGGCCTGGGCGTGATGCCCGCCGGATCGGCCCTCTTCCGCGACATGACCCAGATCCGCTTCCAGCATCCCGAGTGGATTCCGGAGAACTGCACCGCCTGCGGCAACTGCTGGACGGTCTGCCCCGATACGGCGATTCCAGGCCTGGTGAACGAGGTCTCGCAGATCCTCGATACGGTGGTGAAGCGCGTGCGCAAGCACGGCCACTCCGTGGAGCACCTGCCGAAGGCCGTGCGCCTGGTCGAGCGCAACCTGCGGGGCCTGATGCAGGAGGCCGCCGAGAGCGACCCGGTCGATGCCCTGCTCGAGGAGGCGATCGAGAAGACCGTCGCCCAGAGCGAGCTGGCGGCGCCGGAGAAGGAGGCCCTGCGCAAGGAGTTCGATCTCTTCCGCGAGGAGATGGGGGGCTTCCAGCTCGCCCTCTCACGGCCCTACACCACGCTGCCCGAGAAGCAGGAGCCCGGGAGCGGCGGTCTGCTCTCGATCACCGTGAACCCCTACGCCTGCAAGGGCTGCATGGAGTGCATCGCGGTCTGCGACGACGATGCCCTGCGCTCCGTGACCCAGACCGAGGCCTCGGTGGCCAGGCTGCGCGAGACCTGGGACCTGTGGACGGACCTGCCCACCACCCCGAAGAAGTACATCCGCGTGGACGATCTGGAGCAGGGCATCGGCGCCCTGGAGACCATGCTCCTCGACAAGGCCAGCTACCTGGCCTTCACCAGCGGGGACGGCGCCTGCCTGGGCTGCGCGGAGAAGACGGCCGTGCACCTCTTCGTGGCCACCGTGGAGGCCCTCATGCAGCCCCGCATCGAGCGCCACCTGGCCCGGCTCGGAGAGCTGATCACGCGCCTGGAGCGGCACATCCAGCTCCAGCTGGTCGGCGAGATCGACGTGAGCGACCCGGCCAAGATCGCCCGCATCGTGGGCGAGCTCGGCGACCGCGACGTCACGCTGGCCGGCATCGCCCGGCGCATGGAAGGCGTCTCGGGTGCGCGTCCGATCGACCAGGACTGGCTGCGGCGCATGAGCCAGCTGCTGGCGAAGCTGAAGGACCTGCGCTGGCGCTACCAGGAGGGCACCACGGGGCGGGGGCGCTCGAAGATGGGGATGCTCAACGCCACCGGCTGCACCTCCGTCTGGGGCAGCACCTTTCCCTTCAACCCCTACCCCTTCCCCTGGGCCAATCACCTCTTCCAGGACTCGCCCTCGGTGGCCATGGGCGTCTTCGAGGGCCACATGGCCAAGATGGCGGAGGGCTTCAAGGCCATCCGCAGCGCCGAGCTGGAGCTCGCCGGCGAGTACCGGCCGGCGGAGCACGACGAGTTCCTGACCTACTTCGGCTGGGAGCAGTTCAGCGACGAGGAGTGGGATCTCTGCCCTCCCGTAGTCGCGGTGGGCGGCGACGGGGCCATGTACGACATCGGCTTCCAGAACCTGTCGCGGGCCCTGGCTTCGGGCAAGCCGCTCAAGGTGCTGGTGGTGGACACCCAGGTCTACTCCAACACCGGCGGCCAGGCCTGCACCTCGGGCTTCCTCGGCCAGATCTCCGACATGGCGCAGTTCGGCAAGGCCATCCAGGGCAAGGAGGAGCCGCGCAAGGAGATCGGCCTGATCGGCATGGCCCACCGCACCACCTACGTGCTCCAGAGCGGCATCGCCCACCCAGCGCACATGATCGAGGGCTTCATCCATGGGCTGAAGGCGCGGCGGCCCGCGCTCTTCAACCTCTACAGCTCCTGCCAGCCCGAGCACGGCATCGGTGACGACATGAGCGCACAGCAGGCGAAGCTGGCCGTCGAGTCGAGAGCCTACCCGCTCTTCCGCTACGACCCCGACGCCGGCAAGACGGCCGAGGAGTGCTTCGACCTGGAGGGCAACCCGGCCATCGATGCCGACTGGCCGACCTACACCCTGCGCTACCGCCAGGGCGGTCGGGAGAAGGAGATGGAGGTCCCGATGACCTTCGCCGACTTCGCCATCACCGAGGTCCGCTTCCGCAAGCACTTCCGGATGGCGCCGCCCGACACCTGGCACGAGAACATGGTGCCCCTGGTCGACTTCATCGACCTCGACGAGGACGAGCGCGAGGGCAAGTACCCCTTCGTGTGGACGGTCGACCGCAAGCAGCAGCTCAGCCGGCTGCTGGTGGACAAGATCATGGTCGAATCCACCGAGGAGCGGCGCGACTTCTGGATCATGCTGCGCGCCCTGGCCGGCCTCGGCAAGGAGCCGGAGCGCAGCCGGGAGGAGATCGAGGCCCAGCTGCGCCAGGAGCTGGTGGGCCGCATCGCCTCGGGCCTCATGCAGCTGGCCGGCGGCGGGGAGCCCGCCGCGGCGCTGGTGGAGCTGGGGGAGGCGGCCGCGCCCGCCACACCGAGCGCCACCGCGACCGCGGCCGGTGGCGACTACATGGCCCCCTGGATCGACACCGAGGACTGCACCGCCTGCGACGAGTGCGTGCAGCTGAACCCGCAGATCTTCGCCTACAACGAGAGCAAGAAGGCCTTCATCGCCAATCCAGAGGGCGGCCCCTACAAGGACCTGGTCAAGGCTGCGGAGCGCTGCACTGCCCGCGTGATCCACCCCGGCCTGCCGCGCGACCGCAGCGCCAAGGACGTCGACAAGTGGATCCAGCGGGCCGAGAAGTACAACTAGGGTCGCGCGCCGTGCCCCTCCTCGGCCTCAAGACCTTCCGGCACGGCGTGCACCCGCCCGAAGCGAAGGAGGAGACCCGAGAGCTGCCGATCCGGCGCTTCGCCTTCGCGCCGCTGCTGGTCGTGCCGCTGGTGCAGCACCTCGGCAAGCCCTCGCTGCCGATCGTGCGCGAGGGGGAGAAGGTGCTTCGCGGCCAGAAGATCGCGCGCGCCGATGGCTTCATGTCCGTGGCGATGCACGCACCCGCCACCGGCACCGTGCGCCGCATCGCGCTGGCCCCCGGCATCGGCGGGCGCATGCTGCCCGCCGTCTACCTCGAGCCCCAGCCCGGATCGACCCAGGAGGCGGTCCGGGGCGAGCCCTGTCCCCCGACCGCCAGCCCCGAGGAGATCGTGGCGGCGGTTCAGGAGGCCGGCGTCGTGGGCCTGGGCGGGGCCGCCTTTCCGACCCACGCGAAGCTCGCCCTCCCCGAGGGCGAGAGCGTCGACACCCTGATCCTGAACGGCGCGGAGTGCGAGCCCTACCTGACCACCGACCACCGCGTGATGCTCGAGCAGCGCGAGGACATCTTCACCGGCATCCGCTACCTGCTGCGCGCCACCGGTGCCGGGCAGGCCATCGTCGCCGTGGAGGCGAACAAGGCCGACGCCGCCGCGCACCTGCGGGAGGGGCTGCCGGCGGACCTGCCCCTGCGCGTCGAGCTGCTGCGGGTCAAGTATCCGCAGGGTGCGGAGAAGATGCTGATCACCGCCCTGCTGGGGCGCGAGGTGCCCTCGGGCCGCCTGCCCCTCCACGTGCACGCGCTGGTGGTGAACGTCGCGACGGCGGCCGAGATCGGGCGCCATCTCCCGGTGGGAGGCGGGATCTACGAGCGGGTCGTCACCGTCACCGGCCCGGCCGTGTTGCACAAGGGCAACTACCGCATGCCCATCGGGACGCCGCTGCGCTTCCTGCTCGAGCAGGTCGGCGTCTCCGAAGACCTGAACCGGGTCTTCCTGGGCGGTCCCATGATGGGCGCGGCGGCCCCCAGCCTCGACGTCGTCGTCACCAAGGGCACCTCGGGCGTGGTGGCCTTCACCGACAGCCAGGCGGAGCGGACCCATCGCAGGGTCCATCCCTGCATCCGCTGCGGCTACTGCGTGGATGCCTGTCCGATGTTCCTCGACCCCTCCCAGCTGGGGCTGTTGGCGCGGAGCGAGCACTACGAGCAGATGGCGGAGGAGTTCCGGCTCATGGACTGCTTCGAGTGCGGCTCCTGCAGCTTCGTCTGCCCCTCCCACATTCCCCTGGTGCAGCAGTTTCGCACCGCCAAGGCCGCGCTGCGCAAGGCGAGGAGCCGCTGATGGCGGAGCTCGCCAAGACCCTGGAGCTGCGCAGCTCTCCGCACGTCCTGAGCGGCTACGGCGTGGACACGATCATGTTCAACGTCGTGCTGGCGCTGCTGCCCACCGCCGGCTTCGCCGTCTACGCCTTCGGGCTGTCGGCGCTGCTGACGCTGGGGGTCGCCACGCTCTCCTGCCTGGCGAGCGAGCGCCTGGCCTGCTGGCTGGGGGGAGAGGAGTCCTCGCTGGGCGACTGGTCCGCCGCCATCACCGGCCTGCTCTACGGGCTGACCCTGCCTCCCGGCCTCCCGCTGTGGATGGTGGCGGTGGGAGGCGTGGTGGCGATCGGCCTGGGCAAGGCGCTCTTCGGCGGCCTCGGGGCCAACCCCTTCAACCCGGCCCTGGTGGGCCGCGCCTTCCTGCAGGCCGCCTTCCCCGTGGCCATGACGAGCTGGATGCCGGCCTTCGCGGCCGAGCGCTTCGCCGCCGTGCCGAGCTCCACCCTGGCCTTCCCCTTCTTCCAGCCCAGCTACGACGGCATCACCGGAGCGACGCCCCTGGCGCGCTGGAAGTTCGAGGGGCTGCTGCACGAGCCCGGCGAGCTCGCCTTCGGCCTGATCTCCGGATCGACCGGCGAGACCTGCAGCCTGCTGATCCTGCTGGGCGGCATCTATCTGGTCGCGCGCAACATGATGAGCTGGCAGATTCCCGTGGCCATCCTCGCCACGGTGGCCCTCGCCAGCGGCGCCCTGCACGCGCTGGCCCCGGAGGCCTATCCCCCGCCGCTCTTCATGCTCTTCTCCGGGGGGCTGATGCTCGGCGCCGTCTTCATGGCCACCGACATGGTCGGCTCGCCCATGACCGGAGCGGGGAGCGCTCTCTACGGCCTGCTGATCGGGCTGCTGGTCGTGGTGATCCGGATCTGGGGAGGCATGCCGGAGGGCGTGATGTACGCGATCCTGATCGGGAACGCGGTGACGGGGCACATCGATCGCTGGATCCGCCCGAAGACCTACGGCGTGAAGGTCCAGGCGGGCTCCGCATGAGCGGCGCGGCTCCCGCCCCGACGGCGCCGCCCCCCATCTGGCCCATGTACCGGGCCATGGTGGGGGTGGGCCTCCTCTGCTCGCTGCTGATCGTCAGCGTCTACCTGGGCACGGCGCCGCGCATCGCGCACAATCGCGCCGTGGCCCTGGAGCGGGCGATCTTCCAGGTGCTGCCCGGGGCCCGCTCCTCCCGCACCTTCCGTCTCGACGCCACGGCCGGCGCCGAGCGCTTCCAGCCCGTCGAGAATCCGGCGGAGGGAGACCTGCTGGTCTACGCGGGCTACGACGAGGGCGGTGAGCTGGTCGGCCTGGCCGTCGAGGCCAGCGGCATGGGCTACCAGGACGTGATCGGCGTGCTCTACGGCTACGCCTTCCGCCAGGAGGCGATCGTGGGGATGCGCGTCCTGGAGAGTCGCGAGACGCCCGGCCTCGGAGACAAGATCGAGACGGATCCGAGCTTCCTCGCGAACTTCGAGCGCCTCGACGTGTCGCTCGACGAGAGCGGCTCCGCGCCGCTGCACCCGATCGAAGCGGTCAAGCCGGGCGAGAAGGAGCAGCCCTGGCAGGTCGACGGCATCACCGGGGCGACCATCTCCTCGGTGGCCATCGCCGGGATCCTGCGCGACAGCACGGCGGTCTGGATCCCGCGCCTGCGGCGCAGCCTCGACGACTTCCGGGTGGAGGAGTAGGGGATGGTCGCGCCCTCCGCCGCTGCTGCCAGCCCCACCTCGGACGAGTTCCTGAAGGGCCTGTGGCGCGAGAATCCGGTCTTCGTGCAGGTGCTGGGCATGTGTCCGGCCCT
Source organism: uncultured Spirochaetales bacterium (assembly GCA_964649065.1). GTDB lineage: Bacteria > Myxococcota_A > UBA9160 > UBA9160 > SMWR01 > CAZYOL01. The sequence goes on from CAZYOL010000013.1 coordinate 5,880, forward strand.
GGCCGTCTCGAACACCGCACGCAACGCCCTGGCCATGGGCCTGGCGACCCTCTTCGTGCTGCTGCTCTCGAACGTGGTGGTCTCCTGCCTGCGCCACGTCGTTCCGAAACAGGTGCGGATCGCCACCTACATCCTGATCATCGCGACCTTCGTCACCGTCGTCGACTCCCTGATCCAGGCGATCAGTCTGGAGCTGCACAAGGCCCTCGGAGCCTTCATCTCGCTGATCGTGGCGAACTGCCTGATCCTGGGCCGGGCCGAGGCCTTTGCCTCGAAGCAGGGCGTGGGGCGGGCCGCGCTGGACGGGCTGGGCATGGGGGCTGGCTTCACGCTGGCCCTGCTGAGCCTGGGAGCCGTGCGCGAGATCCTGGGCAACGGCAGCCTCTTCGGCGTCTCGCTCTTCCCGGAGGGCTTCCAGCCCTGGGTGGTGATGGTGCTGCCGAGCGGCGGCTTCTTCAGCCTGGCCGGCTGGCTGATCCTCTTCCAGGCCCTCAGCCAGCGGCGCGCCCGGCGCGCCGCAGCCCTGGCGGAGGCCTCCCGGTGAACGAGCAGCCGCTGTGGTCGATCTTCGTGAACGCGAGCCTCATCAACAACTTCGTGCTCGCCTACTTCCTGGGAATCTGCCCCTTCCTCGGCGTCTCCTCCAGGCTCGAGACCGCCGCCCGCATGGGGGCGGCCGTGACCTTCGTGATGTGGATCAGCTCGACCTGCGCCTTCGGAATCCACCAGCTGCTCACGGCCATCGATGCCCCCTACCTGCGCCTGATCTCCTTCATCGCCGTGATCGCCTCGACGGTTCAGCTCGTCGAGATGTTCATCAAGAAGACCAGCCCCTCGCTCTTCCGGGCCCTGGGGATCTTCCTGCCGCTCATCACCACCAACTGCGCGATCCTGGGCCTGGCGCTCTTCCAGACCAACAAGGGCTTCGGCTTCCTGCAGTGCTGGGTCTACGCGCTGGGCGCCGGCGCCGGCTTCACGCTGGCCCTGGTGCTGATGGCCGGGCTGCGCGAGAAGCTGGAGCTGGCCACGGTGCCGGACGTGGTCCGGGGCACGGCCCTGGCCCTGGTCCTGGCGGGCCTGCTCTCGATCGCCTTCATGGGCTTCGCCGGGCTGGGGGCCTGAGCATGTGGGCGAGCTACGCCACGGGAGCCCTGGCGCTGTCACTGCTGTTGCTCGCCTGGCTGGCGGTGCAGCGCGGCTGGCAGCGGATCTGCGCGGAGGCCGACGACGACCCGGACGCGCTGGCCGGCCGCATGGGCTGCGCCGCCGCCTGTGCGCGCGAGCCCTGTTCCCATCCCTGTCCCCGGCGCGAGACCGCCGGGCCCGAGGAGAAGCCATGACCGAGGCCATCAAGCACCTGTCGGATTACGACACCGAGCCGCGCCACGAGGCGACGGTCGTCTCCAGCGAGCGCATCACGCCGGCCGCCTCCGAGGAGGAGGTGCGCGAGATCGTCATCGACGTGGATCGCCCGGACTTCCACTACATGCTCGGGCACAGCATCGGCGTGCTGGCGCCCGGCTCGGCCGACTTCGGCCACGAGCAGCACTTCCGGCTCTACACGGTGGCCGACCTCCCGGAGCGCAGCCCCGCCGGGCTGCCGCGCCTGAAGATCTGCGTCCGGCGCTGCCACTACGTGGACGAGTACAGCGGCGAGCAGTTTCCGGGCATCGCCTCGAACTTCCTCTGCGACCTGCGTCCGGGCGACCGTTTCCAGGTCACGGGGCCCTATCCGCTGCCCTTCCAGGTTCCCGAGGAGCGCGACGCGAACCTCATCCTGATCGGCAGCGGCACGGGCATCGCACCCTTCCGCGCCTTCGTGAAGCACATGTACCGGGACGTCCCCGACTGGGCCGGCCGCATCTGGCTCTTCTACGGCGCCCGCAGCGGCCTCGAGATGCTCTACATGAACGACGAGAAGGACGACTTCGCCCAGTACTACGACCAGGAGACCTTCGAGGCCTTCCAGGCCCTCTCCCCGCGACCGAGCTGGGGATCCCCGATCGCCTGGGAGCAGGCCCTCGGGCGCCGCGGTCAGGAGCTCTGGGAGCTGATGGGCAGCCCGAAGACCTACGTCTACGTGGCGGGCCTCGAGAAGATGCTCGGCCAGCTCGACGCCGTCTTCACGGGCCTGGCGGGCGGAGCGGAGCGCTGGCAGCGCCGCAAGGCCGAGCTGGTCGCCGGCCGCCGCTGGGTCGAGCTGGTCTACTGAGCCGAGCCCCTGCGGCGGGGCCGTGCGCTGCCGCCGCGGGCTTCAGGGAGTCAGGCGCCACGTGATGTAGGCCAGATAGGCGAACACCAGGGACGCTCCCTGCCATCGCTGGATCCGACCGCCGGAAGTCCACGAGAGCGGCAGGAAGACCAGGGAGAAGCCTGCCAGCGACAGCAGGTCCGCGCCGCCCCTCGGGAAGGGAACCTCGACGTTCCGGATGCAGGCCGTGATTCCGAGGATGAAGAGCAGGTTGAAGATGTTCGAGCCCACGACGTTGCCGATCGCCAGGCTCGTCTGGCCCCGCCACGTTGCGATCAAGCTCGTCGCCAGCTCGGGGAGGCTCGTCCCGAAGGCGACGAGGGTGAGGCCGATGACCGGCCGCGGGACCTGAAAGGCCTCGGCCAGTGCCACCGCGCTCGACACGGTGAGCTGGGCGCCCACCAGCAGGACGGCGAAGCCGCCGGCCGTCAGCAGGCCGGGCCTGCCGATGTCCCAGATCATGCGCCGGTGTACGTGCTCGGCGGCCCGGACGATGGGGTCGGCACGCCGCTTGGCGACGATTTCGGCGGCCGAGTAGTAGAGGAAGACCGAGAAGAGCAGCAGGAACATCAGTCCGTCGGAGCGGTCGTAGCTCTCCGCGACTCCCCGGATGCGATCGAGGCCGAGGATCACCGCCGCTGCCGTGGCGAGGAGCATCATGGGAATCTCCCGCGAGACGATGATGCTCTCGATGAGGAGGGGGCGCAGCGCTGCCGCCGAGCCCACCACCAGGGCGAGGTTCGCGATGTTGGAGCCGATGACGTTCCCGAAGGCGATCGCGGCGTTCCCGCGCACGGCGGCCAGGCCGTTCACCGCCAGCTCCGGGGCACTCGTCCCGAAGGCCACGACGGTGAGTCCGATCACGACCTCGGAGACCCCGAAGGCCGTCGCCAGCTGCGATGCGCCGGCCACCAGGCCTCGTCCCCCGAGGACGAGAAGCGTCAGGCCGAGCGTCAGCAGGAAGCCATCGAGCAGCACTTCGCTCAGCCCAAGGCGGGGAGGAAGAGCGCGGCGAAGCCCAGAAAGGAGGCGAAGCCCACGATGTCCGTCACCGTCGTCAGGAAGATCGAGGAGGACTGGGCCGGATCGCGGCCCAGCATGCGGAGCAGGAGGGGAATCACGGCCCCGGCGAGCCCCGCGGCGGTCATGTTGACGATCATCGCCAGGAAGATCACGGCGGCGAGGGCCCAGCGCCCGTCCCACAGGAACACCGCGGCACCCGTGCCAGCCGCGATCGCGGTGCCGTTCAGGAAGGCTCCCAGACCCTCCTTCCAGAGCAGGCGTCGGGTCGAGCCGGGTGGCAGCTCGCGCAGGGCCATGCCGCGCATCACCACGGCCAGGGACTGCGCCCCGGTGTTTCCTCCCTGACCCGCCACCACCGGAAGCAGGACGGCGAGTGCCGTCACCTGCTCGATGGTGCTCTCGAAGAGGCCGACGACGGCCGCGGCCAGGAAGGCCGTGGCGAGGTTGATGTAGAGCCAGGGGAGCCGCTTCCGGACGACCACGGAGACCGGAGACAGCGCCTTCTCGTCCTCGCCCGCACCGACCATCTTCTGGAGGTCCGCGAAGGCCTCCTGCTGCATGGCGCCCAGGATCTCGTCGGGCTTGACGACCCCGATCAGGTAGCCCTCGGAGTCGACCACGGGCAGCGCCACGAAGCGGCGCTCGCGCACCAGCTGGCTCACCTCTTCGCGCGAAAGGGTCGCGGGCACGGTGACCAGCTCGCGGCGGACCATGGGCTCGATCCTGTCGCGCGGCGCGGCGAGCAGCAGCTCGCGCATGTTGAGTACGCCCACGAGCTTGCCGTCGCGATCCGTCACGTAGAGGTAGTAGAGGGTGTGGCGGCGCGCTCGCCGCAAGGCCGAGATCGCCTCGGCCGCCGTCAGGTCGATGCGGATCGAGGTGATGTGAGGATCCATCATGCCGCCCGCGGTGTCGGGCGGGTACTGGAGCAGGCTCCGAATCGCCTTGGCTCGATCGGGTGCGAGCCCCTCGAGCGTGGCCCCGCGCAGCGCTTCCTCCAGATGCTGGAGGATCGCTGCCGTCTGGCGCGCAGGCACCGCGGCGAGCAGCTCGCGCGTGCCCTCCGCGCCGATGCGGGCGAGGAGGCCGCCCGCAGCTTCCGGAGCCAGGCGCTCCAGGACCGAGCCGGCGAGGCGCTTCGGCAATCCTCGCAGGATGTCTGTGGCCTGGCCCGGATCGAGGCCCTCCAGGGCGCGGGCCGCATCCAGGGGATGACTGCTCGCAAAGGCCCGCACCATCGACTCCATGGCTGACTTCGCCATCCAACCCTCCGCCCTCTTCTATTGGGTCGCCGGCCCGCCGGCTTCGTCCGCAGCTCCCGAGTCTGCACGTTCCCGAAGCACCAGTCGGACGCGGTCGGGCTCGACTTCCCGCACCTCGACGCCTTCCGGACGGCTGACGTTCCCCGGGCTGACCGGGAAGCTGCGTCGGCCCAGCTCGATCAACATGGCGTCGACCCGGACCTTGACCGCCTCCGGCGCCAGGAAGTAGAGGTCGCGGCGGCGACCCGCCAGGGTCACCCGCACCGACTCGGGGTCGACGCCCTCGAGCTCGTAGCTCTGCGGAAGCCCGCTCACCGAGACGCGGAAGTCGCGCTCGAGCTCGACCACGGTTGCCCCCGGGATGGCGAGAAACCAGAGCAGGGCCGCGACGGGCAGCGCGACGAGCCCCTCGCGCCAGCGCGCGAAGAGGCGCCGGAGATGGGAGCGGCGCTCGCCCTCGGCCGGTGCGAGCTGGCCGAGGAATCTGCGCATCTCGTCTGCGACCTGCGGCGGCGCCGCCAGGGTCCGCAGACGTCCCGCCTCGGCCACCGAGACCGAGCCGCGCTCTTCGGAGACCGCGATACAGAGCGCATCGGTCTGCTCGGCGAGGCCCAGGGCTGCCGCGTGGCGCGTCCCGCGCTGGCCGAGCTGGGCGTGGTCCGTCGAGAGCGGCAGATGCACGGCGAAGCGCGTGAGTCGGTTCCCGCTCACGATCACGGCGCCGTCGTGACCCGGCGAGTTGGGATCGAAGAGAGACAGCAGCAGGGGCTCCGTGATCTCGGCGTGGAGCGGCAGGCCTCCCTCCACGTGGCCCTCCACCGCCACCTTTCCCGGCAGGACGAGCAGGGCGCCGCGCCGCTGCTCGGCGAGGTGTACGATCGAGCGCGCCAGGGTGTCGATGGCGTCGAGTCCCGCCGGCAGGAGCCGGCGCCGGAAGCCCAGGGCGGCGATCTGCTCGAAGAGTCTCCTCAGGTCCTGCTGGAAGATCACGACGGCCACGAGGACGGCGACCGCGGTGAAGCTCTGCAGAATCCAGGTGGTGAGGACGAGGCCGAGCTGTCGCGCGAGCAGGTAGAAGGCCATCAGGATGCCCAGGCCCGCGAGGGCCAGGCGCGCCTGGATCGCCCGAAGCCAGGCGATGCCCGTCCACACCATCGCCCAGACGACGACCAGATCGAGCAGCTCCGCGAAGCGGACCGTCAGGAGCGCTTCGCTCACCAGCGGTCTGTCCCTGCCGTCTTCCGCATTCTGGGTCCGTAACCCCTCAACGTACAGCCTCCGGAGCCCCTCGACACCCCGTCCCGCGGATCCATGCGCTACCTACGCGGCGTGGAAGACGACCGCGTCCTGATCGGCTGGAACGAGTACGTCGACGTTCCCGAGTGGGGAATCCGTCGGCTGCGCGCCAAAGTCGACACGGGTGCTCGCAGCTCCGCACTGCACGTGGAGAACATCGAGGAGCTGCCCCGCGGTCGCGTGCGCTTCGACGTGGTGCTGCATCGGCTGAAACGCGATCGACGGGTCCACGTCACCACGCGCATCGTGAGGAGGGGGCGAGTGCGATCGAGCACCGGTCGCTACGAGCTGCGCATCTTCGTGCGGGCGCGGCTGCAGATCGGCCCCATCGAGCGTGACGTGGAGGTCAGTCTGGTGGATCGCGAGCGGATGATCTTCCGGATGCTCCTCGGGCGCACGGCCCTGGCCGGGCGCTTCCTCATCGACCCGAGCCATCGCCACCTCCTCCATTCCCGTCGCCGGGCGAAGCGGCCGCGCTGAGCTCGGGCGAGAGCGGGCGGACGGCCTCCAGGACCTCCTCGATTCGGTCGGCTACCCGATCCGGGCGCTCGAAGCTCGCGACGTGGAAGAGGGCGTCGCCCTCGTTGACGAGCGGGAGCATGGTGCGGCCGATCACCACGCCATCGCGGCTGGCCCTGACCGCGCGCTCCTCCCGTCCGAGGGGGTCGGCCACGATGCCGAGCTGCTGGCCTTTCCTCACCGCTGCCCCCAGTCGCAGGCGATCCCGGAGCACGCCGCTCTCGGGCGCTCGCACCCAATGGGTCGAGCGGGCCACGAAGGGCTCGAGGACGCGAGGATCCCGGCGTGGGGGCGGCAGCATGTCGATCGCCCGCATCACGCGCAGGATCCCGCGAACCCCCGCCCGGATCGAGGGCTCGTCGAAGCGGAGCGCCTCCCCTGCCTCGTAGAGCAGCATCGGAATCCTGCGCTCCATGACCTCCTGGCGCAGAGAGCCGTCTCGCAGATTCGAGTCGACGATCACGGGCGCTCCGAAGGCGCGGGCCAGTCGCTCCGCCTCGGGCTGGTCGAGGCTGGTGCGGATCTGCGGCAGGTTCGAGCGATGCAGGGACCCCGTGTGCAGATCGATCCCATGGGTGGCAGCGGCGACGATCTCCTGCAGGAAGAGGTGGGCGAGTCGGGCGGCGAGGGAGCCGCTCTCGCGGCCCGGGAAAGAGCGGTTCAGATCGCGGCGATCCGGCAGGTATCGGGTCAGCGAGGTGAAGCCGTGGACGTTCACGACCGGAATGGCGATCAGCGTGCCCGCCAGATCCCGCAACGGGCGACGCAGCAGCCTGCGGATGATCTCCACCCCGTTGATCTCGTCGCCGTGGATGGCGGCGCAGACGAAGAGGCGCGGCCCGGGCTTGCGCCCGTGTACGACCTCGACCGGCAGAACGACCTCGGCGCGGGTGTAGCGGCGGCCCACGGGCAGCTCGATGGCTCGGCGTGCGCCCGGCTCGATCGAGTGCCCTGCCAGCGTGAAGGGCTCAGCCATCGCCGGACGGCTTGGCTTCCGTCCTCCGCCTGCCCTTCTTCTGGGCCCCTCGGGGCGGCGCCAGCCCCTTCAGGGTGAGCGTCTTTCCGAAGCACAGCAGGACGTCTCCTGCGAGGATCTCGCGTGAGCCCTTCGGGTTGGGAATGGTCACGCCCCCGCGCTGGATGGTCAGGACGAGCACGTCGCGTTCGCGAAGCGCCGAGCTCGTGATGGTCTTGCCGCAGAGCTCGGACTGGGAGTGCACCGGAACCTCCATCACGCCGTAGCCACTCTCCAGGGTGAGCCGCTGCCGGATGTCGATCTCGGGAAAGAGAACCTCCTCTTCGATGAGCCGGACGACCTCGCCGGCCACGTCGACCCCGGTTGCGGCCTCGATGCCCTCGAGGCCCGGCGAGGAATTCACCTCCATCAGGACCGGGCCCTCGGATCCCTCCAGCATGTCGACTCCGGCCACCCGGAGCCCCATGATCTGGGCCGCGTGCACCGCCACCCGGGCCTGCTCCTCGTCGAGCTCCACCCGCTCGGCGCGACCCCCCCTGTGGATGTTGCTCCGGAAATCGTCGCCCCCGGCGATCCGTCGCATGGCGGCCACCACGCGATTGCCCACCACGAAGGCTCGGACGTCGCGCCCCCGGCTCTCCTTCACGAACTGCTGCAGCAGCACGTTCATCCGAGCCGGACCCGAGAGGGTCTCGATCACGGCCTCGGCCACGTTGGTGGTGTCGGCGAGGATGACGCCGACGCCCTGGGTGCCCTCGAGCAGCTTGACCACCACGGGAGGACCGCCCATGCGCTCGATCCCCGGCAGGATCTCCTTGCTGTGGCGCACGAAGAGCGTGTGCGGGATTCCGATGCGATGACGCGACAGGACCTGGAGCGCGCGCAGCTTGTCCCGCGAGACCGAGATCGCGTGGGAAGGGTTCACGCAGAACACTCCCATCTGCTCGAACTGGCGCACGACGGCGGCGCCGAAGAAGGTGATGGAGGCCCCGATGCGGGGAATGACGGCGTCGTAGCCGGAGAGCGGCTTGTTGCGGTAGTAGAGCCGGGGCTGGCCCTGCTCCACCTCGATCGAGAAATCCAGGGTGTCCAGGACGCGGGGCTGGTGCCCGCGCATCTCCGCGGCCTCGCGCAGGCGCCGCGTCGAGTAGAGCCGGCGGCTCCGGGAGAGTATGGCGATCTTCATGGCCTGCCCGTCCCTCGTCAACGATCCTGCGGCTCGGGCTCCGCAGCTTCGGCCCTGGGCTGCTGGCGCACCAGGACCCGCGTGATCCGGGTGCCCGAGACGTCGATCACACCGAGGTCGTAGCCCGCGGCGTGCGCGATGTCACCCTTGCGCGGCGCGCGGCCCAGGATGTTGAAGACGAGGCCAGCCAGCGTCTCGCCGCGCTCCGCGGGGACGTCCCAGCCCGTGTGCCGGTTGAAGTCCACCACGTGGAGCCGTCCCATCGCCTGGTAGGCGTTGTCGCCCGAGGGCCGAATGGTCTCCAGCTCCTCGCTGTCGAACTCGTCCCGGATCTCTCCGACCAGCTCCTCGAGGATGTCCTCCTGGGTCACGATCCCATCGGTATTGCCGAACTCGTCCTTCACCACGGCGAGATGCACGAAGGCGCGCTGCATCTCCGTCAAGAGCTCCAGAATGCGCTTGCCCGCTGGAACGCGCAGCACGGGCTTGAGGATTTCGCGCAGGTCCCCGCCGCCCTCGCGCACCAGCTTGACCAGATCCTTCAGGTGGACCACGCCTTCGAAGCGGTCGATCGAATCCTCGTAGAGTGGAGCGCGGGTGTAGCGCTCTTCCAGGAACTTCTCGAGGAGCTCCGCCGGAGGGGTGTCGATCGGATAGGCGACGATCTCGCTGCTCGGCACCATGATCTCGTGGACCTGGGTCTCTACCGCGTGGGCCGCTGCCGCAATGATGGCGAGCGGCGTGCCCTGGGGCTGGTCCTTGCCCGCGCGCAGGGCGATGCGCAGCACCTCGTCCGGGGGGATGGACTCGTCCGAGGCGCTGCCGCCCGAGACGCGGCGCACCAGTGGCTCGAGATAGCGATCGTAGGCGAGGTGGACGGGGCGCAGCGCCTGATGCACGAGGTAGAGGGGCAAGGCGATGGCTCGGGCGAAGCGCTCCGGGCTGCGCGCAGCGACGGCCTTGGGAAGGACCTCGCAGAAGATCAGCACCACGACGGTGAGGAGCAGGGTCGAGACCAGCACACCCGCGCGTTCGCCCAGCGCGTTGACGGCGAGGGTCGAGGCGACGCTCGCCGCGAGCAGGTTCACCAGGTTGTTTCCGAAGAGGATCGTCACGAGGAGCCGGGACGTCGAGCGCAGCAGCTCGCGGATGGCCGGCGCCGCCGGCCCGTGCCCCTGCTTGGCCTCGCGTTCGACCTCGGAGGCGCGCAGCCGCAAGAGGGCCGTCTCGCTGCCCGAGAAGAAGGCGGAGAGCGCGAAGCAGGCCAGGATCACCAGCAGGGCCGTCATGATCTCCATGCTTCTCTCTCCTCGGCGCCCCCGTCCCCTGCTGCTGGCGGCCACCACGAGCCGTCCGCGTCGGGCGAGGTCCTCCCGCCACACAAGTAGGGAGTCTGCTCGGGGAAGGCAAAGGGGGCGCCGCGGCGAGAGGCCCGGAGGGCCGCGGCAGCCGGGCTCCACTCCCTGCACCTTCGCAGCCCGGTCCGCGTTGCGCTTCCGCGCGAGGCCCCCTAAGGGTCTGGGTCGGCTCGATCGAGGCGGGCGGAGGATGCATGCTGAAGGAAAGGGAGCGCGCGCTGCGCCTGGCGGTGCGCGGTCCCGTGGTGCTGCGCTACCTCGGCGAACTGAGCCTGGTCCTCGGCGTCACGGCCCTGGTCCCCGTGCTGGCGGCCGTCGCCTTCGGCGAGCTCGACCTGATCGGGCCCTACGCCGTGGCCAGCCTGCTCTTCCTCGCGGGAGCTGCGGTGGCCCGCCGCTGGCCGGCGCCCGAGGGGCTCCAGCGCAACGAGGCGCTGGTCGTGACGGCCGGGGTCTTCACGCTGAGCCCCCTCGTTCTGTCGGGCCCCCTGGTCTTCCAGGGCATCGCGTGGCCCGACGCGCTCTTCGAGGCGATCTCCGGAGTGACGACCACCGGGCTCTCGACCCTCGAGGCCATCGAGGCGCGCTCGCGCACCTTCCTGCTGGCCCGCGCCTGGATGCAATGGGTGGGAGGGCTCGGCTTCGTCGTCCTCTTCCTGGCGATCACCCTGGAGCCGGGAATCGCGACCCGCCGACTCGGATCGCCCAGCCTCGAGACCGCCGAGGTCCCCGGCAGCATGCGCTACCACGCGCGACGCGTGCTTCGGGTCTACCTGGCGCTGAGCGCGGCTGCCGTCGCGCTGCTGCTGGCGCTGGGCGCCAGCTTCTTCGACGCCCTCGTCCACGGCCTCGCCGGAGTCTCCACCGGGGGCTTCGCGCCGAGGGACCAGAGCCTCGCGGGGCTCGGGCTGCCCTTGCAGGCGGGAATCCTGGCGACCGCGCTCCTCGGCGCGCTCCCCCTGCTCCTCTACGCGGAGCTCTTCGGACGACGCTGGCGACGCGTCCTCGGGGACCCGGAGCTGCGCCTGATGCTGCTGCTCTCGGCCGCGGGAGCCCTGCTCCTCTGGATCTTCGCCCGCTCCAGCGGCGACGAGAGGGGCGCTGCCGATCTGGCGCTCCTCTTCGTCTCGGCCCAGACGACTGCAGGATTCGCGCCGACCCCCGTCGAGGGACTCTCCGCTGCGGCGATCGGGCTCCTGCTCTTCGCCATGATCACCGGGGGCTGCCTGGGATCCACCGCCGGCGGCTTCAAGCTGCTGCGACTGCTCCTGGTGCTGCGCCTCGTCCAGTGGCTCGTCACCGAGACCCATCTTCCGCGCGGCGCAGTGGCGGGCCCCACGCTCTCCGGCCAGCGGCTCGAATCCCCGGAGCTGCTGCGCGCGGCGGCGCTGGTCCTTCTCTACCTCGGCGTCGTGTGCGGCTCCTGGCTGCCGTTCCTGGCCTACGGCTACGAGCCCCTGGCCGCACTCTTCGAGGTCGTCTCCGCTACCGGCACCGTGGGCCTCTCGGTGGGCATCACGCGTCCGGAGCTCGAGCCCCTGCTGAAGGGGATCCTGTGCGCGGACATGCTCCTCGGGCGCCTCGAGATCTTCGCGCTGCTCGTCACGCTGTCCCCCACAACCTGGCTCGGCAGAGGGAGGTCTTGAGATGAGGATCGTGATCGTGGGCGCAGGCTCGCTCGGCGCTCGGACTGCGAGGATGCTGGTGCGGCGGGGTTGCGAGGTGGTGATCATCGAGGCGAATGCCCAGGTCGCCGAGACCCTGGCCGAGGCCCTGGACTGCGGGGTGATTCACGGGGACGGTACCCGCCCTGCGGTGCTGACCGATGCCGACCCGACCCACTCTGCCGCCCTGCTGACGCTCACCAGCAATGCGCAGACCAATCTGATCGCCAGTCTGGTCGGGCGGACGGTCGGCTTTTCGCGCGTGATCACGCGCATCGACGAGGAAGAGTTCGAGAACGTGGCCATCGAGCTGGGCCTCACGGACACCATCGTCCCGGCCCGAACCATCGGTCGTTACCTGGCCGACGTGGTCGAGGGCCAGGGCATTCCGGAGCTCTCGCTGGCCATCAAGGGGGATGCACGCATCTTTCTCTTCGTCGCCAGGAAGGAGGACGAGGGACCGGTCTCCGCTCTGGGGCTCCCCGAGGGCGCCCACGTGTCGCATCTGTATCGCGGCTCGGAGCTCATCGTCGGCGCGGGCGACCCGCGCGTGCGCAAGGGCGACGAGGTCGTGATCATCACCCACCGTCGACACCTCGAGGGATTGAGCGAGCGCTGGTCGCCGGCCACCGGTGAGCCCGTTTCTTGACCGGGCCGCCGCCAGGCCGGGCGGAGGCCGTCTCGCGGGGCGGGGCCGAGGCGGTGGCGGCGGCGGGTGGCTCCGAGGGGGACCGGGCCCGGTCGGGGCTCAGGGGAAGATTCCCTGGTCGCGGTAGGTCTGGGCCACGCGCTCGATGGCGAAGCAGTAGGCGGCCGTGCGCAGGTCGGGCAGGCTTCGCTGAGTCCACAGCGTGTGGATCTGCTGGTAGGCGAGCTCCATCGTCTCGGCCAGCGCGGAGTGGACGAGGTCGATCTCCCGGGGGCCGCGGGTCAGGAGCTCTCGCTCGTCCTCGCCCAGACTGGAGCGGCTCATCCGCTCCATGGTCGCTACCAGGCGCGTCGTTGCGAGCTTCTCCCAGCGCGTCGTGATGCGCTCGAAGCTGGCATGGGAGAGATTCTTCAGCCACTCGAAGTACGAGACGGTGACGCCTCCCGCGTTCAGGTAGAGGTCCGGGAGGAGCAGCACGCCGCGCTCGCCGAGGATGCGCGCAGCCTCCGGGTCGACGGGGCCGTTGGCGGCCTCTGCCACGAGCCTCGCCCGGATCCGCGGGGCGTTGGCCGCCGTGATCTGGCCTTCGAGCGCGGCGGGGATCAGCACGTCGCAGTCGAGCTCGAGGACCTCGGCGGGCGAAGCGATGTTTCGCGCCCCCGGGTAGTCCAGCAGGCTCCCCGTCTCGGCGCGCTGGCGGTACACCGCCTCGACGTCGAGGCCCTCCGGCGCGTAGATGCCGCCCTCGCGCTCGGCCACCGCCACGACCACCGCGCCCCCCTCCACCTGAGCCGCTCGGGCCGCGTGGTAGCCCACGTTGCCGAGGCCCTGGACGACGATGCGCTTGCCCTCGATGCCGCGCGACAGGCCGGCCGCCTTCATGTCGTCGGCGACGTCCATGCACCGCCACAGGCCGAAGTACACCCCGAGGCCGGTCGCCTCGCGGCGCCCCGGGATGCCGTGCATCGACAGCGGCTTGCCCGTGACGCAGGCGAAGGAATCGATGTCGCCCGGGTGGAGGAGCTTGTAGGTGTCCGCGATCCAACCCATCTCACGCTCGCCGGTGCCGTAGTCCGGTGCGGGCACGTCCACGGCGGCGCCGATGCCATGGCGGCGCGAGAGCTCTGTCGTGTAGCGCCGGGTGACGCGCTCCCGGAAGCCCACGGAGCTGGCGAAGGGATCCAGGCGCACGCCGCCCTTGGCGCCTCCGAAGGGCACGTTGACGATGGCGCACTTGTAGGTCATGAGGGCGGCCAGGGCCATGACCTCCTCCTGGTCCACGTGCACGCTGAAGCGGATGCCACCCTTGGTGGGTGTGCGGTGGTGGCTGTGCTGGGCGCGGTAGGCCTCGACGACCTCGATCGTCCCGTCGTCTCGACGCACCGGGAAGCGCATGCGCAAGACGCTGTTGCAGGCGCGGACCTGTTCGAGCAGATCCGCCTCGAGGCCCGTGAAGGGGGCCGCCCGGTCGAAGAACCTTCCCACGCTCTCGAGAAAGCCCACCGGGGCCTTCGAGGTCGGCATAGCGCCTCTCCTGGCTCGGGAGCGTACCAGCGTGAAACGGCAAACCCAGGGGGTCGCCGCGCCCGGAGGGCCTCGTCCGGAGCCCGGACGGCCGAGCGCTATCGCTCCAGAATGTGGCGGTTCGTCTGCCGCACGCGCTCGGCGAAGCGGTCGTCGCGGATCACCTGCAGGCCGGCCGCCCGCAGCGTCTCCGCGCCCTCGCAGTGCACGAAGACCGGCGGCTCGTCGAGGCAGTAGACGACGCGAGCCACGCCCGCCTCGATCAGGCGCTCGCAGCAGCTGGTGCGACCCGAGAGACGCCGGCTGCAGGGCTCGAGCGAGGAATAGACCGAGGCGCCCTCGAGGCGTCTGCCCCGGCTGCGCGCCTTCTCGAGCGCGACGGCCTCCGCGTGCCAGCCCTCGCCCAGCTCCCGCGTGAAGCCCGTGCCGAGGATCTCCCCCGCGGCCGAGGCGATCACGCAGCCCACGCTGTAGGAGCCCTCCGCGGCCGGCGCGCGGCTCCCGAGCTCGACGGCCCGCTCGAGCAGCCCGAGGTCCGCTTCGCCGGCCGTCATCGGCTCCGCTCGAGACGGAAGGTCAGGACGCCGGTGTCCCCCAGCGGCCTCACCGACTCGAGCTTCATCCTGCGCCCGGGGCCGTGCGGAAAGCGGGCGGGAGCGACGAGGCGCGGGGCGTCGCCGGCGCCGACGAAGCAGGGTGCGATCGCAAGTCGCAGCTCGTCGACGTGGCCCTGCTCGAGGAATGCCGTCAGCACCGCGCTCCCCCCTTCCACCAGCAGCGACTGGATGCCGCGCCGCTCCAGGTCTCCCAGCAGCCAGTCGAGGCCGAGCTCGTCGGCCCCGCAGGCGAGGACCTCGGCGACCGCGCCCAGGCGCGCGGAGACGGCCGCACGGGCCCCGGCGGGGCAGTAGACGAGCTTGTCGCCGCCTCCGCTCCGGAAGAAGCGGGCCCGCGGGTCGAGGTCTCCGGAGCGGGTCAGCGTCACCTTGGTGGGGTCCCGCGTCCGGCCCGCCGCTTCGCGCGCCCGGGCCAGCGCCTCGGACTGGGTGGCCAGGGAGGGATCGTCGGAGCGCACGGTTCCGGCGCCCACCAGGATCGCGTCGAACTCCGCCCGCAGCTGCTGGACGTCTTCGAGGTCCTCCTCGCTCGACAGGATCAGGCGCTCGGCGAAGGCATCGTCGAGGAAGCCGTCCACCGACATCGCGGCCGACAGCACGACCCTCACGGTTTCCCGAGGTGGAAGGCCACGCGCCGGATCCACCTGGTGGCCGCGGGAGGGGTGGAGAGGCGGACCAGCAGGCTCTCGCTCACGGGCACCCAGCATAGCGGCGCGCCCCGTTGCGCGGCGCGAGCTCGCTCCCCGTGAGCCCGAGAGGCTCGCAGCCAGGGTCCGGATCCCGTCCACCGCCCGAGCCCTTCGACAGCGGTATCCTGGGCGCAAGCACGACACGGAGCCGGGCGTGAGGCAGTCGTATCCCGAGCGAAGAGTGGTGCCGCGTGCGCCTAGCCGATGCTCCACGAGCGCCTGACCGAAGAGATCCGCAGCGGGCCGGGCGGTCCCGAGGTCGGGGCTCTCTTCGACCTGGACCAGACGCTGCTGGCGGGCTTCTCGGCGGCCTCCTTCGCCCGCGAGCGCCTGCTCTCGGGGCGCATGTCTCCCCGCGAGCTGATCGAGAGCCTGCTCGCGGCGCTCTCCTTCGCCGCCGGTCGCACCGGCTTCTCGGGCTTCATGTCGGCCGCCACCGCGGCCTATCGCGGCATGGCCGAGAGCGCCCTGGAGGAGCTGGGCCAGGAGCTCTTCGACAAGCACCTCGCCACCCAGATCTACCCGGAGTCGAGGGCCCTGGTGGAGGCGCACCGGCGGTGCGGCCACACCCTGGCCATCGTCTCCTCGGCGACGCGCTACCAGGCCGAGCCCCTGGCCCGGGATCTCGGCATCGAGCACGTCCTCTGCACCCGGATGCTGGTCGAAGACGGGGTCTTCACCGGCGGCGTCGAGCACCCCACCTGCTACGGCCAGGGCAAGGCCGCCGCCGCCCGCGCCTTTGTTGCAGAGCACGCCATCGATCTGGAGCAGAGCTGGTTCTACACGGACAGCCACGAAGACCTGCCGCTGCTCGAGATCGTCGGCCACCCGCGACCCCTCAATCCGGATCGGCGCCTCTCCCAGATCGCCAAGGAGCGCCGCTGGCCCGTGCGCCGCTTCCACAGCCGCGGCCGCCCCAGCGGCGGCGACGTGCTGCGCACGGGTCTCGTCTACGCCAGCCTGCTGCCCTCGCTGTGGGCCGGGGCCGCCGCCGGGCTCTTGAATCGCTCCCGGCGCGAGGCCACCAACGTGATGGGATCGGTGTGGAGCGAGCTCGCGACGTCGCTGGCCGGCATCGATCTGCGCGGCGAGGGCGAGGAGCACCTGTGGTCGCGGCGGCCGGCGGGCTTCATCTTCAACCACCAGAGCGGCCTCGACGCGGTGCTGCTCCTCAAGCTGCTGCGCCGCGACTTCACGGGCGTGGGCAAGCAGGAGCTGCGGCGGAATCCGATCTTCGGTCCGCTCTTCAGCGCCGCGGGCATGGTCTTCATCGACCGCAGCGACTCCCAGCGGGCCATCGAGGCCCTGGAGCCGGCCGTGGAGGCCCTGCGGCACGGGCGCTCCCTGCTGATCGCTCCGGAAGGCACCCGCTCCTCCACGCCCCGCCTCGGTCGCTTCAAGAAGGGGGCCTTCCACCTGGCGATGCAGGCGGGCGTGCCGATCGTCCCCGTGGTCTTCCGCAACGTGCTCGACGCGCTGCCCAAGGGGGCCCTGGTGGTCCGGCCGGCCACCATCGAGGCCGTGGTGCTGCCGCCGATCGAGACGCGGGACTGGCAGCCCGACGAGCTGGAGGAGCAGATCCGGCGCATTCGCCAGCGCTACCTGGAGGTGCTGGGGCAGGCGGAGGGAGAGGATCGGACGAGCTCCTAGCCGCCCCTCTCGAGCTAGCTTCTGCGCCGGGCTGACGGCGAGACGTTCGACTCGCTGTGGGCGACCCCGGTGCCCGCGCTCGTGCACTGCACCGTTCAGCACGTTCGTCGAATCCGGATCACCAGCCGACGATGCCCTTGGCGCGCAGCTCGGCTCGCTCCGCCTCGGAGATCGAGAGCTCGGCCAGCACGGCTTCCGTGTCCTGGCCCAGCGTCGGGGCGGGACGCTCCGCCGAGGCCGGCGTCGCCGCGAAGCGCGCGGGCGGGCGCGGCTGGCGGATGTGTCCGAGGACGGGGTGCTGGAGCTCTTCGAAGCAGCCGGCCGCGACGATCTGGGGGTCGTGGGGCACCTGCTCCGGGCGGTGGATCGGGCCGCAGGGAACGTCTTCCGCCTCCAGGCGCGCGAGCACCTCGGCGAGCCCCACGGCTGGCATGCGCGCGGAGAGGGTCTCGATGATCTCCAGCATGTGTTGCGAGCGACCGGCCAGCGTCGCGAAGCGCGGGTCCTCGGCGAGCTCCGGGGCCCCGACCGCGCGGCACAGGCCCTGGAACTGGGCGTCGGTCACGGCGGCGACCGAGAAGTAGCCGTCGCTGCAGGCCTGGGTGCGGTAGGTTGCGCTGATCGGGGGCTTGCGTTCGAAGTCCTCGTCGAGAATCACCTCGTTCATCATGCCGTCGGGCCAGGCGAAGGAGAGCGCGGCATCGAGCATGGCCAGCTCGACGTGCTGGCCCCGCCCCGAGCGCTCGCGGGCGAAGAGGGCGGCCGTGATGGCCTGCGCAGCCGTGAGCGCGGTGACCTTGTCGACCAGCGTCTGCCGCACGTAGCTCGGCTCCGACTCCGCTGCGAAGGGGTCGCGCTGCGTGTAGGCGATGCCGGAGATGCCCTGCAGGATGTGATCGAAGGCCGGCTTCTGGGAGGCCGGCCCCTCCGGCCCGTAGGCGCTGATCGAGACGTAGACGAGCTCCGGGTGCTCGGCGCGCAGGGCGGGCTCGCCGAGGCCCAGGCGATCGATCACGCCGGGCCGGAAGTTCTGCACGAAGACGTCGGCTCCTGCCGCCAGGTCTCGGACCAGCTGCCGGCCCCGCTCCTCGCGCAGGTTGACCACCAGCGAGCGCTTGCTGCGGTTCAGCAGGGCGAAGAGGGTGGACATTCCGCCGCGGGAGGTGCCCAGCAGCCGCATCACGTCCCCGAAGCCCGGCGGCTCCACCTTGATCACCTCCGCTCCCTGGTCCCCCAGCAGCTGGGTGGCGAGGGGCCCGGCGATCATGGCCGTGCAGTCGACGATCCGAATGCCCTCGAGGGGTCCCGACATGGTGGCCTCCTGCCTCAGTCCCGGTCGGGACGAATCAGATACTTCTCGCCCGTGGCCCGCCGTCCGTAGGCGGCGATGGCGTCGAGGGCCAGGGCTCCCGCCAGCGAGACCTCTTTGGTGTAGTGGCTGGCAAAGGTGGTCTTCAGCCCGGCGGCGACGCGCGCGCGCAGCCTCGCCGCGACCTCCGCCGGGATCTTCTGGAGGAAGGTGGTCAGCAGCCAGCCACCCGCGCCCCAGGCCATGCCGACGTTCCTCGGCAGCACGGTCGGCGAGCTGTCCAGGGCCCCGTAGAGGTAGACCTGCTTGTGGACGCTGGAGCCGTAGCGGCTGTACTCGCCGGCCCTGGCGCTCTGGGCCCTCTCCATGGCCGCGAGGATGCGACCGGCCAAGGTGCCGCCTCCAATCGCGTCGAAGGCCAGCGTCGCGTTCGTCTCCGCCAGGGCGGCGACCAGGGCCTCGTCGAAGTCCGGCGCGCCGGTGCTGAGGACGTGGGTGGCTCCGAGGCCGCGCAGCAGCTCCGCCTGCTGCTCGCGGCGCACGATGTGGACCAGCGGAACGCCTTCCTCGGCGCAGAGCTTGGCCAGCATCTGCCCCAGATTCGACGCGGCCGCCGTGTGGACCAGGGCCTCGTGCCCCTCGGCGCGAAGGGTCTCGACCATGCCCAGGGCGGTCAGCGGATTGACGAACCACGAGGCGCCCTCGGCAGGAGTCGTGCCCTCCGGCAGCGGCAGGCACTGGCCGACCTTCACGGTGCGGTACTGGGAGTACATGGCGCCGCCGATCACCGAGACCGTGCGTCCCGCCAGGGCGCGGGCCGCCTCCGACTCCCCGGTGGCCACCACCACGCCCGCGCCCTCGTTGCCGACCGGCAGCGACTGGTCGAGCCGCGCCGAGAGCCCGCGCAGCAGGCCCTCGGGCACCTCGGCCGTCACCACGGGATCGTCCGCGCTGCCCGAGGCCTCGGCGGTGCTCATGTCCGCGGGGCCGAAGAGCAGGCCCAGATCGGAGGGATTGATCGGCGAAGCCTCGATGCGGACGACCAACTCGTCGGGGCCGGGCTCGGGGGCCTCGCTGCTCACCAGGGAGAGGGTCAGCCGACCCTCCGAGCTGATCTCGCTGCGGATCTGCCGGCCTCGGTGGCTCATCGTCTTCCTCCAGCTCGGGTCGATGCTACTCGATCGGGTAGAGCCCTAGTCGCGCGGATCCCGGTCCCGGCGGCGCCGCTCGCCGTAGTCGCCCCAGGGTGCGTCGCGCTCGCGGATCACCTGGCGGAAGCCCTTCTCGCGGAAGGACTCGACCCAGCGGTAGGCCTCCTCGGTGTGGCGGGTGACGCCATCGAAGAAGGTTCCCAGCAGCTGGCTGGTGCGCAGGCCCATGTTCTCGAAGGCCTGGTTGACGAGCAGCTTGTTGAGGGCCAGCTGGTTGGCGGGGATGTGGCGGAAGCGCCGGGCCTCTTCCTCCACGTGGGAGGCGATGCGCTCCGGCGCGACCACCTCGGAGACCAGCCCGATCCGGTAGGCGGTGGCGGCGTCGATGGCGCGGCCCGTCAGCAGGAACTGCTTGGCGTGCTCGAGGCCCAGGCGGTAGACCCAGAGCATGGTGGTGGGTGTGCCGAAGATACGGCTCGGCGCGTAGCCGATGTGGGCGTCCTCGGCCATGTAGAGCAGGTCGCAGCAGAGGACGAGATCCGTCGCTCCGCCGATCGCCCAGCCTTCGATCTGGCCCAGGACCGGCTTGGGGGACTCCCAGATCTTCATGAAGCGCCGCACGTTGTGGCCCATGAACTGCCAGTCGCGCACCGGGTCCCAGGCGCCCGCGCGCGGCTCGGGCCCCCGCGCGCCGTAGGGCGTGGTCCAGGGGTCCGGGCCTCCGCTCCCGGAGCCGGCCTCCGGGTCGTGGGTGAGGTCGTAGCCCGCCGTGAAGGTGCCTCCGGCGCCGCGCAGCACGATCGCCGAGACGTCTGCCGAGCGCGTCGCGCGGTCGATGCCCTGCGCCACGCCTTCGATCACGGCTTCGGTGAGAGTGTTCTTCTTCTGCGGGCGGTTCAGCGTGAGGAGGGCCACCCCCTCGCGCTCCTCGTAGAGGACGACGGGCTCGCTCATGGGCGCAGCATGCCACAGCGGCGGGCTCGCGCGCGGCGGCGCCGCACGGCCTACTCTATCGGCTCTTCATCCGCGCTGCGGCTCTCCGGGCCGGCAGCCGCAGGGCGACAGAGGTGTGTCATGAGCGATTCGAAACCCGTGCCCGCCCCGGGCGCCTACACCCCCCCGAAGGTCTGGACCTGGGACGCCGAGAGCGGGGGTCGCTTCGCCAAGATCAACCGGCCCGTAGCCGGACCGACCCACGAGAAGGAGCTGCCCGTCGGCGAGCACCCGCTCCAGCTCTACTCCCTGGCCACGCCCAATGGCGTCAAGGTGACGGTGCTGCTGGAGGAGCTGCTGGCGATCGGCAAGGAGGCCGAGTACGACGCCTTCCTCGTCAACATCGGAGAGGGCGACCAGTTCGGCAGCGGCTTCGTGGCGGCGAACCCGAACTCGAAGATTCCCGCCCTCGTCGACCGCGGCAGCTCGCCGCCGACCCGCGTCTTCGAGTCCGGCGCCATCCTCGTCAACCTGGCCGAGAAGTTCGACGCCATCCTACCCCGGGAGCCCTCGCGCCGCGCCGAGTGTCTGTCCTGGCTCTTCTGGCAGATGGGGAGCGCGCCCTTCCTGGGCGGCGGCTTCGGTCATTTCTACGCCTACGCCCCCGAGAAGTACGAGTATCCCATCAACCGCTACGCCATGGAGGTCAAGCGCCAGCTCGATGTGCTCGACCGCAACCTGGCCGAGCGCCGCTACCTGATCGGCGACGAGTACAGCATCGCCGACATGGCCACGGCTCCCTGGTACGGGAGCCTGGCGCTGGGCCGCCTCTACGACGCGGGCGAGTTCCTCGACGTCGCCTCCTACGCGAACGTCGTCCGCTGGGCCCAGGACTTCGAGGCGCGTCCCGCCGTGCAGCGCGGCCGGCGCGTCAACAAGGTCTGGGGCCCCGAGGAGGAGCGCGTGCCCGAGCGCCACTCGGCCAGGGATCTTCAGCGCGGGAACGGGCCCGCATGACGCGGCCCCGTTACGACCGGCTCTCGGCCCTCGATGCGAGCTTCCTCGAGCTCGAGGACGCCAACTGCCACATGCACATCGGTTCCGTCGGCCTCTACGAGGCCGCCGCGCTCTGCCGCCCCGACGGGGGGCTCGACTTCGAGCGCATCTCGAGCCTGCTGGACGCTCAGATGTACCGGAGCGATCGCTTCCGGCAGAAGCTCGCCCGCATCCCCCGTCTAGACCACCCGGTGTGGATCGACGACGAGACCTTCAACATCCACTACCACGTGCGCCACACGGCGCTGCCGACCCCCGGAGACCTGCGGCTGCTGAAGCGCCTCGCGGGCCGCATCATGTCGCAGCAGCTCGATCGCGGGAAGCCGCTCTGGGAGCTCTGGTTCGTCGAAGGCGTGGAGGGCGGCCGCTTCGCCGTCATCAGCAAGGTGCACCACTGCCTCGCCGACGGGATCGGAGGCACCGACCTCGTGACCTCGGTGATGACCACGAGCCCCGACGAGATCCCCGAGGCCGGTCCGGCGTGGAGCCCACAGCCCGCACCCACCGAGACCCGGCTGCTCGTCGACGAGATCGGTCGTCGGGCGACGCTGCCCCTCGACGTGGCCCGCGCCGGGCTGCGCGCCCTCGGCGGGCCCGGAGCTGCCCTCGACACCCTGCGCGAGACCGCCGCGGATCTCGGTCAGGCGGCCTCCTCTGCCTTCGGTACGGCCTCGCAGACGCCCTTCAACCAGCCCATCGGCCCGCACCGGCGCTTCGACTGGCTCGCCATGGACTTCGAGCGCGTCAAAGCGCTGCGCAAGAAGATGGATGCGAAGGTCAACGACGTGGTGCTCTCGGTCGTGGCCGGGGCCGTGCGCGACTTCCTGAAGCGCCACCGCGTTCCGCTGGCTGGCCTCGACTTCCGCGTCATGGTCCCGGTGAGCGTGCGGCGCGACGAGGAGCGCGGCGCGGCGGGCAATCGCATCTCGAGCCTGGTCGTCCCGCTGCCGCTGCTGGAGCGCGACCCCCTCGCACGCCTCCGGCGCGTGGTCGAGACGACCCGAGGCCTCAAGGCCTCGGGACAGAGCCGGGGTCTGGAGGCCCTCTTCGGCGTGATGGAGCTCTCGGACGCGCTGGCGCAGTGGCTGGCGCGCGCCGCCCGGGACAGCCAGGCCGTCAACTTCGTGGTCACCAACGTGCCCGGACCTCCGGTTCCGATCTACCTGTGCGGCGCGCGTCTGCTCGAGGCCTTCCCGCTGGTTCCGCTGGCGGCGCGTCAGGCCCTGGGCATCGCCCTCTTCAGCTATGCCGGGGGGCTCTACTGGGGCTTCAATGCGGACTGGGACCGGCTCCCGGAGCTCCACGACTTCGTGCTCTCGATCGACGCGCACTTTCGCGAGCTGGCCGAAGCGGTGGATGCCCTGGGCTGAGCGCTCCCTCCCGGGACGGCTCGCGCCCTCGGGCCGAGCGGGGGCCGGCCCGCCGGAGAGATGCGCCACCGTGGCCGGCAGCTACGGTCCTGCGGGCTCCCAGGAGAGTCCTTTGAGCGAGCTTCCGCCCGGCTTCCGGCGCTACGAGCAGAACGAGCGCGGCGAACTCCTGAGCCGCCACACCCTGTCCCTCCCCGGCGTGCAGCTGGTGGCGCAGGAGAGCCGTTTCCCCGGCCGCCAGTTGGAGGTGGGACAGCTCGCCGACTGCCACGCCATCATCGTCTGCTCCCGCCGCGGGCGAGTGGGCGAGGTCTCCTACGGATTCGACGGTGAGCCCTACTCTCCGTGGCGTCGCAAGCCCCCCGCCTTCGCTCGCCTGATCCCGAGCGGCTGCGCGGCGCGGCTGCGCTTCCGGGACACCGCCGAGACCCGCTTCCTGGCGCTGCTGGTGGACGACCAGCGCTTCGAGGCCCTGCGCGCAGGCGCGAGTGGCGACTGGTGGCGGCCCCGGGCGAGGAGCATGCAGCTCGAGCGCGATCCCTTTCTGCTGGACAGCGCCACAGCGATTCGGCGCGTGCTCTCGGGCGACGGAGTCGCACGGGAGCTGGTGGCGGACTCGCTGGTCACCGATCTCCTCGCTCATCTGGTGGGACAGCGCGGCGTCGCCCGGGAGGGGCCGCCCGAGGAGCCGGACGACCGCCTGGCGACCGCCGTGCGTTTCGTCGAGGATCACCTGGGGGAGGCCCTCTCGCTCGCCTCGATTGCGTCCCAGGTGGGCTGGAGCCCCTACCACTTCGCGCGGCGCTTCCGCGGGCGCTTCGGGACCAGCGTCCACCGCTTCGTGGTGGGGCGCAGGATCCAGCGCGCGCGAGAGCTGCTCGCGCAGGGCGAGAGCACGATCCAGGAGATCGCCCTGGCCTGCGGCTTCGCCGCGCACAGCCACTTCAGCGACGCCTTTCGCCGCTCCGTCGGGTGCACCCCCACGAGCTACCGCCGCGCGGCCCGCGCGCTGGCCGGGCGGAGCCGCTCTGCCGCCCGCCCGGATCGGGCCCGCAGCGGCGCGCGCTAGCCGCGCCGCCGGCTCCAGCGCAGGATTTCGAAAGCCGGAAGCCGGCAAAGGAGGCAGCCTCCGGACCGCAGCCAGCGAGCCGGCGCCGGCCGCTCCACGGCCGGCGCTCCGAATCCCGAGGAGGGCGAGCCATGACCGATCCCCAGACTCCTGCCGGCGGAGCACTCGTGCCCGCGAAGATCGAGAAGTCCTCGGTCAGGCATGCCAAGCTCGACGTCGGAGGCGTGGAGATCGCCTACCGCGAAGCGGGTGACCCGAGCCGCCCGACGCTGGTTCTCTTCCACGGATTTCCCACCTCCAGCCACATGTTCCGGCGGCTGATTCCCCGGCTCGCCCCCCGCTACCACGTGCTGGCCCCCGACTACCCGGCCTTCGGTGCCAGCGCCATGCCCCCGCCCGAGGACTACGAGTACAGCTTCGCGAGCCTCGCCCGCACCATGGAGGCCTTCCTCGCCAAGAAGGACGTCGCGCGGTACTTCCTGTACGCGATGGACTACGCGGCACCGGTCTCCTTTCGGCTCTTCACGGCGCATCCGGAGCGGGTCCGCGGCTTCGTCATCCAGAACGGCAATGCCTACGAGGAGGGCCTTCAGGGCTTCTGGGATCCCTTCCGAGCCTTCTGGAAGCAACCCAGCCCCGACACGGAGGCCCCGCTGCGCGGCTTCCTGGAGCTGGAGGCGCAGATCTGGCAGTACACCCACGGCGTGCCCGAGGCGGCGCTGCCCCTGGTCTCGCCGGACAACTGGCACCACGACCAGTTCCTGCTCGACCGACCCGGCGCCAAGGACATTCAGATGAAGCTCTTCCGCTCCTACGCCACGAACCTCGAGGAGTATCCGAAGTGGCAGGCGGCCCTTCGCGAGCATCAGCCTCCCGCTCTCATCGTGTGGGGCGCCGGTGACCAGATCTTTCCGCCGGCGGGAGCCTCGCCCTACACGCGCGATCTGAGCGACGTGGAGCTCCACCTGCTCGACGCGGGTCACTTCGTCCTCGAGACCCACCTGGACTTCGTGGCGGAGAGGACGCTCGCCTTCCTGGATCGCACCAGTGGAGATGGCTGAGCGCTACGAGGCGATCGTGATCGGGGCCGGCCAGGCGGGCCCGCCCCTGGCCGAGCGCCTCGGCATCTCCATCCAGGGCCCCGTCCGCGTCGACGTGGAGCGGGTGGAGGCGCGCAAGGACGAGGTGGCCGGGGCCTCCCATGCCGGCGTCTGCGCCTGGATCGAGGGCATGCAGAACGTGAGCCTGGTGCGCGGCCACGCGCGCTTCACGGGCCCCCACAGCATCGAGGTGGGGCCGGGGCGCAGCCTCCACGGCGAGCGCTTCTTCCTGGACGTGGGCGCCCGTGCCTACGTTCCGGAGCTGCCCGGGCTGGAGAGCGTGCCCTACCTCACGAACTCGAGCATGATGGAGCTGGACTCCCTGCCCGATCACCTGCTCGTCGTAGGCGGCGGCTACATCGGGCTCGAGTTCGCGCAGATGTATCGGCGCTTCGGCTCGCGCGAGGAGGACGACCGTCCCATCGACGGCAGCCACCTGCTGCTCGCTGTCGGGCGGAGGCCCAACACCGGCGATCTCGGCCTCGAGGCGGCCGGCGTCGCAACGGACGGGCGCTGGCGCATCCCGGTCGCCGATGAGCTGCGCACGGAGGGGCGATGAAGCGCGTGGGCAGAGCCCGGGAGTTCGGCGAGCCCCGGGGCTTCATGAAGGTCCTGCTCGACGCGCGCAGCGAGCAGATTCTCGGCGGATCGATCCTCGGCCTGAGCGGCGACGAGGCCGTGCACTGCCTGCTCGATCTCATGTACGTCGAGCAGCCCTACACCGTGCTGGCCCGCGCCACGCACATCCATCCCACCGTCTCCGAGCTGATTCCCGCCGTCCTCCAGGAGCTGCGGCCACTGTGAGCGGAGAGTCGCCCTTCCACCGCGGCGAGAAATCGATCCAGGAGCGCCTGGGCGTCGGAGACCGGATCGAGCGCCTCGGCCGGCGCATGATCCAGCCTCACATGGAGCCGGCCCAGCGCGCCTTCCTGGCCCAGCTCTCCACCTTCCTCGTCGGAGTCGCGGACGCGGCGGGTCGCCCCTGGGTCACCCTGCTGACGGGGACCCCGGGCTTCCTCGAGCCCGTCGCCGCAGACCGGCTCCGGGTGCAGGCGCGCCCGCGCTACGGCGATCCGGTCTGTGAGGCACTCCTCGAAGGCGCGGCGATCGGCGCGCTGGGCCTCGACTTCCCCACCCGCGCGCGCCTCCGGGTGAACGGGCGCGTGGCGAGGCCCGGGGCCACGGGCTTCGAGATCCGGGTCCAGCAGGCCTTTGGCAATTGCGACATGTACATCCAGACCCGGCTGCCGCCGGCCGCGCCTGCCGGGGAGGCGAATGCGCGGCGCGAGGTTCGCCGCGGCAAGGCACTCGATGCCACCGAGGCCGCCCTGGTGGCGCGCGCCGACACCTTCTTCGTGGCCAGCCAGGCCAGCGGAACCGGCGAGCGGACCGACGGTGTGGACGTCTCGCACCGCGGCGGCAGGCCGGGCTTCGTCCTGGTCGCACACGAGTCGCTGCTGCTCTTCCCAGACTATCCGGGCAACTGCATGTTCAACACGCTCGGCAACCTGGAGCTCGACCCGCGGGCGGGCCTGGCCTTCTTCGACTTCGAGAGCGGCGATGCCCTACACCTGAGCGGCGAGGCGCGTGTCCTCTGGGAGCCCTACCACGTCCAGCGCTTCCCGGGCGCGGAGCGCGTGGTCGCCTTCGAGGTGGAGGAGACGCTCCGGGTCGACCGGGCGCTGCCGCTCGGCTGGAGCTTCGGAGAGGAGTCGCCGGCGCTCGGGCTCTTCGAGGCCCCCGCTCTCGAGCCGCCCGGAGAGCCTCTCGCGCCGATGCAGCTCGTCTCGATTCAGCGCTCGCTGCCCGAGACCGTGGTGCACGAGGGCGAGCCCGTCTCGACGGGCATCTTCAAGCGGCCCGCATCGGATCGCCTGCGGCTGCGCTGGCTGAATCTCGAGGGGGACGGGCAGGCCGACCTGTGGGGCCACGGGGGCGCCTTCCGGGCCGTCTACGTCTATCCGCAGGAGCACTACGACTACTGGCGGAGAGAGCTCTCCCGCGAGGAGCTCCCGCCGGGCTCCTTCGGCGAGAACTTCACGGTGGAGGGCATGCTGGAAGACCGCGTGCGGGTCGGCGACGTCTTCCGCGTCGGGAGTGCGCTCGTCGAGGTCGCGCAGCCGCGCGTTCCCTGCTACAAGCTCGCCCTCAAGCTCGGCCTGCCTGGATTCGAGAGCCGCTTCCTCCGCAGTGGTCGCGTCGGATTCTACTTCCGCGTCCTGGAGGAGGGCGAGGTCGGGGCGGGCGATCGCTTCGAGCTCGTCGGCCGCGACCCCCACGGCATGAGCGTCCGCGAGCTGAGCGAGCTGCTCTTCTTCCGCGAAGAGGATCTCGACGGCACGCGAAGGGCCCTCTCGATCCGCGCCCTCGCCCACGGCTGGAAGGGCTCCTTCGAGGAGCGCCTGCGCAAGGCCGAGCAGGACGAGGCTGCCTCGGGCTTTCGCGACTTCGTCGTGCGGCGCAAGCAGGCCGAGAGCGAGACCATCACCTCCTTCTACCTGGAGCCCCGAGACGGCCGGCCGCTCGCCTCCTTCCAGCCCGGTCAGTTCCTCACCTTCGAGCTGGAGCTGCCCGGTCAGCCGGAGCCGGTCCTGCGCACCTACTCGCTCTCCGACGCCCCCGGAGGCGATTGCTACCGCGTGAGCATCAAGCGCGAGGTCCCGCCCCGCGACCAGCCCGAGCTGCCCCCCGGCCTGGCCTCCGGCTACTTCCACGACGGGGTGGAGGAGGGCGCCCTGCTGCGCGTGGGGCCGCCCCGGGGCCGCTTCCGCCTCGAGCCGGGCGCTGGCCGCTCGCTCGTGCTGCTGAGCGGCGGAGTCGGCATCACGCCCCTTCTCAGCATGCTGAACAGCGAGCTGCGCAGCGGGTCGGGCCGCCGCCTCTGGTTCGTGCACGGCGCCCGCAACGGCCGCCAGCAGGCCTTCCGCGCGCACCTGCGGCAGGCCGCGGCCGAGCACGACAACCTGCGTCTTCACCTCCGCTACAGCGCTCCCGGGCCCGAGGACGTGCAGGGCCGCGACTTCGACAGCGTGGGCCACGTGGACGTCGAGCTGCTGAAGGAGATCCTCCCCTTCGACGACTACGAGTTCTACCTGGTCGGTCCGCCGCCCTTCATGCGCTCCCTGTACCAGGGTCTGGTCGGCATGGGCGTGGCCGCGTCGCGCATCCACTACGAGTTCTTCGGACCCTCGTCTCCGCTCGGGGAGGAGGGGGAGGGCTCTGGCAAGGCCTCCGAGCGGGACGCCGTCGACGAGCTGCGCGGAGCCTGTGCCGTCAGCTTCGCCCGCTCCGGCGTCCAGACCCGCTGGGATCCCGAGTGCCAGACCCTCCTCGAGCTGGCCGAGCGCGAAGGGCTCTCCCCCCCTTTCAGCTGCCGCTCGGGAATCTGCCGCACCTGCATGTGCCCTCTCGTCGAGGGCGAGGTCGAGTACGTGGAGGAGCCCCTGCGCAGGCCGGAGGCCGGCTCGGTGCTGATCTGCGTGGCCCGGCCGAAGACGCCGGTCGTCGTCGACGTCTAGCCGGGCGCTCGAGGGGCTCCGGGCCTAGGCCGAGCCGAAGTCGGCCTCGATGCCGGAGCGGATCTGCTCCAGCAGCGCGGCGCGGGCCCGCAGCTTGGTCGCCGCGTGCGCGCCTGCATCCAGCGCGACGAGGCCTGCCGCGACTCGCTGGGCGGTCGGGACGACCTCGTCCGCCTCGGCCAGCGAATCGAGCAGGCCGGCCGTGTGCGCTGCCTCCGGATCGAAGCTCTCGGACAGGACGGCCGCCCGGTCGAAGGCCGAGGGGGTGAGGCGGTAGCGAAGGATGGCGAGGGCCGGTCTCGGCACGGTCAGGCCGATGGCAACCTCGTTGGCCTGAAACCGGAAGGCCCCGGTGGGCCCCACCCGATGGTCGCCCGAGCACAGCAGGAAGGCGCCCA
Source organism: uncultured Spirochaetales bacterium (assembly GCA_964649065.1). Lineage (GTDB taxonomy): Bacteria > Myxococcota_A > UBA9160 > UBA9160 > SMWR01 > CAZYOL01. The sequence goes on from CAZYOL010000013.1 coordinate 34,448, forward strand.
TGGCGATCGCGTGGCCGGTACAGGCGACCACGGTGGGTCGAGGGTAGGCGAGCAGGCGGGCAGAGAGCTCGAAGCCGCCGCGCAGCATGCGCAGGGCCTCGTCGCCGCCCTCGCGCAGGACGGCGAGATCGAAGCCGCCCGAGAAGCGCCCCGGTCGTCCGGCGAGCACGACCGCAGCGGCCCCTTCCTCCTCCGCGCGCTCCAGCCCGGCCGTGATGGCGGCCTGCATCGCGGGCGAGAGGGCATTGGCCTTGCCGTCGTCCATCGTCAGGGTCGCCACCGTGTCTGCGATCGCGTAGTGGACCAGGGACATCGGGGGCTCCTCCGGGCGTCAGAGCCCGAGCTCGCTCGGGCCCGGGTGGCCGTCGGGACGCCGTCCGAGAGGCCAATGGAGGCTGTGGAACCAGCTGCCGCTGTCGTCGTGGGCTGCGTAGCCGAAGCGGACTGCGATGCGCGAGCCGCCGGAGGTCTCCCGCCACCTCATCCGATGTAGCACGTCGCCCCCGCAGACGCGGCTGGCAGGGAAGGTGGCGTCTCACTGCGGAGGCCCGGGGAGCACGCGCCGTGAGCCATCCCGGAGCCCCCGCAGCCAGATGGGCGTCGCGAGGCCAGGCATCTACCGTGTCCGAGGGGAGGCCGAAGGACGTGGAATCGGATCGAGCGCAGCGCGAAGGCCCGGCATGACCCGGGTGGCGCTGGTCCAGGGCGCGAGCCGCGGCCTCGGCCTGGCTCTCGCGGAGGCGCTCCTCGGGCGCGGCGACGTCGACCGGGTGGTCGCGACCTGCCGCGAGCCGGAGCAGAGCGAGGGCCTGGCCCGCCTGCGCTCCGAGCACGGCGAGGCGCTCCTCGCGCTTCCCCTCGACGTACGCGACGAGGCGACGATGGCCGCGGCCGCCTCGCGCGTCGCCGACGAGTGCGGCCCGAAGCTCCACTGGCTGATCAACTGCGCCGGGTTGCTGCACGACGATGCGGGGACCCGCCCCGAGAAGAAGCTCGCGGACGTCGACCCGCAGCGGCTGCGCGCCGTATTCGAGGTGAACGCCTTCGGACCGCTCCTCGTGGCGAAGCACTTCTGCGGCCTGCTGCGTCACGACGAGCGGGCGGTGCTCGCGAACGTCTCCGCGCGCGTGGGCAGCATCGGCGACAACCGGCTCGGCGGCTGGTACGCCTACCGCGCCTCGAAGGCCGCTCAGAACATGTTCACCCGCAACCTCGCCATCGAGCTCGGCCGGCGGAGCCCCCACCTGATCTGCCTCGCGCTCCATCCGGGAACCGTCGACACCGATCTGTCGCGTCCCTTCCAGCGCAACGTCCCCGCGGAGCGTCTCTTCGACGCGAAGCGGGCGGCGGATCAGCTGCTGGGCGTGATCGATTCCTGCACGGGCGAGGACAGCGGTCGATTCCTGGCCTGGGACGGCCAGCCGATCCCCTGGTAGGGAGCGACTCCGGCCCGGCGGCAGAACCGCCGGGACACGAGCTGTCCTATCAATGTCCAGAAATTATGGACGTAGTTCTGGACAGTGCCTGGCCGAGTGCCTACTTTCGTAGCGAGGAGGGTACCCCCATGGAGAGGCCGGTACGCGAGAAGGCGATCGGGATCCTGGACCAGATCATGTCTTGCGAGCTCGCGGGCGTGGCGCTGTACACGCACTCCGCACTGATGGTCCGCGGACCGCACCGCATGCCGCTCGTCGAATTCTTCAAGGCCCAGGCCACGGAATCGCTCACCCATGCCCAGGCGGCCGGCGAGGTCATCACCGGACTCGACGGGCACCCGAGCGTCCAGGCCGCGCCCGTCGAGGACGGTCACGACCACTCCGTGTACGCGCTCGTCGAGGAGAGCTACCGCCACGAGATGCACGCCCTGGGCCTCTACAAGGAGCTGCTCGCCGTGGTGGCGGACCAGAGCGTGTACCTCGAGGAGTACGCGCGAGGCATGATCGGTCAGGAGGAGCTCCACACGATGGAGCTCCGCAAGATGCGGCGGAATCTCGACGAGGCCTAGGGCGGCCGGCCCATGTCGAAGCCGGAGCTGTTGTTGTGCCGCGGCAGCCACTGCCGCAGGCGGCTCGCGAAGAAAGCAGCGGTGGAGCAGACGCTGGACCAGCTGCCCGTCGCCGTCCGTTCCGTGGGCTGTCAAAAGATCTGCCGCGGCCCCGTGGTGGGCTTCGTCGTCGCGGGCCGGCTGCAATGGTTCGAGCGAGTCGGCTCGAAGAAGGCACTCTGCGCCCTGAGCGACCTCGTCCAGAATGCCTCTCTCGCCAAGCCCCTGCGGAAACGGCAGCACGCCAAGCGCTCGGGCCGCCTCCGCGGGTGACGCGCGCAGCCCCCTCCCGGCCAACGGAAGTGTCATCGCAGCTGCGACGGCCCTCCTTTCAGGAGGACATCGAGGCGCGCTTGGCGACCTCCTCGAGCATCACCTCGGTGGCGCCGCCCCCGATGGTCAGCACCCGGGCGTCGCGGGCCATGCGCTCGATCGTGGATTCGCGCATGAAGCCCATGCCGCCGTGGAACTGGGTGCAGTCGTACATCACCTGGTTCACGACCTCGCAGCCCCAGGCCTTCACGCCGGACATGGCCTTCACGTTGTCGACGCCCTGCTCGCCCAGCCAGGCGGCGTGGTACATGGAGGCCCTCGCGGCATCGACCTTGGCCTGGTGCATCGCCAGGCGCTGACGAATCGCCCCGAGGTCGAAGAGATGCCCGCCGAAGGCGGAGCGCGAGCGGGTGTACTCCACGGTCAGGTCGATCGCCTTCTGGGCCGCCCCGATTCCCATGCCCACCAGCACCATGCGCTCGTTCTGGAAGTTCCTCATGGTCTCGTAGAAGCCGCGGTGCGGCGTGCCCAGAAGCTGCTCGTCGGGCACGAAGACCTCGTCGAAGGTCAGCTCCGCCGTATCCGAGCAGCGCCAGCCGTGCTTGTCGAGCTTCTTCGAGACCTGGAAGCCCGGCGTATCGCGCGGCACCAGGAACATGGAGATGCCGTACTTCTCGTCCGGGTGGCTGCGCGCCGCCAGGATGGTGAGGTCGCCGTAGACGGCGTTGGTGATGAAGGTCTTGCGTCCGGTCAGGCTCCAGCCGCCGTCGACCCTTCTCGCGGTGGAGCGCATGCCCGCGACGTCCGAGCCGGCGTCGGGCTCGGAGACTCCGATCGAGAGGATGGTGTCGCCCGAGAGGATGCCGGGCATCCAGCGCTCGTGCTGCAAGGGCGTGCCCGAGCTCACGAGGTGGGGACCCGCCATGTCGGTGTGCACGAGAACCGTCACGTCGAAGCCGGCGAAGGTGGAGGAGCCCAGGGCCTCGGAGAAGGCCGCCGAGGCGATCGGGCCCAGGCCCAGGCCGCCCAGCTCCTCGGGCACGCGCAGGCCGAGCATGCCGAGGGCGCCCATCTGCCGCAGGATCTCGCGGGGGACCTTGCCGTCCTCTTCCCACTTCGGGCCCTCGGGCACGACCTCCCTGGCCACGAAGTCCAGCGTGAGCTGGACGATCGCCTCGAGCTCGTCGGTCATGTACGCGTTGCGGTGAACCACGGCTGCTCCTCGTCTCCAGATTGTACATCCGGGCGCGCTGTCAGCGCAGCAGCCGCGATGCGGCAGCGGCGGCCGGATCGGCCGCCGCCCGCGCTCCCGGGGCGCTCTCGGGCCCCCTCGCTGCGCGCGATCAGGTCGTCGACGTAGGCAGCCCGAGGCGTCCCGCATCCACCTCGAGGGGCCTCGGGCGCCCGGAGGTCGCGACCAGGACGACGCCCTGGGCGACGGCGCCTCGGCGGCTACCGGGCGCCGCGGGCGGAGCAGCCGCGCCGGCGCAGCGAGCTCGGCCTCAGAGCCCGCCGGGACGGTCGCCTAGTTCGACCAGTAGATGTACTCGTCGTCCGGTGCGTCGGGCCGGGACACGTCCTTGTCGATGTTGACCGGCACCATCAGCTGGCTCGGCCAGGCGGGCGGGGCTTGCTCGGCGTCGAACTCGGCCAGGGCGGCCCGGAGCTCGGCCAGCTTGTCGGGGCGCTCCTCGGAGAGGTCGCGCTGCTCGGTCGGGTCGGAGCGCAGGTCGTACAGCCAGCTCCGCCCCGGCGGGTCGCTCACGTTGAGCTTCCAGCCCTTCACGAGTGCCGTCTGGGAGGCGCCGCTGCGCCAGAAGAGCGCCTCGTGGGGCACGCCCTCGGCCTCTCCCGTGGCGAAGGGGACGAGGTCGACGCCGTCGATCTTGCGATCGGGCAGGGGGGCGCCCGCCGCGGCCGCCGCCGTGGCAAAGAGGTCGAAGTGGTGCACGGGCGCGCTCACCACGGTGCCCGGGGCGATCCGCGCCGGCCACTTGGCGAAGAAGGGCACGTGGATCCCGCCCTCGAAGAAGGTGATCTTCCAGCCTCGGAAGGGGTGGTTCACCTCCGGCAGGCCGATGTAGCCGGCGCCGCCGTTGTCCGAGGTGAAGAGGACCAGGGTGTTCTCCTCCAGCCCGTTGCGCTCGAGGGCCTCGAGCACGCGTCCCACCCCGCGGTCGAGACTGCGGATCATGGCGGCGTAGACCCGCTCGCGATGGCTCTCGATGTGGGCCAGCGCCTCGTAGTCCTCGCGGGTCGCCTGCAGCGGCGTGTGCGGGGCCCAGTGGGCGAGGTACAGGAAGAAGGGGCGGCTCCGGTTGGCCTCGATCACTTCGACGGCCTGCTGGCTGTAGTAGTCGGTGAGGTAGCCGTCCGGCTCGAAGTTCGGCCCTCCGTTGAAGGAGGCCGCGAAGCGCATCGAAGCCCACAGGAAGCGGTCGATGGGGTCGAAGTCCTGGCGGGAGTTGACCACCTCCGGGTGGTCTTCCGGCAGGTAGAGGCCGCTCGCCATCAGCAGGCTCTCGTCGAAGCCCTGGTCCTGGGGCGCCATGCCCTGCGAGCGGCCCAGGTGCCACTTGCCGATGTGCACGGTGTGGTAGCCCTGCTCGCCGAGGAGCTCCGCGAGGCTGATCTCGGAGGCGGGCATGCCCATGTCCTCGTAGGGGACGGACTCGGCCCCTTCGTTCGTCAGGACCGGCCGCAGGCGTCCCGGCTGCCTCGGCTGGAGCGCCGCGAGGCGCATCATGCCCGGCGGGGTGGGCGTGAACTCGAAGCCGAAGCGCGTCCCGTAGCGGCCCGACATGAGCGCGGCCCGCGAGGGCGCGCAGGTTCCGTTGGCCGCGTAGC
>CAZYOL010000014.1:0-30139 GCA_964649065.1 uncultured Spirochaetales bacterium
CTTCTTCGCCAGCCTGATCGTCGCCCCGACCGTGAGCTCCCTGGGAGGCGCCGTCGGTCTCGACGTCGCCTCCGAGAGCGCCCTCGCAGCCGGTCTGGTGATGGGAATCATGATCATTCCCTTCATCTCCTCGCTCTCCGACGACGCCATCACTGCCGTTCCCCAGTCCCTTCGCGACGGCTCCTACGCGCTGGGGGCCACCCGCTCCGAGACGATCCGCCTCGTGATCCTGCCCGGTGCCCTGCCCGGGATCGTCGGGGCCTTCCTGCTGGCCATCTCCCGGGCCATCGGCGAGACCATGATCGTCGTGATGGCCGCAGGCCTGTCGGCCAACCTCACGTGGAAGCCGTGGAAGGCCGTCACGACCGTCACCGTGCAGATCGTCTCCTTGCTCACCGGCGACCAGGAGTTCGACAGCGCCAAGACCCTCTCGGCCTTTGCCCTGGGCCTCGTCCTCTTCATGGTCACGCTGGCTCTCAACGTCCTGGCCCTGCGCATCGTGAACAAGTACCGGGAGCGCTATGACTGAGGGCTCCCGTCCCGCGGAACGCTGGTCTTCGCCGGCCATGCGGGCGCGACTGGCCCGACGCCATGCGGCCGAGCGCTGGTTTCGTCGCGCCGGCCTGCTCGGCATCGGCCTGGCGCTGGCCATGCTGGTCGTGCTGCTGCTGAGCATCACGGCCAACGGCCTCTCGGCCTTCTGGCAGACCCAGGTCCGTCTGGAGATCTCCTTCGACCCGGGGGTTCTCGGCGAGCTCGAGGGCCTCGACCAGGCGGAGGCGGAGCGCCGCATCGGCTCGCTCGACTTCGGAGCCCTGCTGCGGAACGCGTTGCGCGGCGAGTTTCCGGAGGTCCAGCGCCGCGGCGAGATTCGCAAGCTCCAGGGCCTGATGAGCACCGGTGCGCGCACCCCGCTGCGCGACCTGGTGCTGGCAGACCGCTCGCGAATCGGCCGCAGCGAGACCCTCTGGCTGCCCGCCAGCTCCGAGGTGGACATGTTCGTGAAGGGAGGAGGCGTCGAAGAGGGATCGGAGCCGGCTCACCGTCTCTCGCCGCAGGAGGTGACCTGGATCCGCACGCTGGCCGAGCGAGGCCAGGTCCGGACGCGCTTCAACCGGAGGTTCTTCCGCGCGGGCGCCTCGGGAGAGCCCGAGCTGGCCGGCATCCTGGGAGCCATGGTGGGCTCCACCCTCACCCTGCTCGTGACCCTGGCCATCGCCTTTCCGCTGGGAGTCTCGGCCGCGGTCTACCTCGAGGAGTTCGCCCCGAAGAACCGCTGGACCGGCCTGATCGAGGTCAACATCAACAACCTCGCCGCCGTGCCCTCGATCGTCTTCGGCCTGCTCGGCCTGGCCGTCTTCCTGAACTTCCTGAACCTGCCGCGTTCGGCTCCCCTGGTGGGCGGACTCACGCTCGCCCTGATGACCCTGCCGACCATCATCATCGCCGGGCGGGCCGCGATCAAAGCCGTGCCGCCCTCGATCCGGGAGGCCGCGCAGGGCGTGGGCGCTTCGCCTCTGCAGGTGGTGAGCCACCACGTGGTGCCCCTGGCCATGCCCGGAATCCTGACCGGGACCATCATCGGCATGGCCCGGGCACTGGGCGAGACGGCGCCTCTGCTGATGATCGGCATGGTGGCCTTCGTGGTGGACATTCCCAGCGGCTTCAGCGACGCTTCCACGGCGCTACCGGTCCAGATATTCCTGTGGGCCGACAAGCCCGAACGCGGCTTCGTCGAGAAGACTTCGGGAGCCATCATCGTGCTGCTGGGATTCCTGATCCTCATGAACGCGGCCGCGATCGTGCTGCGGCAGCGCTTCGAGAAGCGCTGGTGATGGCGAGCCCCGATCACCTGGAGGCGGGTGTGCGCTCGGCCGCCGAGCAGCCGGGGGCCCAGATCGCGCCGGCCAAGATGCGGGCCCGCGACGTCAACGTCTACTACGGCGACGTCCACGCCATCCGCGGCGTCGGCATGGAGATCGTGTCGGAAGAGGTGACCGCCCTCATCGGTCCCTCCGGCTGCGGCAAGTCGACCTTCCTGCGCTGCTTCAATCGCATGAACGACACGATTCCCGGCTGCCGGGTGACCGGGAGCATCGAGCTCGACGGGGACGAGATCAACGGCGGCCACGTGGACGTCGTGCAGCTGCGCGCACGGGTGGGAATGGTCTTCCAGAAGCCCAATCCCTTCCCGAAGTCGGTCTACGACAACATCGCCTACGGGCCGCGCATCCACGGGCTGGCCCGGCGCGGCCCCGAGCTCGATCGCATCGTCCAGGAGAGCCTGGAGCGCGCGGGGCTGTGGGACGAGGTCAAGGACCGCCTGAACGAGCCCGGCAACTCGCTCTCCGGCGGGCAGCAGCAGCGGCTCTGCATCGCGCGGGCGATCGCCGTCGACCCGGAGGTCGTCCTGATGGACGAGCCCTGCTCGGCTCTCGACCCGATTGCCACGGCGAAGGTCGAGGAGCTGATCTACGAGCTGCGCGGGCGCTACGCCATCGCCATCGTCACCCACAACATGCAGCAGGCGGCGCGCGTCTCGCAGCGCACCGCCTTCTTCCACCTGGGCGAGCTGGTCGAGTACGGCTCGACCTCGGAGATCTTCACCAATCCGCGCGAGGAGCGGACCAGCGACTACATCACCGGTCGCTACGGCTGATCGGGGTCGGAGCCGGGCTCCGCGTCGTCTTCGCGGCCTCCTCCGGCGGCCCGGGCCAGTCCCAGAGCCACCCGGCGGGCCTCGTCGGGATCCTCGTCCCAGACGTAGAAGCCCGGTCCCTGGGCGGCCAGGCCGCGGCGGGATCGGGGATTCGGCGCTCGACGAGAGCTGCGCTCCACGGCCCGAAGCTTCGGCAGGGCCTGTGTCGGCAGCAACACGCGAAAGAGGCGATTCGGCGGAGTCTGCAACCCCTCGGCGTCGCGACCGTGCCGATCCCGGCAGCTCCCGGCCTGCGTCGGCAGCGCGCGCCGAACCGGCAGCTAGGCCCTGCATCTCCCCGCGCGCAGGGAGGTTCCAGAGTCGACGCCGGGAACCGTCCGGCGCCGCTCCTCCGTCGGGAATCTTTCTTCACGAATTCTCCTCGGAAAGCCTGCGGGCGTGTGAAGTCCAGCTGGTTCAGTCGCGGGCCCCGGGGTGGGGACCTGCGAGAGCCGGAAAGCCATGGAACAGCCGAGTCGAGTCCTGCTCGTCGACAGCGATGCCGATGCCCGTCGACGTGTCGTCGAGAGCCTGGCCGAGCGCCCGGTGGTCTGTCGCGAGGTGGCGAGCGCCGGTGCGGCGCTCGACTCCATCCGGGAACAGCCTCCCGACCTGATCGTCCTCGAGGGCTACCTGCCGGATCTCTCCGGCCTCGGCCTGTGCCGTCTGCTGCGCGAGTCTCCGGAGTCGAGCCGGATCCCGATCCTGATGGTGACGGCCCAGGCGAGCGAGATCGATCGGGTCCTGGCCTTCGAGGCCGGAGCCGACGACGTGCTGGGCAAGCCCTTCTACCCGCCGGAGCTGGCGGCGCGGGTCTCGGCCGTGCTGCGCAGCATGTCCGGCGCTCGGCGTCGGGTCATCCGCCCGGCTCCGGAGACCAACGGCGAGATCTCGGTGGATCCGCGCAGCGGCCTGGCGGAGGTCTTCGGGGCGCGCGTCGACCTGACGCCCAAGGAGTTCGAGCTGCTCTCCGCGCTGGTCTCGCATCCGGGACGGGTGCTGCGGCGACAGCAGCTCATCGAGCGCGTGTGGGGCGTCGATGCCCCCCAGAGCGACCGCGCCGTCGATGCGCACATCAAGAGCCTGCGCCGAAAGCTCGGCGGTGCCAGGCACCGCATCGAGACGGTGCGGGGAGTGGGCTACCGCTTCTGCGAGGCCGCTGCCCGGGCCTCCTGAGGCCGAGCCACCCGGGCTGCAGCGCAGACCGGGGCGCGCTGCGCGCCGCCCGCTCTACAAAACGCTGTCTCTCTCGCTCTCGGTGCTCGGATGGTGCCGGGCGGTGAAGGAACCGAACAAAACGGCTATGTTCTTGATGCAGTTTACGGCATGACACTGTACCTGGTCCGTCAAGCCAAGTCGGTTCCGCGCTCGAGCTGGCGCTCCTACGGCGATCGCTCGGATCGCCTCCGTCCCCTCACCCCCGGCGGCCACCGGCAGGCCCTGCGCCTCGTCGAACGCTTCCAGAGCTGGCCGGTCGAGCGCATCGTCTCGAGCCCGTACCTGCGCTGCCGGCAGACCGTCGAGCCTCTGGCCGCCCATCGGGGTCTGCCCCTCGAGATCGACGCCCGCCTCGGCGAGGGCGCGCCCGTCGAGGAGGCCCTCGAGCTGATCCGCTCCCTCGCCGCCGAGGCCGCCGTCCTCTGCGGCCATGGCAGCAGCCTCCCCGAGATGGTCGAGCGCCTGTGCGCCGAGGGGCGCCTGCGCGACTCGCCGCTCTTCTGCGAGAAGGGCTCCGTCTGGAAGCTCGATCGCAGCCGAGCCCGCTACTTCGCGGCTCCGGCCCGAGGTATCGAATCGGCTCCGGCCTTGGAGGCGCTCGAGCCGCTGCGGGCGGGCGAGGGGGCCGAGTCCGAGGACGGGGAGCGTCGCAAGCTGCGGGTCGGAGTGATCGATCTCGGCAGCACCTCCTTCCACCTGCTCGTCGCCGACGCGACACCGCTCGGCGACATCCAGCGCGTCGTGCGAGAGCGGCGCATGCTGCGGCTCGGCTCCGTGATCGCCACCGATCGGCGCGTTCCCGAGCCCATCTGCGAGCGTGCCGTCGAGGCCGCGCGGGAGCTGCGGGAGGTGGCGGTCAGGAGCGGGGCCGATCGTCTGCTCCCGGTCGGGACGGCCGCGCTGCGCGAGGCGGAGAACGGTCGGGAGCTGGCGGATCGGATCGCCGAGGCGATCGGTAGCCCGGTGAGGATCCTGGCGGGCGAGGAGGAGGCGCGGCTGATGTTCGCGGCCTTCCGCCATCGGGTGCCGCTGGGCGAGGGTCCGGCCCTGGGGATCGATCTCGGGGGCGGCAGCCTGGAGCTGGCGATCGGCGACGCCCTCGGCATCCACTGGGAGACCACGCTGCCCCTGGGTGTGGCACGCCTTCACCGCGAGCTCGGTCGGGGAGATCCGATGCCCTTCGCGGAGCGGCGCGCGCTGCGCAAGCGGGTTCGCGACCAGCTCTCGGAGGCCCGCAAGGAGGTGGAGCTGCGCCGGCCGACGGATTGCGTGGCGGCGGGCGGCACCGTCGGCGCGCTGGCGCGACGGGTGGCCACGCGGAGGACCTCCTGGCCGCGTCGCAGCGTCAGCCAGCTCTTCGTGCCCCTGGAGGAGCTGCGTCAGGTCGCGGAAGAGCTGGTCGGCTCCTCCCACGACGAGCGGCTGCGCATGCCCGGAATCGCGCGCCAGCGCATCGACCTGCTGCCGACCGGTGCCGTCGTGATGGTCGCCGCCGCCGAGGCCCTGGGCCTCGCCGGCTTCACCGTCAGCGACTGGGGACTGCGGGAGGGGGTGATCCTGGAGGCCCTGGGCCTGGCCCGCGCGGAGCGCCCGCTCGGGCGCTGACGTGCGCGTCCTCGCGGTCCGCCACGCGATCGCCGAGGCTCGCGAGACCTTCCGGGGCCCCGACTCCTCGCGTCCGCTCACCGCCGAGGGGAGGCGCCGCATGCGCCGCGGAGCGCGGGGCCTGCTCCGAGTGCTTCCGGATCTCGCGGCGATCGGCACCAGCCCGTGGCTGCGGGCCGTGCAGACGGCCGAGCTGCTGCGCGAGGCCTACGGGGGACTCGCGTGCGAGGAGCTGGCCTGCCTGGCGCCCGGCGGCTCTCGCGAGGAGCTGGGCCGCTGGCTCGACGACCGGGCCGGGCGCGGGCCGCTGGCCCTGGTCGGTCACGAGCCCGACCTCTCCCTGTCCGTGGCCTGGCTCGCCGGCGGCGCCGCCGGGCCCAGCCTGAGGTTGGGGAAGGGAGGCGCGGCCCTGCTCGAGCTGCCGGACGAGTCGGTCGCGCCCGGCGCGGGCACGCTCCTGTGGCTGCTGCGGCCCGGCCAGCTGCGCGAGCTCGGGGCGGGCGCCTAGCGGCGCGCCGCTCAGCTCAGGCCCGGCAGCACCGGCTCCTCGGGCGACGGCGCGCGCGGAGGCTCGCTCTCTCCCTTGGTGGCGCGCGGCAGCGTGAAGGAGAAGCTCGATCCCTTGCCGAGCTGGCTCTCCACGGCGATCTCCCCGCCCAGGCTCTGGACCAGGTGCTTCACGATCGACAGTCCCAGGCCGGTGCCTCCGAGGGCGCGGGAGCGCGCCTTGTCCACGCGGTAGAAGCGCTCGAAGATGCGTTCGATGTCGCGCTTCGGGATGCCGATGCCGGTGTCGCTGACCGAGGTGCGGACGGAGCGATCGGCCCCCTCGATGCGGATGGCGATCCGTCCCCCGGCGTTGGTGTACTTGACGGCGTTGCCGAGCAGGTTGCTGAGGATCTGCTCCACCGCCTGCTGATCGGCCCAGACGATCGCGGGGCCGCTGGCCTGCAGGCTCACCTCGAGCCGCTTCTCCGCGAAGCGCGGCCCCGAGTCCCGGATCATGTTCTCCGAGACGGCGGACAGGTCGACCGTCGCAAGCTTGAGCTGCACCTCGCGGCTCTCGATGCGCGAGAGCTCGAGCAGGTCGCCCACCAGGTTGCCCAGGCGCCGCGCGTGGCGATCGATCACTTCGAGGTAGGAGCTGCGATCCTCCTCGGAGAGGTCCCGCTTCGAGAGCAGCGTCTCCGTGAAGCCGCGGATCGCGGCCAGCGGCGTCCGCAGCTCGTGGGAGGCGTTGGCCACGAAGTCGCGTCGCACCTGCTCGAGGCGGGTGATCTCCGTGATGTCGTGGAAGACGGCGACGGTGCCGAGACGCCTTCCCGGACCCGAGGGGAAGCGCACCGCCTGGACCCGCGCCGTGCGCGCCTTCGAGCGGCCGAGCGAGACGGCGCGGGCGATGGGCAGGTCCGTCGTCTGGGCCTCGGCGAGAACGGCGTCGAGCTCGGCGTGGCGGATCGCCTCCAATGGGGTCCGTCCCTCGAGCTCGGCCCAGGCGTCCAGCAGCTCGCGCAGCCGGTCGTTGGCCAGGATGATCTCGTTGCGCGCGTCGACGACGAGCACGCCCTCCACCATCGAGTTGAGCACGGCCTGGAGCTGCTCCTTCTCCCGGGTCACCTCCTCGAGGCGCAGGCGCAGCTGGTCCGCCATCAGGTCGATGGCGTCCGAGAGCTCCTTGATCTCCCCGCTGGCGCGAAGCGGTGCCCGGTTGGCGAGCCGCCCGTCGGCGACCGCGGCGGCCACACGGCGCAGCTCGCGCAGCGGTCGCAGCGTGATCCAGGAGAGCACGTAGGAGGCGAGCAGGGCCCCGAACAGGCCGATGCCGGCCGCCGCGGCCAGCCCCGCACGCAGGCTGGTGACGTCCTCCTCGATGTGCTCGAGGTCGATGGCGAGGCGCAGCGCGCCACCGCGGCCCCCCTCGAGGGGCAGGGCCAGGTAGAACATGCGCCGGCCGAGCGTGGAGCTGCGGCGGGCGTTCTGGCCCGGGGAGCCCTGCAGGGCTGCGGCGATCTCGGGCCGGGCGCCGTGGTTCGGCAGCCGCGACAGCGAGTCGACGCGGATCTGGGAGTCGCCCAGCACCGTGCCGTCGGCGGCCACCAAGGTGACCCGCGCGCCGGCCGCCTCGGCGATCTCGTGCGCCAGGCTGTCGAGGTCCTCGCTGGAGGCCGTGGCGAGGACGCTCTCGGGCAGCCCGGCGGCCGCCAGGCCCGCGAGCCGGGCCAGCGAGTCCGATGCGCGCCGGAGCTCCCGCTCGCGCAGGTCGCGCTCGGCCAGGGCTCCGGCGACGACGACCACGAGCAGGACCAGGCCGGCCAGCGCGGCCATGACCTTGAGTTGACTCTTGGGCACTCGGGCTCCAGCGCCGGACGGCGTTGGAGGGAGAGCTTACTCGGAGAAGCGGTAGCCGACACCTCGAACCGTCTCGATCAGCCCGCCGGCGGCGCCCAGCTTCTCGCGCAGGCGCTTGAGGTGCGTGTCGATCGTCCGGCTGGTGACGGCGATGTCGGAGCCCCAGACCTGCTCGAGCAGGTGGTCTCGGGTGAGCACCCGGCCCCGCCGCGACATCAGCACGTGCAGGAGGTCGAACTCCTTGGCCGTGAGGTCGATCTCGTCGGTGTCGACGAAGCAGCGGTGCCGCTCCGGATCCAGGCGGACCGCGCCGTGCTCCAGGGCCTCGCTCGTGGTCCACTGGGGCTGCTTGCGCCGCAGCACGGCCCGGACCCGGAGGATCAGCTCGCGGGGGCTGAAGGGCTTGGTGACGTAGTCGTCGGCCCCGAGCTCCAGGCCCACCACGCGGTCCACCTCGTCGGCCTTGGCGGTCAGCATGATGATCGGGAGCTGGCAGAGCTGGGCGTCCGAGCGCACCCGCCGGCAGATCTCGGTCCCCGAGACGTCGGGCAGCATCAGGTCGAGGATCAGGAGATCGGGAGGAGAGCGACGCAGCCGCTCGAGGGCGTCCCGGCCCGATTCGGCGGTCTCGACCCGGAAGCCCGCCTGATCGAGGTTGACCCGGACCAGCTCGAGCAGATCCGGCTCGTCGTCCAGAACGAGGATTCGCTCACCCACCTCGGGGTCGGAAGATACCGGGCTCGTGGCCCCGGGAAAGAGGCGCCCGGGGCTTCGTACGGCGAGCGCCTCCGTTTCTCCACCGAAGCGCCATTTCCGCCCACCCCTTCCGACCCCGCAGGCTCCCGCTACGCTCGGGAGCCTGCGTGAGGGAGAGAGGTCCATTGGCCCCGGACGACTCGGGGAGGCGGCTCGGCCTGACCACCCGAATCCTGGCGGGCATGCTGCTGGGGGTCGTCGCCGGGGTCGCCCTCAACCAGATTCCGCCCGGAGCCGCGGCGGCGCCCTGGGTGGAGAGCCTGCTGCTCGACGGAGCGCTCCACGTGGTGGGCTCGATCTTCCTGGCCAGCCTGCGCCTGCTGGTGGTGCCGCTGGTCTTCGTCTCCCTGGTCTGCGGCACGGCCTCCCTGGACGACCTCGGGCGCCTCGGCCGGGTCGGCGGCAAGACTCTGGCCCTCTACCTCTTCACCACCGCCGTGGCGGTCTCCCTGGCGGTGGCGACGGTGAGTTGGATCCAGCCGGGCCTGGGGGGGCCCCCGCTGCCGACCGGCGCGAGATTCGAGCCGGCCGAGCCCCAGCCCCTGGTGAACACGCTCATCAACCTCTTCCCGACGAATCCGGTGCGCGCGATGGCCGAGGGCAACATGCTCCAGATCATCGTCTTCTCGATCCTCTTCGGCCTGGCGGCCTGCGTCTGCGGGGAGCCCGGCCGACGCCTGCTGGCGGTCTTCCGCGACCTGAACGAGGTCATCATGCGGCTGGTGATGCTGCTGATGTCGCTGGCCCCCTACGGCGTCTTCTGTCTGATCGCCCGGGTCTTCGCGCGGGAGGGCTTCGGAGCCATCTTGGATCTGGCGCGTTACTTCTTCCTGGTCCTGGCCGTGCTGCTGCTGCACGTGCTGCTCACCTACCCCCTGCTGCTGCGCCTGGGCGGGCTCTCCCCCGTGCTCTTCTTCCGCAAGATGCGCGACCCCCTGGCGCTCGCCTTCAGCACCGCCAGCAGCAACGCGACGCTGCCGGTGACCCTGGAGAACGTCGAGCGCCGCCTCGGCGCGCACAGCTCGATCGCCTCCTTCACGGTTCCCCTGGGTGCGACCATCAACATGGACGGGACGGCCATCATGCAGGGGGTGGCCGCCGGCTTCATCGCACAGGTCTACGGCATCGATCTGGGCCTGTCCGGCTACCTGACCATCGTGCTGACCGCGGTGCTGGCCTCGATCGGCACGGCCGGCGTGCCCGGGGTCGGCATCGTGATGCTGACCATGGTGCTCCGCCAGGTGGGCCTGCCGGTCGAGGGCATCGCCCTGATCCTCGGCGTCGACCGGCTGCTCGACATGGTCCGGACGGCCGTCAACATCACCGGCGACTCGGTCGTCACCTGCCTGGTGGCCCGCAGCGAGGGGCGCTTCTCGGACGAGGTCTTCCGGCGCCTCGATCTCGACGACCTCGACGAGGCCTAGCCGGGTGGGGCGGCCTGTCTTGACAGGCGGGCGTCCGGACGATAAAAGGAATCCGAATCGGATTCTCATTCTTGCGTCTTCCCGGGGCCCCCGGGGAGACCCCGGAGCGGCCCCTTGCCCAGCGCCATGCCTTCGGCCCCGGTCCCCCTGCGCAGCGTCTCGAGCCCCAAGCAGGCCCGGAGCCGCGAGACGCTGGTGCGGCTGCTCGACGCGGCCGAGGCGCTGATCGAGGAGAAGGGCCTGGGCGACGTCTCGATTCCGGAGATCGTGCGCCGAGCCGGCTCCTCGGTGGGGGGCTTCTACGGGCGCTTCCGCGACAAGAACGAGCTGCTGCGGGCCCTGGAGGAGCGCTTCTTCAACGAGATGGCCGCTCGGGTGGACGCCCTGGCCGAGCCCGGCCGCTGGGCCGCGGCCCGCGTGCAGCAGATCGTCGAGGCCTGCGTGGCCGAGCTGGTGGGGACCTTCCGCGAGCGGCGGACCATGATCAAGGCATTCCTCTCGCGGGCGGCGCGGGAGCCGGAGTCCATGGAGGACGGCCTGCGCTTCCGCCGCCGCGTCTCGCAGCAGATGGTCGACCTGCTCGGCAGCCATCGCGAGGAGATCTCGCATCCGGACCCGCAGCTCGCCGTCGACCTCGGCGTCCAGCTCGCCTTCGGTCTGATGCAGCAGATGGTGATCTTCGGCGAGATCCGCGTCGGCTCGCGAAGCCTGTCCGACGCGGAGCTGCGCCGGGAGCTGACCCGAAACATCCTGGCCTACCTCGGCCTCGGTCCCTCCAGTGCCGCTCCGAGCCGGGCGGCCACCCTCAGGAGTCGAACGTGAACTACGTCCAGAGCAATCCCGTCCCCATTCCCGACGTCGGCGAGTACCAGGAGGTGGCCTCGACCGTCCAGACCATCTTCGACTGGAAGTACGAGCTCGAGCGCCGCGACCTGCTCGGCCTCTACGAGAAGGGCAAGGCGGCCACCTGGAACGCGACGGATCTGCCCTGGGACACCGACGTCGACCTGGAGCGCATGATCGAGCAGCGCCAGGCGGAAGGCGCCGGAGGCATGCTCAACCAGCTCCTCAACCCGCCCCG
Source organism: uncultured Spirochaetales bacterium (assembly GCA_964649065.1). Classification (GTDB taxonomy): domain Bacteria; phylum Myxococcota_A; class UBA9160; order UBA9160; family SMWR01; genus CAZYOL01. The sequence continues at coordinate 11,132 of CAZYOL010000014.1, forward strand.
CCCCCTCGAGAATCGCGAGGTCCTCGAGCTCAACATGAACATGAACGCCTTCATGCTCTCCCAGTTCCTGCACGGCGAGCAGGGGGCGCTGGTGGCCACGGCCAAGATCGTCCAGGGAGTGCCGTGGGAGGAGGCCAAGTTCTACGCGGCCAACCAGGTGGCCGACGAGGCGCGCCACGTCGAGGTCTACCACCGCTACCTGACCGAGAAGCTGGGCATCTCCTACGAGGTCCACCCCAGCCTGTCGATGCTGCTCTCGGACATCGTCACCGATTCGCGCTGGGACCTCACCTACCTCGGGATGCAGATCATGGTCGAGGGGCTGGCCCTGGCGGCCTTCGGCATGCAGCGGCTGATGTGGCCCGGCGAGCCCCTGATCCAGGAGATCACCGCCCGCATCATGGCCGACGAGGCCCGCCACGTGGCCTTCGGCGTGCTCTCCCTGGAAGGGCTCTACACCCGGGAGCTGAGCGCCTCGGAGCTGCGCGAGCGCGAGGACTTCGTGATCGAGGCGAGCCACCTGATGCGCGAGCGCCTGCTCATGCACCAGGTCTTCGAACGGCTGGGCTGGGACCAGGAGGTCTGGGTGGAGTGGATGAAGGAGACGCCCTTCATGCAGGGCTTCCGCCAGATGCTCTTCTCCAAGATCGTCCCGAACCTGAAGCGCCTCGGCCTGCTGACCCCCCGCGTGCGGGAGGCCTACGCCAAGCTCGACCTGCTGCGCTTCGAGTCGATGAAGGACAGCGTCGAGGAGCCCGGTGTGGCGCCGCCGGAAGAGCTCGTGCAGCTGCTCATGCAGTTCATGTCGGAGGCGGATCGCAAGGCGCTGGCCGGCTAGCGCAGGCCCCCGCCGTCTACCTGGATGCGCTCGCCCGTCAGGTAGCGTGCGCCCTCGGAGACCAGGAAGCGCACCACGTCCGAGACCTCCTCCGGGGTGCAGACGTGGCCGAAGGGCATCGAGGGGTCGAGCTTGCGCAGGTCTTCCACGCCAGCGGTGGCGCGCATGAGGCGCCTTCCCATCTCGGTCTCGACCAGGCCCGGGGCCACGATGTTGACGTGGATGCCGTGGCGGCGCTCTTCCTTGGCGAGGGTGTAGGCCAGCGCCTCCATGGCCGCCTTGCCCATGTTGTAGGGCGCCCCGCCGGCGTTGTAGTAGCGGGTCGCAATGCTGGAGATCATCACGATGTCTCCGCGCGGGCGGCTGCGCATGCTCGGCAGCACCAGCTGGCTGAGATGGTGTGGGCCGAAGGCGTGCGTGCGCACCACGCGCTCCAGCTCGGCGGGATCGGTCTTCAGCACGGAGCGGCCCTGGCTGGCCAGGCCGGCGTTGTGGACCAGCAGATCCACGTGGCCGAAGCGCTCGAGCACGGCCTCGACCATGCGGCGGTCGGCCTCGAGATCGTCGACGGAGGCCTCGAAGGCGGCGGCCCGGCGACCGAGGCCCTCGATCTCGGCCACCGTCTCTTCGGCAGAGGCCTGGTCCTTGCGGTAGTTCACGGCGACGTCCGCGCCGTCCGCGGCGAGGCCCAGGGAGATCGCGCGACCGATGCCGCGACCTCCGCCGGTGACGAGGGCAACTCTTCCCGCGAGAGACATGGGCGCTCCTGGCTCGAGGGAGAGGCAGTCTAGCCACCGGCGCGCCCCGGACCCGCCGCGTCGGCGGGGGCCGAGATGGCGTGGTACGGTCGCGGCCGGGCACTCCGGAGGGTCTGCTCCTGATTCCGGTCGGCCGCGCCGCCGCGCGCCTGCGCGCACTGCTCTTGCCTCCGCTGGCTCCCCCGACGCTGCTGCGTCCTCTCCACAGCGACGAGTATCGGGCACCGCCTCTCGGCCCCCGCGACCGCCGCGCCCTGGCCTGGGCCGAGGCGCTCGCCACCCGCGGTGCCGCCCGGCTGGGAAGCGACCCGGCCGCCTACCGCGCCGGACGCACCGGCACGGCTGCCGCGCTCCTCGCCATCGACCGTGCGTCGGAGGGCGGCTTCTACGACGTGTCCGAGCTGGCCACCCGCGATCCCGACGCGGCGCATGCCGCACTCGGAGGCGACGAGCTGGTGATCGACGTGCAGACCCACTACGTGGCCCCCGAGCGCGCCCGGCGACCGGCGGCCGCGGCCATCCTGGCCTTCATCCGCGGCGTGGCGCCGCAGCGCTTCGCGGAGCTCGAGGGCGACGCGGCTCTCTCGCTGGTCGAGTACCTGCGCTGCATCTTCCTGGAGAGCGAGACGGCGGTGGCCGTCCTCACATCGGCTCCCGGGGAGGGCGAGCACAACATCCTGACCAACGCCGAGATCCGGGCGACCCGGCTCTTCGTCGATCGGCTCGCCGGCAGCGGTCGCCTGCTGCACCACGCCATCGTGCATCCGAATCTCCCCGGAGAGCTGGAGGCGATCGAGGCCCTGCACGCCCGTCACCGGCCGGCCGGCTGGAAGGTCTACACGCTCTTCGGGCGCTCCGGGGCGCCCGGCTGGCGCCTCGACGACCGCTGCGGCAGCGCCTTTCTCGAGAGAAGCCGGCAGCTGGGCGTGCGCGTGGTCTGCGCGCACAAGGGCTTCAGCCAGCTGGCCCCGACCGGCTCGCCGGCGGACGTCGGTCCGGCGGCCGCGGCCTTTCCGGAGCTGGATCTCCTGGTCTACCACTCCGGCTACGAGGCCCCGACTGGCGAGGCCGAGGAGGAGGGGCCCTACGACGCCGGGTCGGAGGCGCCGCGAGGCGTCGATCGCCTGGTGCGCAGCCTGGCCGAGGCGGGGATCGGCCCCGGCGCGAACGTCTACGCAGAGCTCGGCAGCACCTGGTTCTGCCTGCTGCGCCGCCCGCGCGAGGCGGCGCACGTGCTGGGCAAGCTGCTGCGGGCCGTCGGAGAGGACCGCATCCTGTGGGGCACCGACTCGATCTGGTATGGCTCGCCCCAGCCCCTGATCGACGCCTTCCGCGCCTTCCGGATTCCGGAGGCGCTCTGCGAGCGCCACGGCTACCCGCCGCTGACCCGCGAGGTCAAGGCCAAGATCCTGGGGGCCAACGCCGCGCGCGTCTACGGTCGCGGCCGCACCGGGGGGGCCGAGCTGGGGCAGAGCGACTACCTGGCCGGGACCCGCGCTGCGCTGGCCGTGGCGCGGCGCGGCACGCCCCGCTAGCCCGGCGCCGGGCCGCCCGCTACACGCGCTCGGCGACGGCGCCCGTCGCCTGCTGCCAGGCCAGCACCACGCTCGCGAAGGCCTCGTTCACTTCGCCGTCGGTGATCTGCGACGAGGTGCCCGCCGTGTGCAGGCCCCCGGGCACGACGGGCTCGAGGGCGGCCAGCTTCTCGAGCGAGCTGGCCCGCAGCCCCTCGTCGCGCTCGATGCGAAGCGACTCGCCGGAGGGCTTGGCGTCCTCGCCCAGGACCGGTGCCTCGTCGCTCTTCGAGATGGGTCGGCCGAGGGCCTTGTCGCGGAAGTTCGAGCCCAGCGGGACGCGGCTCATGACCTCGACGCCGCAGGAGAGCACCACGTCCTCGAGTTCCGAGCCCACCAGCCCCGCCGCCAGGGTGTTGGCCTGCTGGCTCGAGCCGCACTGGCTGTCGACGGTGGTGGCGGGCACTTCGAGGGGCAGCCAGGCGGTTCGGGCGACGTTGTAGGACTGCTCGCCCACCTGGGAGACGCAGCCGCCGACGATCTGGTCCACCTGCTTCGGGTCGACGCCGGAGCGCTCGATGACGGCGCGCTGCACCGTGCCCAGCAGATTCGCCGCGTGGACGCGGGCGAGTCCGCCGCGCCGGCGGCCGAGGGGCGTGCGCAGGGCCTCGACGATGAAGACCTCTCTTATGACTTCCTCCCGTGCGGCCCGGCTCCTTCGCCGAGGCCCGCGGAGCAGTCTCCGGGGCCGGGCGAGGGGAGCCCGTCGAGGCCCGGGGCCTCGCCCGGGGGCCGGGTGCGGAAGCGCCGCGACCCCCACAGCCACTGGTCGGGCTGCGCGCGAATGGCCGCCGACAGCGCGCAGTTGAGGGCCTCGGTGCCGGCGCGCAGGTCCGCTGCGCGATCCGGGCCCCGCGGCACGCGCACCACGCCGAAGCAGCCGAGCCGAAAGCGACCGACGCCCACCCGATGGCAGGCCATCACGGCGATCGGCGCGCCGGTGACCCGGGCCAGGAAGGCCGGCCCGGCGTGGGTGGCCGCCGGGGTGCCCAGGAAGGGGGCGAAGACCGGGTCCCGGGCGGTGTCCTCGTCGGCCACCAGCCCGACCACGCCGCCGCCGCGCAGCGCCCGGACCAGCGGCCACAGGGCCCCCCGCTGGGGCAGGACGCGTTGCCCGCTGGCCCGGCGGCCGGCATGGAGGGCGGCTTCCAGCCCTGCGTCGGAGCGGCTGCGGGCCACCACCGTGATCGGGACGCCGCGGGCGGCCGGCGCCAAGCTCGCCAGCTCCCAGACGCCGATGTGGCCGGTCACACAGAGCAGCCCGCGCCCCTCCCGGACCAGGGCGGCGAGCCGGGGCAGGTCCGGGATCTCCACGCAGCGGGCGAGCTCGGAGGGCGAGAGCCGGGGCAGCCGCGCCAGGTCGACGGCCAGCCGAGCCAGGTGCCGGCCGAAGCCCACGATGCGGCGCGCGGCGAGGGGCAGGTCGAGCTGCCGCCGATAGGCGATGCGCAGGTTGCGGAGCAGCCCGCGGCCCCGGGGCGCCACCCGCAGCTCGTGCAGCAACAGGGCCAGCACCACCGCCGGGACCAGCGCGTCGGCGAGCGCGTAGGCCGGGCCCACCGGCAGCCGGCCCAGGGCCGCGAGGGCCGCACGCAGGCCCCGCGCGCGCAGCCCGGCGGGCGTGGGCTCTCGGCGCCCCTTCGCCTCGCTCCCGTCGGCGGACACGGCCTCCTATGATAGGCCCCGGAGGAGCGAGGACGAGATGCGCGAGCACCGCTACACGATCGACCTCCCGCACGCCCCGGCCCGGCTGTGGGCCCTGATGCAGGACTACCCGCGCTGGACCGAGTACGCGCCCATGGTGATCCGCGTCGACGTGCTGCATCCGGGAGACGCCGGCGGCAACGGCCTGCTGCGCCGGGTGATCTATCGCATGCCGCTGGGCCGCCAGGGCTCCGCCCTGGAGCTGGTGACCGACGTCGAGCCCGAGCGCGGCTACACCTACACCATGATCGGTCGCGCGGTCGGCAACGACCAGACGGGTCGGCTGCGTCTCGAGCCCCTGGGCCCCAACCGCACGCGCCTCCACTTCGAGGAGCGCTACCAGCTGACGAGCCTGCCCTGGAAGTGGTTCGAAGGGCCGATCTACCGCTTCATCAACGAGCAGAACGAGCGCTCGATGCGCCGCATGTCCGAGTGGCTCGCCCTGCATCCGGACTACCGGCCGGAGCTGGTCGAGTCCGAGTCCTGAGAGCCGTCTTCGCGGAGGCCCCAGCGGTTCCAGTGGGTGACCGTGGCCGAGGCGGCGCGCCGCGGGCGGCCGAAGCGGCCCACCGGGTGGCCCACCGGAATGATGGCGATGGTCTCCCAATCCTCCGGCATGCCGAGGACGGCCTTCACCTCGGCCTCGCGGGACTTGTGGAGGGTCGTCAGGGTGGTGCCGAGGCCGCGGCTGCGGGCCGCCAGCAGCAGATTCTGGACGGCCGGGAAGATCGAGCCGTAGTAGGCGCAGGCCCGCGCCGGGTCTCGCGGGGGGCGGCCGTGCAGGGCGGGGACGATCAGGGCCGGCGCGGCGCCGAGCTGCTCGACGAGGGTCATGGCGTGCCGGTAGACGCGCGACGTCTCCTCGGAGAGCGCTCCCGAGGCCAGCGCCCCGTCGCGGATGTAGGCGTGACCCAGCTCCCGGTAGATCTCGCCCAGCGCAGCGCGCGGCTCCGGATCCGTGACGATCACGAAGGCCCAGCCCTGCTCGTTCTGCGCCGACGGCGCCTGGGTGGCCGCGTCGACCAGGAAGCGCAGATCGTCGTCGGAGACGGGCTCGTCGCTCAGCCGTCGCATGGCGCGCAGGGAGTAGATGGCGTCGACCAGGCTCAGCTCGGGCACCGGCCGAGCTTCTCACAGGCCATGCCTCGCGTCACGCGGTCAGAAGGTGAACTGGAGCCCCAGGCCGAAGGCACCGTGGCGCTGCACCGGCCCCTGCACCCGGAGCTGCACCGGCTGGCCACCGAGACGGATGTCCTGCTGGTAGCGCAGACCCTGCTCGGCGATCTCGAAGTGGCCCGGCGCCCAGGCGAAGCGGGCCTTCGGCAGGTCGCCGGCGGCCAGGCGGCGCATGGCGATCTGGAGCAAGGAGGGCTCGGTGTAGGCGCGATCGGAGCGCTGCGGATCTTCCGGCAGGGGGGACATCGCGCTCTGGGCCGTGGCGGCGGCGGGCAGCAGGGCCGCCGAGAGGAGGCACGTGGCAGCGGGGATGGCGACATGGCGCATGGCGTCGACCTGGCCCCTTCCGCTCGGGACGTATCCATGCAAGGGGCATGCCGCGGTCACGTGCGACGAGAGCCCGCCAGGGCGTCGGTCGGCGTTCGCCCGTCGCCCCGGCTTCCGGGGTCGACACCCGGCCGTTTCCACTCGTGGGAAGTCGCTTACCCAGCCTGCCGGCTGGCTGCGCCGCGGCTGCGCGCTGCGCCGCGTCGGGCTCGGGATCGGGCGCTCGCGTGCAGCCGCCCGTGAACCGGACCGGTGTCGGCTCGCCGGGCTCGACCCCCCGACTGGAACGTGTTTCAATGCGGGAGTGGAGGAGCGGGCCCGACGCATCGTCGAGACGGCCGTGGAGCTGGCCGAGGAGGGCGGCTTCGAGGCCGTACGCCTGCGCGACGTCGCGGCCAACGCGGGGGTCGCCCTCGGCACCCTCTACCGCCGCTTCCGCAGCAAGGAAGACCTGCTGGTCGCCGCGCTGGCCCAGGAGCTGGACGACCTGGAGGCGCGGCTGGCCTCGCGGCCTCCGGCCGGCTCCCGGCCCATCGATCGCATCGTGGCCTTCTTCCAGATCACCACGCGGGCCCTGTGCCGGCGCCCCAATCTCACCCGCGCCATGCTGCGCGCCCTGACGAGCGGCGATCCGGAGCTGGCTCAGAAGGTCTCGAGCTTCCACGGAAGGCTCGAGCGCCTGGTCGTCCTGGGGCTGCGCGGCCGCAGCGACGGTCGGGAGCCGAGCACCGAGGAGCTGCGCATCGCCTCGGTGCTGAGCCAGGTCTGGTTCGCCTCCCTGGTGGGCTGGGCCGGCGGCACGCACGGCCCGGCCACCATCGTGGAGCGCACCAAGAGCGCCGCCGACCTGCTGCTGCGCGATCGCCAGCCGGCGGGCTAGGAGCCGGAGCGCGCCGCGCGGCGGGCCACGTCGCGGCGACCTCCGTCGAGCCGCTGCGCCCGCTCGGCGAGGCGCAGGAAGTCGCGCCGCTGGCCGTCTCGGTCGTCGCCCAGGCCCAGCTCGGCCAGCTCCCGCACCCGCTCCCAGTCGGCGTCTCCGGCGAGCTCGGACTCCCGCAGCAGCATGCCGAAGAGCGCCACCGCCCCGCCGAAGCGCAGGTCCTCCGAGGCCTCGTCGAGCTCGAGCGGCTCGCCGGCGACCACCTGCGACAGCCGCTGGGAGCGCTCCCCGTCGGGCTGCTTGTATCGGAGCTCGAGGGTCAGCCACTCGTCGCTGCCGGCGGCCCGCGTCAGGCGCGGCTCGCGCTGGTACTTGAGCGGGCCGACCTCGCCGGTGTCGACCTCCGCGCCCACGGGCACGATCTCGTAGAAGGCCGTCACCGAGTGGCCGGCGCCGATCTCGCCCGCGTCGACGCGGTCGTCGTGGAAGTCCCGGTCCTCGAGGCGGCGATTCTCGTAGCCGATCAGGCGGTAGCCGCGCACGCGCGCGGGGTTCATCTCGAGCTGGATCTTGACGTCCTTGGCGATGGTGACGAGCGTGCCTCCGGCCTCGGCGACGAGCACCTTGCGGGCCTCTTCGAGCGAGTCGAGGTAGGCGTAGTTCCCGTTGCCGTGGTCGGCGAGCTGCTCCAGGCCGGCGTCGTTCAGGTTGCCCCGGCCGACCCCCAGCACGGAGAGGAAGACGCCGCTCTCCCGCTCCTCCTCGATCAGCTCGACCAGCTCCGAGCGGCTGGTCAGGCCGACGTTGAAGTCGCCGTCGGTGGCCAGGATCACGCGGTTGACGGCCTCCGGGTCGAAGCTCCGGCGCGCGACCTCGTAGGCCAGGACGATGCCCTGCGCCCCGTGGGTCGAGCCGCCGGCCTCGAGCCGAGCCAGGGCGTCGAGGATCGACTCGCGTTCGGCCCCCGAGGTCGGCGGCAGCACGAGCCCGGAGGCGCCCGCGTAGACCACCATGGCCACCCGGTCCTCCGGGCGCAGCCGCTCCACCAGCTCCGCCAGGCCCCGCTTCACCAGGCCGAGCTTGTCGGGCGAGCTCATGGAGCCGGAGACGTCGAGCAGGAAGACCAGATTGCGCGGCGGCAGGTCTCGCTCGTCGATCCGCAGGCCCTGGAGGCCGATCTGGAGCAGCAGGTGCCCCGGCTTCCAGGGCGCCTCGGAGAGCTCGGTCTGGACCGAGAAGGGGTGCTCCCGGGGCTCGGCGTCGTAGTCGTAGGAGAAGTAGTTCACCAGCTCCTCGATGCGCACGGCGCCCTTGGGCGGCAGCTGGCCCTCCTCGAGGAAGCGACGCACGTTGCTGTAGGAGGCCGTGTCGACGTCGATGGAGAAGGTCGAGAGGGGATGCTCGACCGGATCCAGGAAGCCCACCTCGCGGACGGCGTCGTAGCGCTCCGTGTTCCAGTTCGGGCGCTGGCGCTCCGCCCCGAAGCTCCCCGCGTACGGCGAGACGGCAGTGCCGCCATTCGCGTAGCCGAGGGCCCGCAGCCGATCCAGCTCCGGGGCCTGGCTGCGCGCCGCCTCCCGCGGCGGCGGGGCCGGGGAGCTCCCGCGGAGCTCCTTCTCGGCCACGGGGCGGGCCTCCTCCCGCTGGGCCTTCTCGGCGAGGCTGCAGGCGATCACCCACAGCAGCACGGTCGAGGCGATCACGGCGACCGGGAGCCACCTCATGTGTCGGTCCTCCAGGCGCGCCCGGATGGGTACGCGCGTCGGGGTTCTCCGACACAGACGCGGCGCGTCCCCGAATTGTTCGAGGCCTGCCCGAACCGAGGGGGGCCTTGACGCGCTTTTTACGCAGTGGCGGGGGCCGGCTCCTCGGCCAGGCGCAGGCCGATGCGCTCGAGCTGGATCGGGGCGGCGCCCAGGGTCAGCTCCACGGCCTTGGCCCACAGGTAGTAGCGGTGCAGCGGGTAGTCGACGTCGATCCCGATGCCACCGTGCAGGTGCTGGGTGGCGTAGCCCACGCGATGGCCCCCCTCGGCGGCCCAGTACTTGGCGACGGCCACGGCGTCCTCGGCCGGCAGCTCCTGCTCGAGGCGCCAGACCGCCTGCAGGGTGGTCAGCCGCATCGACTGGGCGTCGATGAAGGCGTCGCCGGCGCGCATGTGGAAGGCCTGGAAGCTGCCGATCGGCCGGTCGAACTGACGCCGCTCACCGCCGTAGTGGGCGGTCATCTCCAGAGCGCGGTCCGAGATGCCGAGCTGCAGGGCGCAGTAGGCGGCGGCGCTGTGCAGGGCCAGCCAGCGCGCCGCCGCGGCGTCGGCCTGCGGCGGCACCAGCACGTCGTCGGCGCCGACCCGGGCGGCGTCGAGGCGCAGCTCGTGCTGACGCTCGTGGTGGGTCACCTCCTGCGAGCCGAGCGAGACGCCCTCGGCCCCCGGGTCCAGCAGGAAGAGCCCGACGGCTCCGTCCTGCGTGCGGGCCGGGACCACGACCCGCTCCGCCACGTGGGCCGCAGGCACGCAGATCTTGTGGCCGCTCAGCCGCCAGCCGTCGTCTTGCGGCTGGGCCAGGGCCGCCGGCTGGGCCGGGTCCTGGCCGCCCTCCTCGTGGAGGGCCCCGGACAGCAGGGTCTCGCCGCTCGCCACGCGGGGGAGCCAGCGCTGGCGCTGGCCCTCGCTCCCGAAGCGGGCGATCGGCAGGGCGCCCATCACCAGGGTCGGGATCGCCGGGACCGCCGCGACGACGCGGCCGATCTCCTCCAGCAGCAGTGCCAGGGTCGTGAAGCCCATGTCGCTGCCCCCGTGGGCCTCGGGCAGGGCGACGCCCAGGAGCTGCGACTTGCCCAGCTCGCTCCACAGGGCGCGGTCGATGCCCTCCTCGCTCTTCTCCACGGCCACCAGCCGCTCGTGGGTGGAGAGGTCCTCGAGGATCTGGCGAGCCAGGCGACGCACGTCCTCCTGGGCCTCGCTGTAGGAGAAATCCATGGCTCTTCAGTCCTTGTAGTGGGGCAGGCCCATGCCCGCCATGGCGATGATGTCTCGCTGCACCTCGTTGGTGCCGCCGCCGAAGGTCAGGATCAGCGTGTTGCGGTACTGGCGCTCGACGCGCCCGCGCAGGACGGCGCCCGGCGAGCCATCGCAGATCGTCCCCTGGATGCCGAAGATCTCGAGCAGCGAGCGGTAGGCCTCCACGTAGAACTCGCTCCCGTAGACCTTGACCGCCGAGGCCTCGGCCAGGTGCAGGTCCGAGTGCTCGAGGGCCCAGGCCAGGCGCCAGTTCATCAGCCGCAGGACCTCCAGCTTTGCGTGGACGCGGGCCAGGTGCGACTGCACCCAGGCCTGGTCGATCACGCGCCGCCCGTCTGCGAGCTTGGTCTGCTGGGCCCAGGCGCGGGCCTGGTCGAGGATCTTGCCCAGCGGGCCCACGTTCATCAGCGACACGCGCTCGTGGTTCAGCTGGCCCGTGATCAGCGACCAGCCGTTGTTCTCGCCGCCGATCAGGTTCTCCGCCGGAACCCGGACGTCCTCGTAGAAGGTGGCGTTGGTGCGGACGCCGCCGATCGTGGTGATGGGCGTGCACTTGAAGCCCGGTGCGTCGGTCGGGACCAGGAAGATCGAGATGCCCCGGTGCTTGGGGGCCTCCGGATCCGTGCGCGCCGCGAGCCAGATGTAGTCGGCGAAGTGGGCCAGGCTCGTCCACATCTTCGAGCCCTGGATCCGGTAGTGGTTGCCGTCGCGCACGGCGCGGGTCTTCAGGGAGGCCAGGTCGGTTCCGGCCTCGGCCTCCGAGTAGCCGATGGCGAAGTTGAGCTCGCCGCGCAGGATCCGGGGGAGGAACTCGGCGCGCTGGGCCGGGTTGCCGTAGCGCATGAGCGTCGGGCCCACGGTGTTGAGCGTGAGGAAGGGCAATGGGAAGCCGGCCCGCTGGACCTCGTCCGAGAAGAGGAACTGCTCGATCGGGCCGCGGCCCTGGCCGCCGTACTCGGTGGGCCAGCCCACGCCCAGATAGCCGTCGCTGCCCATCTGGCGCAGGATGCGCTGGTAGACCGGGCCGCCACCCTCGCCGTCGCCCAGCTCTTCGAAGAGATCGGGGCCGACGGTGCGGTCGAAGTAGCTGCGCAGCTCGTCGCGGAAGCCGCTCTGCTCGGGGCTCAGGTCGAGGTACACGGCATCTCCTTCCCGTCTCCGGATTGAAACACGTTCTACTGCGGGCAGTATGCGCGCGGCCCTCCGGCCTGTCCAGAAAGTCTCCTCCCCCGGGTCCTTGCCGGGACGTATAGAACGTGTTCTAATCCACGCCGCGGTACCCTGGGAGTCGACCCGCGGAGCCGAGGAGGGAGCGTCTTGAAGATCGTCGTCGACTACGACCTGTGTGAAGCCAACGGCGTCTGCATGGACGTCTGTCCCGAGGCGTTCCGCGTCGAGGAGGACGACACGCTCACGATCCTGCAGGAGGACCCGCCCGAGTCGCTGCGCGCGAAGCTCGAGGAGGCGGTGCGCCTCTGCCCCCGCCAGGCGATCCGTCTGGAGGGCTGATCGCCGGGATGGACCTCTCCGACTCGCCCGCCGAGGCGGAGTTTCGGGCGCAGGCGCGGGCCTTCCTCGAGGCCCACGCGCCCAGCGGGCTGCCCGACTACTTCGACGACGACCAGAAGCTGGACGCCGAGGCCTTTCTCGGCCGCTGGCGGCCGTGGCAGCAGACCCTCTACCGGGAGGGCTGGGCCTCGATCACCTGGCCGCGCGAGTACGGGGGGCGCGGCCAGGGGCCCATCGAGCAGATCATCTGGAGCCAGGAGCGCTCGCGGGCGGGCCTCGGCGAGTCGCTCTTCGTGGTGGGCATCGGTCTGGCCGGACCCACCCTGATCGCCCACGGCAGCGACGCCCAGCGCCAGCGCTATCTGGATCCGATGCTGCGGGGCGACGAGATCTGGTGCCAGCTCTTCAGCGAGCCCGGCGCCGGCTCGGACCTGGGCGCCGTGGCGACCCGCGCGGTGCGCGACGGCGGGGACTGGATCGTGACGGGCCAGAAGACCTGGTGCTCCGGCGGTCACTACGCGGACTTCGGCCTGCTGCTGGCGCGCACCGATCCGAGCGTTCCCAAGCACAAGGGCATCAGCTACTTCCTGCTCGACATGCACAGCCCCGGCGTCGAGGTGCGCCCGCTGCGCCAGATGACGGGCGGCGAGCACTTCAACGAGGTCTTCCTCTCCGAGGTCCGGGTGCCCGACTCGGCGCGCCTCGGCCCCGAGGGCGCCGGCTGGCAGGCGGCCATGACCACCCTGATGAACGAGCGCATCCACATCGGCGGCGTGGAGGGCTGGCTCGACTTCGACGAGCTGGTGGCCCACGCCCGCGAGCACCGGCAGCGGCTGGATCCGGCCCTGCGCGACGAGCTCGCCCGCCTCTACACCTGGGTCAAGACCCTGGAGCTGCTGAACGCGCGCGTGATCACCAAGCTGGGCCACGGGCAGATCCCGACCGCGGAGAGCTCCGTGATGAAGCTGGCTCTGGCGCGCATCGTCTCGCGCGCCGCCGAGATCGGCGTCGACCTGCTCGGGGCCGACGCCCTGCGCCGCCGCGGGACCTGGCAGAATCAGTGGCTGGGGGCGCCGGCGCTGCACATCGCCGGGGGCACCGACGAGATCCAGCGCAATGTGGCGGCCGAGCGCGTGCTGGGGCTGCCGGCCGAGCCCCGCAGCGATCGCGACCTGCCCTTCGACCAGCTTCCCCGCAGCTGAGCGCAAGCGAAGCGCGCAGCGAGCCGCAGGCGAGCGTAGTCATATTCTGGAAGCGCGCAGCGAGCCGCAGGCGAGCGTAGTCCTATTCTTGCGAGCGTAGTCCTATTCTTGCGAGCGCGTCATTCTCGCGAGCGCGTCATTCTCGCGAGCGCCGTCGACGGACCACAGTCCCGGGCCGCTGCCCGCGCGCGGCCGGGGCGCGCGCGGGCAAGAGCCGCGCTAGAAGCCCTTCAGCTCGGCGATGCGGCGGCGGTGCTGGGCGGGTGAGCCGAGCAGCGCCGCATTGGCGCGGGCGCGCTTCAGGTAGAGGTGGCAGTCCGCCTCCCAGGTGAAGCCCATGCCGCCGTGGACGTGGAGGTTGTCGAGGGCCACGCGGCCGAAGGCCTCGTCGCAGAAGGACTTGGCCACGCTGGCCGCCAGCGGCAGCTGGTCGGGCCGGGCGTCGGCGGTCCAGCAGGCCCAGTAGGCGGCCGACTTGGCGCTCTCCACCTCGAGCAGGGCGTCGGCGCAGCGGTGCTTGATGGCCTGGAAGGAGCCGATCGGGCGGCCGAACTGCAGGCGCTGGCCGGCGTAGTCGACCGCCGCCTCCAGGCAGCGGGCCGCGCCCCCGGCGCTCTCCGCCGCGAGCGCCGCCGCCGCCCGCGCCAGGGCCCGGTCGAGGCCGTCGGCGGCTCCGCCCTCGACGCCGATCAGGGCGCCTCGGGCGCCGTCCAGCCGCAGGTCGGCCAGCTTGCGCGTGGCGTCGAGGCCCTCGACCGGGGTCGCGGCCAGACCCTGCGCGTCGCCGCGTACGGCCAGCAGGGTCACGCCGTCGCGGCCCCGCGTCTCCGGCAGCCGCGCCACCACCAGCAGCAGGTCCGCCCGGGCGCCGTCGGTCACCAGGCGCTTGTCGCCCCGCAGCACGTAGCCCGAGCCGTCCGGGCGCGCCTCGGTCCTGACCTCGGCGGGATCCCAGGCGTCGCCCGCATCGAGGAGGGCCAGGCTGGCCACGCAGTCGCCCGAGCACAGCAGGGGCAGCCACTCCCGGCGCGCCGGCTCGTCGCCCACCTCGAGCAGGGCTCCCGCGGCCAGGCAGGCGGTCGAGAGGAAGGGCGCGCAGAGCAGGGCGCGGCCCATCTCCTCCATGGCGATGCCCAGCTCCAGGCTGCCGAAGCCCGTCCCGCCGTAGCGCTCCGGCACCTGGACGCCGAGCAGGCCCAGCTCGACGGCGAGCTGCTTCCAGACCCCGGGGTCGTAGCCCTCGCGGCTCTCCATCCACCGGAAGACCTCGGAGACCGGGCTCTTCTCCTCCAGGAAGCGGCGCAGCGTCTCCCGGTAGGCCTGCTGCTCTTCGCTGAAGGCGAAGTTCATCAGATGGCCCGGTCGTGGCCTTCCCAGTACGGATCGCGCAGCTTGCGCTTGTAGAGCTTGCCGTTCGGGTCTCGGGGCATGGCGTCTGTGAAGTCGATCGAGCGCGGCGTCTTGTACTTCGCGAGCTTGTCCGCGCAGAAGGCGAGGATCTCCTGGCGCAGGCCGTCGCCCGCCTCGGAGCCTTCGGCCGGCTCGATCACCGCCTTCACCTCCTCGCCCCAGTCGGCGTGGGGCACCCCGAAGGCGGCGGCGTCGGCCACCTTCGGGTGGCTGAGCAGCACGGCCTCGATCTCGGCGGGGTAGATGTTCACGCCGCCGGAGATGATCATGTCGGACTTCCGGTCGCACAGGAACAGGTAGCCGTCCTCGTTCAGGTACCCGACGTCACCCACGGTGAAGAAGCCCTCGCGACGGTTTGCCGCCGTCTTCTCCCGGTCGCCCTTGTACTCGAAGTCGGCGGCGCCGAGCTTCATGTAGACGGTCCCGGCCTCGCCGGTGGGCCGGTCGCGCCCCTCGTCGTCGAGGATGCGGATCTCCGAATTGGCCCAGGCGCGGCCCACGGTGCCCGGGTAGCGCCGCCACTCCTGCGGCGTCACCAGGGTGCCCCCGCCCTCGGTGGCGGCGTAGTACTCGTAGATCGAGTCGCCCCACCAATCGAGCATCCTGCGCTTGGTCTCCGGAGGGCAGGGCGCCGCAGCGTGCACCATGAAGCGGCACGAAGAGACGTCGTAGCGGGAGCGCAGCTCCTCGGGCAGGCCCAGCAGCCGGTGGAACTGGGTCGGGACCATGTGGCTCGTCGTGACCCGGTACCTCTCGATCAGCGCCAGCATCTCTTCGGGGCGCCACTTGTCCATCAGCACCACCGGGTGGCCCATGTGCATGGAGGCCGAGGCGAAGACCAAGACGGCCGTGTGGTAGAGGGGGGAGCCACAGATGTGGACGTTGTCGTCCTCGGGCTTGGCCCCGAACATCTGCAGGAAGCCCGTGAAGAGCGTGGCCACCGTGTCCGGATCGAGGGGCGGCAAACCCCGGCGAACCCCCTTCGGCCGGCCCGTGGTGCCGGAGGTGTAGTTCATCACCGCGCCGGCGGCGAGCTAGTCCGGAAGACCGGTGGGCTGGCCCTGCTTGAGCTCCGCGTAGGGACGGAAGCCCGGCAGCGCACCGACGGCGAAGCGCGCCTCCTCCGGGAAGCCGAGCTCGCCGACCGCAGCCGTGGCCGCCCCGGCGAAGCGCTCGTGGCTCACGAAGGCCTTGGCCTCGCTGTCGCCCACGATGTAGGCGATCTCGGGGCCGGTCAGGTGGTGGTTGATGGGCGTCAGGTACCAGCCGGCCTGGGTCGCCGCGAGGTAGAGCTCGATCATGGCGGCGTCGTTCGGAAGCACCGTCGCGATGCAGTCGCCCTTCTGCAGGCCGAGCTGGCGCAGCCCGTGGACCACCTGATTGCAGGAGGCCAGCAGCTCGCCGCGCGTGTACTCGTGGCCGTCGGCCACCAGGGCCAATGCGTCGGGATCGCGCTGGGCGTAGTTCCAGAAACCCATGTCGGCCATCGGGGCACCTCGGAATGCTATGGTCGGTCGAAGTAGAACACGTTTCATTCTGGCGTGCAACGCGCCAGGAGCCGCCGGAGGAGCCATGAGCGCCGAGAATCCCCACTGCCTGGTCGAGCGTTGCGGACACGTGCTGGTCGTCACCCTGAACCGGCCCGAACGACGCAACGCGCTGTCGCTCGAGATGCTGGTCGGCATGTACGAGGCCTGGGTCGAGCTCTCGGAGAATCCGGAGCTGCGCGTCGCCGTCGTGACGGGGGCCGGCGGGAACTTCTGCAGCGGTGCCGACCTCAAGGAGATGTCCGGGGGTGGGGACGGCGAGAAGAACGCCTATGCCGACAAGCTGGCCGGCGACGCCGACATCGCCTGGAAGGCGCTCCTGCGCCACTACCGGCCGACCAAGCCGCTGGTGGCCGCGGTGGAGGGCTTCGCTCTGGCCGGAGGCACCGAGATCCTGCAGGCCATGGACGTCCGCGTCGCCGCGGAGACGGCGAAGCTCGGGATTGCGGAGGTGCGGCGCGGCCTCTTCCCGCTGGGCGGCTCTACCGTGCGGCTGCGCCGCCAGATTCCCTACACGATCGCCGCCGAGCTGCTCCTCACGGGTCGCACGCTGCCGGCGCGCGAGGCCCTGGAGATCGGTCTGGTCGGACACGTGGTGCCCGAGGGCCAGGCGCTGGAGAAGGCCATGGAGCTCGCCGGGCAGATCGCCGAGAACGCGCCGCTGGCCGTCCAGGCGGTCCTGCGCTCGCTGCGCGAGACCGAGGGCATGTCCGAGCGGGAGGGCCTGGCCCGCGAGATGGAGATCGGGGCTCCGGTCTTCGCAACCCGGGACGCCATGGAGGGGCCGCGCGCCTTCGCCGAGAAGCGCAAGCCGGTCTATCGGGGCGAGTAGGCCTCGCAGGCGCGGCTCGCCGCTCCGGTCCGCTCCGGCCTCCGGAGTCGCGGGGCCCGGGGCCGGTGCGGCGCCCGCGAAGCCCTGCTAGCGCCCCGCTTCGGCGGAGGAGTAGTAGAGATTGTCTTCGGGATCGTCGGGGTCCGGGCCCGCACTCCAGAGGACGAAGTCGCCGCCTTCCAGCGAGTAGCCGTAGCGCTGGCCGTCGAAGGGATCGATCGGGATCGGCTCGCCGGGACGGCTGTGCCCCCAGGCCTGGTACAAGGTCTCGACGGCGGGCGGCAGCTCGCCGGCCGAGGCGCGATAGCTCTCGGCGACCTCGACCAGGGCCAGGATGTCCCGCTCGACGACGGGCCTGAGCTGCTCGGCCGAGCCGGCTGCGCGGGGGGCAGCGCCCGGGCCCGCCGCGGGCTGGGCCTGCAGGCCCTGCTGGATCGACGGCCACAGGCCGACGGCGAAGCCCACGCCGGCCGCCGTCGGCACCCCCAGCAGGGTGATCAGGATGGCCACCGCGCCCAGCGCGGCCCCGCCCGCGCGCAGCGGAGCCGCCGCCAGCGCCGGCTCCAGGGCCTCGAGCCGGTGGGCGATCGGCGGGTGCGTCGACAGCCAGCGCCCGATCGTCATCCACGGCGTGGCCAGGTCCTCGCGCTGCGCCACCAGGGCGCGCCGATTCACGAGCGGCCCCTGCTGGCCCCCGGCCGCCAGGATGCACAGGCCGTCCAACGCGGCGGCCCGCTCGCCGCAGGCGGCAAAGCCGTAGCGATCGCTGGTGTACTCACAGGCGCGGGAGTAGGCGTGCCCGAGGAAGGGCAGGGCGAGGCCGGGAATCAGCAGCCAGCGCCACGCCAGGTGCCCGGCCGCCAGGTGTCCGAGCTCGTGGGCGATCACGAAGTCGCGCGCGTCCTCGTTCTCGCCGCAGGCCTCCACCAGGTCCGAGTAGAGGACGATGAAGTTGCGCCCCAGGAAGCGCGTCGCCAGCGCGTTCAGGCTGCCGCCCGCCTGCACCAGGTAGGCCTCGGGGGTCTGGCGCAGGCCCACCCGGCGCGAGATCTGCTCCACCCGCGCGTAGAGCTCGGGAAGCTGCTCGGGGCCGAGGCGCACTGCGTTGCCCCGCAGGTGGAAGACGAAGGCCAGGTGGGCGAAGAAGAAGAAGAGCCCCAGCAGCAGCGCGTAGAAGGCGCCGATCAGCGACACCACGATGGCGATCCAGAGCCCGAGCGCCGCGAGCAACACCAGGACGCGCAGGGGGACCTCGCTGGGCCAGCGAACGACCCGGAGGGCCCGCTCCGGGCTCTCGAAGCTGGCGGTCGTCACGCGGTGGCCCTCCCCGATCGGCAGACGAGCCGCATCATCTCACAGGCGGGGAGCTCGCTTCCAGCCAGAGGTGCGGTCTCGAAGGCGCAGGCTCGCGAGGCTGTGGGGAAGAAGACGCGCTCAGAGGGGCTGGTCGCCCACGATCCACATGGCGAAGTACTGGGAGCCCCCGCCGTAGGCGTGGCCCAGGGCTCGCCGGGCGCCGTCCACCTGGTGCTCGCCGGCCTCGCCGCGCACCTGGTTGGCGGCCTCCGCGTAGCGCAGCATTCCCGAGGCGCCGATCGGGTTCGACGAGAGCACGCCGCCGGACATGTTGATCGGCAGATCGCCATCCAGGGCGGTGGCGCCTTCGTAGGTCATCCTCCAGCCCTGTCCCTCCTCGGCGAAGCCCAGGTTCTCCATCCACATGGGCTCGAACCAGCTGAAGGGCACGTAGACCTCGGCGCAGTCGAGCTCCGCGCGCGGCTTCGAGATCCCCGCCTTCCGGTACAGCTCGGCGGCGCAGTCCTTGCCGGCCTGCGGGTTCACCTGGTCGCGGCCGGCGAACTGGGTGGGCTCCGTGCGCATGGCCGTGGCGTGGACCCAGGCCGGCTTGCGGGGCGCCGCGCGCGCCGTCCTCTCGTTGGCCAGCACCATGGCGCAGGCTCCGTCCGAGGACGGGCAGGTCTCGAGGTAGCGGATCGGGTCCCACAGCATCGGGGACTGCGCGACCTGCTCGAAGGTGATGCCGGGAACCTTGAGGTGGGCGTAGGGATTCTTGAGCGCGTTCAGGCGATCCTTCAGCGCGACCCGGATGCCCGTGTCGTCCGGGGCCCCGGAGCGCCGCATGTAGCTGCGGATCAACGGCGCGAAGAAGCCCCCCGCTCCGGCGACGATGGCCTGCTGGAAGGGCACCTTGATCGAGAGGGCCCACAT
>CAZYOL010000014.1:30149-39514 GCA_964649065.1 uncultured Spirochaetales bacterium
GGACTGCTTCTCGTAGGCGACCGTGAGCACCCGCTCGTGGAGGCCGGACTGCACGAGACTCGCCGCGACGTTCGCCGTCGAGCCGCCCACGCTGCCCGCGGTGTGCACGCGCAGCATGGGCTTGCCGGTGGCTCCCAGCGCCTCGGCCAGGAAGAGCTCGGGCATCATCACGCCCTCGAAGAGATCCGGGGCCTTGCCGATCACCACCGCGTCGATGTCGGCGAAATCGAGCTCCGCATCCTCGAGCGCGCGCAGTGCCGCCTCGCGCACCAGCCCGGGCTGCGAGACGTCGTCGCGCTTGCTGTCGTGCTGGGTCTGCCCGACCCCGATCACCGCGCAGTGCTCGGCCATCAGGCTCCCTCGAGGAGACAGAGCAGGTTCTGCTGCAGACAGTGGCCCTGGGTGGCGTGGGCCAGCGCGTGCCGCGCTCCCCCCTCGCTGACGGCCCGGGCCGCCTCGCCGATGCGCGCCAGGCCGGCGGCCATCACCGGGTTGGCCGTGAGCGGCCCGCCCGAGGGATTGACGCGCACCGCTTCCGGCAGCCCCAGGGCCTCGCGCAGGATCAGCTCCTGGTGGGCGTAGGGCGCGTGCAGCTCGGCCACCTCGAGCGCGTCCGGGTCGAGGCCGAGCTTGCGAGCCGCCAGCTCGGTCGAGGGGGAGCGGCTCAGATCGCGCACGCCCGGCTGGTGCGGCTCCAGGCGGTGATCGATGCCGCGAATCCAGGCGGGTCGCTCGCAGACCCGCCGCGCCACCTCGGCGGCCGCGATCACGATCGCCACCGCACCGTCGGTGACCGGAGGCAGATCGTGGGCGCGCAGGGGCGAGTAGGCATAGGGCTCGGCCAGCAGCTTCTCGACCTCGAGCTCTCCCTTCAGCAGGGCGAAGCGGTTGCCCTGGGCGTTCCGGTGGCTGCGCGCCACCACCTCTGCCAGGTCCCGCTCGCTGGCGCGACCCGAGTCGAGCAGCGCCCGGGCCTGCAGCGCGGCCAACGCGTGCGCGTCGATGCCCAGGGGTTGGAGGGTGTAGGGGTCGAGCTGCATGTTCAGGGTGTCTTCGATCCTGCCCATCGAGGCGCGACCGAAGGCGAAGCAGAGGGCGGAGTCGGCCGTTCCGCACTGGATCTTCACCCAGGCCTCGTAGAGGGCCCAGGCGCCGTCCATCTCCACGTGCGACTCGCTGATCGGCGGCCAGGCTCCGAGCGCGTCCACCGCCCCGACGAAGGCGAAGGCCTGGCCGGCGATGTAGTCCGAGCTTCCCGAGCAGCTGAAGTCGATCTCGCGCTTGGGGATGCCGGACTTCGCCACCGCCTCCTGCACGACCGGCAGCAGCATCTCGACCTCGCTGCGGTCGCGCTCGCGATCGACGTAAGGCGTCTGCGCGAAGGAGACGATTCCCACCTCTCGCATCAGACCCAGGCTCCCAGCGTGTCCGCCGGCACGTCCGGCTCGCCGTTGGGCCGGAAGTAGCGGATGCTCTCGAAGGTCGGGCCCAGCTCTTCCCGCGGCGCCCAGACCGCCTCCACGCGCATGCCGATGTGGACCTGGTCGGCCTCGCACTCCTGGATCAGGGCGAAGAAGGGGATGTCTGCACCGTCCAGCAGGATGTGGGCACAGACGTAGGGCAGCTTCAGCTCGATGTTCTCCGAGGGCACTCGTACCACGCAGTAGGTGGTGATCGTGCCTCGATCGGCGATGGGCACCGTCTCCTGCATCGCAACGCCGCAGCGCGGGCAGCTGCCGCGGGCGGGCACGTAGACCCTCTGGCACTCGGGGCAGCGCCGGCCTTCGATGGCGCCCTCGGCCAGCCTCGCCAGGAACTGCGCGTGGGCTCCGACGGCCGTATAGTCGTACCTGAGCCGCGTGGGGGTCACGATGCCCCTGACGTCGCCCTCGCTCATCCCGCCTCCGGCTCGAAGCACTCGATGTCGTGGATGGAGCCCTCGGTCTCGGCCCGCCAGCGCGGGCGGACCCGCATTCCCGTGGAGATCTCGGACTCGCTGCCGGCGTCGACCGCGTGGACCAGCGCCGTATCCGCGCCGTCGAGCTGGATCAGCGCCCAGGCGAAGGGCCGCGCCAGCGGCGCCTTCTCGCTGGGGCGGGCGATCCAGGTGAAGCTTCGGACCGTTCCGCCGGGACCCACGTCCACCCACTCGAAGAGGGCCTTGCCGGTGATCGGATCCGCCTCGGCCGGCGGCACCAGGACGCGGCCGTCGCTGCCGCGGATGCCCAGCAGGCGCCGGTCGCGCAGGGCGGTGAAGAAGCGGCCGAGGATCGGGCCGACCGAGCGCCGGTAGTCGTACTCGATGACGTGCTGGGCACTGAAGGAGGCAGGGGACGCGCTCATGGGGGCCTCTTCCGGGGAGGCGCCATACTAGAACACGTTTCACTCGGGCGGCAAGCCGATGGATCGAGCCCCTTCCGTGACACCATTGGCGCGGGAGGGGCACTTCCTCAGTACAGAGCCAACAATCCCCTTCCCAGGATCGACCCGGCGCCGCCTCGGCGGCGCCGGGTCATGGCCCCGGGCGCCCGCGCCGCGGCGCGGCGAGCGGCCCTCCTGACCGATCAGAGCGAAGACCGTCGCGAAGTCGCGCGACCCGATGATCAGGTCGCCGTCCATGTCACCCGCGCAGCTGCAGCGCTGCCCGTAGCTCGACTGGACCGAGAGCAGGTCGAATCCGCCCACCACGCCGTCCTGGTTGATGTCGGCGAGGCAGGCCGGCGACTCGCGCAGCACGCACGAGGCCACCGTCTGATGCGGTTCGGAGGCCTCGCTGAAGGGGCCGGTCCTGTAGAGCGAGTCCACCGCCTGCACTTCGACGAGGTCGCCGGGCTCCAGGTCGAGCCAGGCCTGCTCTTCATACACCGTCGTGTGAAGGCTTCTGTTCACGTAGACGTGGTAGCCGTGGACGGGGCCCTGGGCGGGCTCCCAGGAGTACAGGTTCAGGGCGGCCTGGGCCAGCAGAATCAGCTCGATCACGTTCACCTCCGGCGTGGGTGCCTCGCGGGCGATGGCTCCCGGGTCGTGGCTGCAGCGGCACCGGCCCCGTGCGCTTCCCAGCAGCGAGGGCGCAACCTACCAGCCGCCGTCCGGGGCCCCCGTGACAAGGGTCACCGAGCGCTGCCTCCCCGAGGGAAGGCGGGCGCGCCTCGAGCCCGACGGGCGGGCCCGAGGCGCCGGCGCGAGGCCCGCTCGCCGAGTGCGGGGACGCGCCGCTAGGCTCTCCTCCGGAGGAGGAGCCATGAGCGATCGAAGCGCCTTCCGCCGCGCGGTCGAGAGCCGAGATCTCGACGAGATGATGGCGGCCTTCGAGGAGGACGCCGTGCTGCACAGCCCGGTCACCTTCCAGCCCTTCGAGGGGCGGCCGGCCATCACCCAGCTGCTGGGGATCCTGCTCGAGGTCTTCCAGGAGTTCCATTACACCGACGAGCTGAAGGCCGCGGACGGCACCCAGGCGCTGATCTTCCGGGCCCGCGTGCGGGACCGGGAGGTCGAGGGCCTCGACCTGGTGCGCTTCTCCGAGTCCGGCCTGATCCGCGACTTCACCGTGATGGTGCGTCCGCGCTCGGCGCTCGAGGCGCTGCTCGCGGAGGTGGCGCCCCGCCTGGTGGCGGCGCGCGGCGCCGCCTAGACCGCAGTCGCTAGGCGAAGAGCTGCTCGCAGCCGGTGCCGGCGAGCAGCGCATCGACCGCCGCGCGCTCGGTCTCCGACAGCGAGGCGCGAGCCTCGCGCAGCCAGGCCAGGCACTTGGCCTGGTAGGGGAAGGGCTGCTGCACCCAGCGCTGGCCGTCGATCTCGGCCTCGACCCGCTCTGCGCCGCGCTCGAGGGCCTCGGCGTTGGCGCGCAGGAAGGGGGCGTAGACGCGCCCGATCTCCTCGAGCAACGGGCGCAGCGTGCCGGGCAGGGCATCCCGAGCGAGCCAGTCCGTCTCTACGGGCTCGAGGCCCGAGAGATCCTCGACCACGTCGACCCAGGCCACGACCCGCGGCGCCAGCTCCAGGGCCACGGCTGCGGGCGTCGGGTCGAAGGCCACGAGCTGGGTGAGCTGGCCGTAGAGCGCGAGGTCGCAGCTGGCGGGCCGGGCGCCGAGGACGAAACGCGAGCCCCTGAGGTGGTCGTCGAGCCGCTGGAGCAGGCGGCGGTAGCTCGCCTCGATGACCGGAGCCGTGGTGGGGTTCGAGCCGACCACGACCCGGCGCTCGATCTGGCGGCGTGCGAACTGCTCTCCTGCTGCGACGGCCTGCTCCTCGGGCTGGTTCGTGGTGAACCAGCGGGGCAGGATCGCGGCCGCCTTGGCGACGTCGGCCTCGTAGGCCCAGCGGTAGTGGAACATCGCCTTGGTGAGCCACTCGTCGGCGTAGTCCTCGATCAGGGCATCGACGAAGGCGAGCGCCGGGTCGGAGGGAATCAGCGAGCGCCCGGAATGGCTCGCCTCGAGCGCCCGCAGCAGCGGAGTGGTGTCGATCTCCGCCCGGAGTGCGCCGTCGGGGCCGGGCTGCACCAGCTGCGGCAGCAGCTCCACCCGGGGGCGCGGCAGCCCTCGGCTCTCCGGGGCACCGCGGAGGATCCAGAGGTGGGGGATGCGGCGGTAGCGCAGCGCCGCGCGCAGCTTCCGGCTGTAGGGCGAGCCCGGTGCACCGACGAGGCGCAGAGGAGTGGACGCGGTCACGAGGCCATCATGCCATGCCGGATGAAGAAAGGGGTTGGCGACGGCCTCGCCAACCCCGCGGAAGATCTGGTGGAGCTGAGGGGATTCGAACCCCTGACCCCAAGACTGCCAGCCTTGTGCTCTCCCAGCTGAGCTACAGCCCCACTCGAATCGGTGAAGCTACCCAGCGTCGCTAGGGCTGTCAAAGAGCGCCGCTGCGGGCTCCGGGGGGCCCCCGGGCGCTGCCAGCGCTGGGCGCGGCTGGTACCTTATATGAGCGGCCGGAGTGGCGGAATTGGCATACGCAGGGCCCTCAAAAGGCCCCGGCCTCCGGGCCTTGTGGGTTCGAGTCCCACCTCCGGCACCCGCGCCGGACGGCGGGGGAGGGCCTCGCGGAGGGCGCTGAATGCGCAATCGCTCGCGCACGTCCAAGCCCGCGAGAGCCAGGAGAAGACGCAGCCCATGCCCGACCGCCGCACCGTCGCCCTGCTCCTGGCCTGCTGGCTGCTCGCCCTGCCGGGCGTCGTCTGGGCGCAGGACCAGCAGTTCAGCGGGCGCATCCAGCAGATCAGCGAGCGCAAGCTCACCGTGGCCTGCGTCGAGGGCGCCTGCCGCGGCGACAACTTCTCCTTCATGCGTTCCGAGAAGACGCGCGTGGTCGGGCGCAAGAGCTCGTGGCAGGCGCTGGCCCGCGGTGACCTGGTCTCCGTGTCCTGGCAGCAGCGCGAGGTGCCGCGCCAGGCCTACGTGATTCGCGTCCGGGCCGCCGGGAGCTAGCACTTGGCCTCGAACGAGCCCCTGCTCCGCCCCGACCAGCTCGATCGCTACCGGCGCCACCTGACCCTCCCGGAGCTCGGGGTGGAGGGCCAGCTGCGGCTGCTCGAGTCTCGCGTGCTGCTGATCGGGGCGGGCGGGCTGGGCTGCCCAGCCGCCCAGTATCTGGCCGCCGCCGGGGTCGGCAGCCTGGGCCTGGTGGACTTCGACCGCGTCGATGCCTCCAATCTGCAGCGGCAGGTGCTCTACGGCACGGCCGACGTGGGGCGCCCGAAGGTCGAGGTGGCCCGCGAGCGCATCCGGGCGATGAACCCGGACGTCCGTGTCGAGCTCTACCCGGTGCCCCTGAGCTCCTCGAACGCCCTGCAGCTCTTCGAGGGCTACGACGTGGTGGTAGACGGCACGGACAACTTTCCCACCCGCTACCTCAGCAACGACGCCTGCGCGCTCCTGGGCATTCCCAACGTGCACGGCTCGATCTACCGCTTCGACGGCCAGGCCAGCGTCTTCGACGCCCGCCGCGGACCCTGCTACCGCTGCCTCTACCCGGAGCCGCCGCCGCCCGGGGCCGTGCCGGGCTGTGCCGAGGGCGGGGTGCTGGGCGTGCTGCCGGGCCTCGTCGCCCTGGTGCAGGCGACCGAGGTGCTGAAGCTCCTGACGGGCCTCGGCGAGCCGCTGATCGGCCGTCTGCTGCAGGTCGACGCCCTGCGCATGGAGTTCCACGAGTTCCGGCTGCGCAAGGATCCCCAGTGCGCGCTCTGCGGCGAGAGCCCGTCGATCACCGAGCTGATCGACTACGAGGGCTTCTGCGGGGTGCCGGCCGTCGCCCCCGCGCCCCGCTTCGAGGAGCTTACGCCCGCCGAGGTCCAGGCGCTGCGCGAGCGGGGCGAGGACTTCCTCCTGCTCGACGTGCGGCAGCCCGAGGAGTTTGCGACGGCGCGCCTCGAGGGAGCGCTGCTGATCCCGCTGGGAGAGCTGCCGCATCGCGTCGACGAGCTCGCGGCCTGGAAATCGCGGCGCATCGTGGCCCAGTGCCACCACGGACGCCGCAGCGCCCAGGCCTGCGAGATCCTGCTTCAGCACGGCTTCGAGAGCGTGGTGAACCTCTCGGGCGGCATCGATGCCTGGTCCCTGACGGTCGATCCCGACGTGCCGAGGTATTAGACTTCCCTCGGAGCTGGAACAGGGCATGGCGAGCTCAGCGATTCCGAACGCCCTCGAGCGGCGGCACCTGATCGAGCGAGAGCTGGCGCCCGCCAAGGCGTTGGCCGTCGCCGAGGCCTACCTCGGGGAAGGGCGCGTGCTGGAAGCGCTGGACTTCCTGCGGCGCGGCGAGGCCGACGAGCGGCTGACCGAGCTGCGGGGTACTGCGATCGAGAGCGGGGATGCGTTCCTGCTCCGAGCGGTGGCCACGGCCCAGGGACGACCGGCCGAGGCCGCGGAGTGGGGCTCACTGGCCGAGGCGGCAGAGCGCCTGGGCAAGGAGCGATACGCCCACGACGCGCGCCGTCAGGCCGAGCGCGAGGAGGACTGAGGCATGGCGCTTCGCTGTATCGTCGTACGCGGGCTCGTGAAAGAGGTCGAAGAGGACATCAACAAGTACCTGTCGACTCACGAGGTTCGCGTCCTGCACATGGCCCAGAGCGAGACCGGCGACCACCTCTCGATCACCCTGATCCTGGACGACCCCGCCTCGCTTCCGGACGAGGGCCTCTGAGCGGCGCGCGTGCCGCCTCCGAGCCGCGCTCTCTCGGCGAGGCGGCCGACTGGCTGCGCAAGCACTTCGACCCCGAGGCCTCGCGCGGCCTGTGCGTGGACTACCAGCTGGAGCTGAGCGGAGCCGGGGGAGGGGATCTGGCCGTCCGCGTCGACGACGGTCGCGTCGACGTCGGGCCGGGGCGGCTGCCCGCACCGGACGTGATCTACCGGCTCGCCGCCGCGGACTTCTTCGGGGTGCTGGCGGGGCGAGCCAACGCGGACATGCTCTTCCTGGGCGGCCGCCTCCGGGTCGAGGGCGACCTGGCGCTGGCCCTCAAGCTGCGCGCCCTCTTCGGCGCGCCGGCCTGAGGAGGGGCCGGGCCCGCCGCCACACCACCATGTCCGAGATCACCGTCGAGGGCGCCCGCTCCCACAACCTGAAGGGCATCGACTGCCGCATTCCGCTGGGCTCGCTCACCGTGGTGACCGGGGTCTCGGGCTCCGGCAAATCCACCCTGGCCCTGGACACGCTCTACGCCGAGGGCCAGCGGCGCTACGTCGCCTCGCTGTCCACCTATGCGCGCCAGTTCCTGGAGCGGCTTCCGCGGCCCGAGGTGGAGGCCATCTCGAGCCTGCCTCCGGCGATCGCCATCGAGCGCCGCAACCGCGTCACCAATGCGCGCTCCACCGTCGGAACCGCGACCGAGATCCTCGACTCGCTGCGCCTGCTCTACGCGAAGATCGGGGAGACGGTCTGCCCGAGCTGCGAGCTGCCCGTGCGCCCGGGGAGCGCCGAGGCCGTGGCCGAGCGCATCCTGGACCGCTGGCGGGGCAAGCGCGTCTCCCTGGGCGCGCCGCTTCCGGAGCGCCGCAGCGAGCGAGCCACCGCCCTGCGCGAGCGCCTGGCCCGCGAGGGCTTCCCGCGCATCCTCGATGCGAGCGGCGCCGTTCACGATGTGACGCAGCTGACGGCCAGGCAGCTCGACGCCCTGCGCACGACGGGGCTGCTGCTGATCGACCGGCTGGCCCTCCGGGCCGACACGGGCCGGCGTCGCCTGGTGGAGGCGATCGCCACGGCCTTTGCCCGCGGCGAGGGGCGCTGCGGCCTGGTGAGCGAGGCCGGCGAGCGCGCGAGCTACCGGGAGGGCTTCGCCTGCGACGGCTGCGGGCGCCGCTTCGCCGCCCCGGAGCCCGCACTCCTCTCCTTCAACAGCTCGCTCGGCGCCTGCCCGGCCTGCCAGGGCTTCGGGCGCGTGCCCGCGCTGGACCGGGAGCGGGTGGTGCCCGACCCGGGCCTCGGCCTCGAGCAGGGAGCGATCGCGCCCTTCGCCACGCCCTCGGGCCAGCCCTACCTGCAGCGGCTGCTGCGCGCGGCTCGCGAGCGCGGGCTGGATACTCGGCGGCCCTTCGAGGCACTCCCGGAGGAGGACCGCGCCTGGGTCTTCGAGGGAGACGGCGAGGCGTGGCGCGGCGTGCGGCGCTTCTTCGAGCGCCTGGAGCGCAAGCGCTACAAGGTGCAGGCGCGCGTGCTGCTGGCGCGCTACCGCCGCTTCGATCCCTGTGGCGACTGCGGGGGCTCGCGCCTGCGCGAGGAGGCCCGCTGCCTGCGCGTCGCGGGGCTCGACATCGCCTCCCTGGCGCGTCTCAGCTTGAGCGGGCTGCAGGCCTGGCTGGCCGGGCTCGAGCTCTCCGAGGCGCAGCGTGCCCGCTCCGAGCGCCTGCTGCAGGAGCTCGCGACGCGGGTGGGGACGGCGGTGGAGGTGGGGCTCGGCTACGTCACCCTCGATCGGCAGACCCGCACCCTCTCGGGCGGCGAGGCCCAGCGCATCCAGCTGGCCGCGGCGCTGGGCGGCACGCTCACCGCTTCGCTCTACGTGCTGGACGAGCCCTCGGTGGGCCTCCACGCCCGCGACCTGGGTCGCCTCGTCGACACGCTCCGGCGCATCCGCGACCGCGGCAACACGGTGGTCGTCGTGGAGCACGCACCGGAGCTGGTGGCGGCCGCCGACCACGTGATCGACCTCGGCCCCGGCGCCGGCCCCCACCGCGGCCCGCTAGTAGTAGAAGGAAAGGGCGAGGAGGTGGGGGCCCCAACCCCCAACGCCCCGCGGGGCGCGGTGCGTGATCCGGATGGTCCGGCGCGCTCCCGGTGCGAGGCGGCCGACGTCCCACACGTTCTCGCCCGTGCCGGTCCGGCGCGCCTGGCCGAGCCGTCCAATCTCCGCCCATGGCGACGGCAGCGGC
>CAZYOL010000015.1:0-38869 GCA_964649065.1 uncultured Spirochaetales bacterium
AGGTCATCTCGCGGATGTAGTCGCCGGCGGGAGACTCCACCTTGATGACCTCGGCGCCCAGGTCGGCCAGGTGAGTGCTGATGGCGCCCGGCCCGAGCAGCGAGCTCTCGATGACGCGCAGGCCGGCGAGGGGGGCGGGGCGCTCGGACATCGGGAAATTTCCTTTGCGGATCTCAGGGGTTGTACGGGACCCGCAGCGTGTCCGATCGGGCCCCGGGCCGCAAATCCGGGCCGCGCCGCCCGGATGCCCGCCGTGCCCTTGTAATGACTGACTCAGTCAGTTATTCAAGGAGCCATGCCCCCGCGAGTCGTCCCCCGGCACCGCCTGAAGGAGCTGCTCGAAGCCGCGACCCGGATCTTCGTGGCGCACGGCTACCGCCTCAGCCAGATGTCCGACGTCGCCCGGGAGCTGGGCGTCGCCAAGGGCACGCTCTACCTCTACGTGGCGAGCAAGGAGGCTCTCTTCGCCGCCGCCCTGCTCTACGCCGCCGGCGAGCTTCCCGAGCCGGACGACCTGCCGCTTCCGCTTGCCGCGCCGCCGCCCGGGGCCCTGGCCGAACGCCTGCGCCAGCGGCTGGCCCAGCAGGTCGCGCCACCCGCTCTGCGCGCGGCCCTGGGCCGCCGCGAGGTGGGCGATCCCCGCGCCGAGCTCGAGTCCGTGCTGCGAGCCCTCTTCGAGACCTTCGGGCGCTACCGCACGGCCATCAAGCTCGCAGACCGCTGCCGCGATCACGCCGAGCTCCAGGATCTCCTCTACCAGCACGGCCGTCTCCGACAGCTGGAGCTGCTGGAGCGCTATCTCCGAAGCCGGATCGACAAGGGGCTGCTGCGGCCCGTCCCCGACGTTGCCACCGCCGCGCGCTTCGTGCTCGAGACGGTGACGCTCTGGGCAGTGCACGTGCACTGGGATCCGAGCCCGCAGCCCCTGGACCCGAACGACATCGAGGAGACCGCCGTGCAATTCCTGCTCGGCGGCCTGCTCCCGGAGGACCGATCATGACACTTCGAAACGCCTTGCTCGTCTCGCTCGCGCTGCTCCCCGCAGCCCTGGCCAGCTGTCGCGCCGGCACCGGCGGTCTCCCCGCCGTCGGCATCCCGGAGCTGGTCTCGAGCCTCGCTTCGGCCTCGCCGCCGCTCGTGGTCGACGCCAACAGCGTCGAGACCCGCGCCAGGCTCGGAGTCATTCCCGGCGCCCTGCTGCTGTCGAGCCATCGCGACTACGCGCTCTCCGAGCTGCCCGCCGACACGGGCCGCCGGCTGGTCTTCTACTGCCACAGCAGCCTCTGCGGAGCGGCCCGCGACGCCGCCCTGCGCGCCTCCGAGGCCGGCTACACGCGCGTGACGGTGATGCCGGAGGGCATCCGGGGCTGGGTCGACGCCGGCCGGGCCGTCGACCACCCGCGGGGGGGCTGACGATGCCGCGGCTGCGCTGCAGCGCCGTCCCCCCGCAGCTGCGCCGGGGAATCCTGGTCGGCCTCGCGCTCGGCCAGCTCGCCGGCTGCACCGGGGTCTCGAAGCTCGACTGGAAGCTGGGGCGGGACGGCTGGCAGCGACCCGAAGCGGTGGTCGAGGCCCTGGAGATTGCGGAAGGCGCGACCGTCGCGGACCTCGGTGCGGGCAGGGAGGGCTACTTCCTGCCCTACCTGGCCGAGGCCGTCGGCCCCGCGGGCCGCGTGCTGGCCGTCGACGTGGAGAGCGAGCTCACCGACGCACTGGGCGAGCGCTTCGCCGACCAGCCGGCCATCGAGGTGAAGCTCGGGCGCCCGGAGGATCCCATGCTGCCCGACGCGGCCGTCGACCTGGTGCTGGTGGTCGACACCTACCATCACATCGAGGACCGCCCTGCCTACTTCGAGCGCCTGCGAGGGGATCTCTCGCCCGGCGGACGCATCGCCGTGCTGGAGCCCAACGCCGAGCTCGGAGGCCTGCTCGGCTTCTTCGTGGACGACGAGCACGCGAGCCGGGCCGCCGAGGTGAGCGCCGAGATGGAGAGGGCCGGCTACCGGCTGTCCGAGAGCCACGACTTCCTGCCGGTGCAATTCTTCCAGGTCTACGTGCCGGAGGAGGGGG
Source organism: uncultured Spirochaetales bacterium (assembly GCA_964649065.1). GTDB lineage: Bacteria > Myxococcota_A > UBA9160 > UBA9160 > SMWR01 > CAZYOL01. Next base: position 2,071 of record CAZYOL010000015.1, read on the forward strand.
ATTGAGGCCGTCGGCTGGCGCCCAGGGTGTGGCGTCGGATCTGCCCGCGGGTCCAGCGCGGCAGCAGGGCGCGCGCCGCGTAGGCGAAGCGGATGTAGCGCGGGAAGGTCAGCTCGTGGGCCCCGATCGCGAGGGCCTCGAAGATCCGCTCCACCAGGGCTTCGGGCTCCACCATGCTGCGCCGCGCCGACTCGGGCAGCGCTCCCAGCGTCTCCCGCGAGAAGAAGGGCGTGCGCACCGAGCCGGGGCACACGGTCAGGACGTGGATGCCCGCCTCCTCCAGCTCCAGGGACAACGCCTCGGCGAGGCCGACCAGGGCGAACTTCGAGGCCGCGTAGGCGGACTCCTCGGGCACCCCGAGGCGCCCCGCCACCGAGGCCAGGAAGACCAGCCAGCCCCGTCCCCGCTCGACCATCGCCGGCAGCAGGGCCTTGCTGAAGTAGACCGCGCCCAGGTAGTTCACCCGCATCAGGCGTTCGACGTCCGAGACCTTCCAGTCCAGGAAGCGACGGTGGCCGCCGTAGCCCGCGTTGTTCACCAGGATGTCGACGGGCCCGAGCTCGGAGAGTGCGCGCTCCGCCGCCCGCTCGACCTGAACCGGATCTCCGACGTCGCAGACCAGCGGCAGGGCGCGCGCCCCCGCGGCCTCGATCTCGGTGGCGAGCGCGTCCAGCGCTTCGGCGCGCCGGGCGACCAGGGCCACCGCGGCCCCCTCGCGGGCCAGGCGCTGCGCCAGCAGGCGACCGATGCCGCTCGAGGCCCCCGTGACCAGGGCGTTGCAGCCGGCGTACGAGCGCAGCCTCACGATGGCCTACGATACCGGCCCGCGCAGCAGCGCGCGAAGCGGCATGGACGAGCCCGACACCCACGACCGCGCCCTCCGCGGGCGCTTCCACGCCTGGTTCCTCCAGGCCACGGAGGCGACCCTCGAGCGCATCCACGGCGAGCGCAAGCGGGCGCTCTTCGCCGAGCTGCCGGATCGCGTCGTCGAGCTGGGGCCGGGGACCGGCGCCAACTGTCGCCACTTTCGGCCCGGTCAGCAGGTGATCGGCATCGAGCCGAACCTGCGCATGCACGACGCGCTGCACCGCAAGGCCCAGCAGCACGGCGTGGACCTCGAGATCCGCGGCCTGCGCGGCGAGCGCCTCGACCTGCCCGACGCCAGCGTCCCCGCGGTGGTCTCCTCCCTGGTGCTCTGCTCGGTCGGCGACCCGGCGGCGGTCCTCGGCGAGGTGCGGCGCGTCCTCGAGCCCGGCGGGCGCTTCGTCTTCATCGAGCACGTGATCGATCCCTCGGAGGGCTGGCTGCGTCGCTCCCAGCAGTGGCTGCGGGCGCCCCACAGCTTCTGCTTCGAGGGCTGCGAGCCCGACCGCGACACCGAGCAGCTGCTGCGCGCCGCGGGCTTCGCCTCGCTGGAGCTCGAGCGCTTCCGCATCCGCTCTCCCCTCTTCTACGTCGCCCCTCACATCGCGGGCGTCGCGCGCAAGTGACCGGGCCGGCGACCCGGCGGGCAGAGGCACGAGCAGGAGGGTGTGACATGCAGAGAGACCGCGTCGCCGCGCTCGCGAGCGCCGTGGCGATCTCGAGCGCGCTCGCCTCGGGAGTCGCGACGGCCGACTCCGAGGCGGAGTTCGACTGGAGCCAGCACGCCGAGGTGGACACGATCTACGTGCTGACCCAGGACGAGGACGGCGACCCGCGCGAGACGAAGATCTGGCTGCTGGTCGTGGACGGCGAGCCCTACATCCGCACCGGCGGCTCGACCTGGGGCGACAACGTGGAGCGCGAGCCCGAGATCGCGCTGCGCATCGGCGAGCAGGAGATTCCCGTGCGCGCAGACTTCGTGGAGGAGGACGCGCAGCGCGAGGCGGTGGCGGCGGCCTTCCGCGAGAAGTACGGCGGCATCGACTGGTGGATCTCGTGGATCCGCGGCCCCCGGCCGCGCATCATGCACCTGTCGCTCCGCTGAAGCCTAGAGCGGGAAGAAGGCCGGCCAGACCAGCGCGTCGAGCAGCGCCGTCTGCAGGCAGAAGGCACTGAGACCCACGATGGCCAGCCAGTAGGCCCAGGCCGGGCGCCTCGGGCGGAGCGCGAGCAGCGCGAGCAGGAGGCCCACCGAGCCGATGCCGACCGCGGCCAGCACCACGCGGATCGCCAGCCACAGAGTACCGTCCGGGCCGTCGAGCATGGCGAAGGTCAGCGGCATCCAGAGCGCGGAAGGGAAGAGGATCAGGGCGTAGAGGCCGTTCAGCAGCGGATAGGCCCCGCTCGAGCCGATGCGGGCGTCCTCGGGATCGACCCGGAAGAAGACGAAGTAGGTGAAGGCGAAGTAGCCGACCGCAGCCGTGAGCATCGATACCGTGTAGACCGGCTGGAGACCTGCAGGGACGCCGCCCCAGACGTCGCCGGCCGAGCCGGGATGGGTCGCAATGCCCCAGGCGTAGCTCCCGAGGACTGCGAGGCCTCCGATGACATTGATGCCGGCGAGGGTGCGACGCTGTGCGTGCATGCTGAATCCTCCTGTTCTTCCTTCGAGAATGCCACGCCGGCGGATTCGTACCGCTCCCGAACGGGTCCCGGTCGCATCTGGCACGCGGGCTGCAGGAAGCTCGCCGGCGAGGGGGGCTGGAGGGGCCTCGCGCGGAAGCCAGGGGGGCTAGAGCGACGTGTGGATCCTGGGACTCCTGCTCGCGGTCCTGGTGGGAGTCACGCTCGGCTTCTTCGGCGGGGGCGGCTCCATCCTCACGGTGCCGCTGCTGGTCTACGTCTTCGGGCTGGATCCCAAGACGGCCATCGCCAGCTCGCTGGTGGTCGTGGCCGTGGCCAGCCTCTCGGGGGCCTGGCCCCATGCGCGGGCCGGGAACGTGCGGCTCGGGACGGGGCTGCTCTTCGGCAGCGCCGGCATGGCCGGCGCCTATCTCGGGGGTCGGGCCGGTGCCTACGTCGACGGGGGCATCCTGCTGCTGCTCTTCGCGACGATGATGGCGCTCACCTCCGTCGCCATGTGGCAGGGCCGCCGCGGCGCCCCCGCCGGAGCCATCGCTCACGCCCGCGCCAAGCTGCTGCTGCAGGGCTTCGGCGTCGGCCTCTTCACCGGCCTGGTCGGGGCGGGGGGCGGCTTCCTGATCGTGCCGGCGCTCAACCTGTGGGCCGGACTGCCCGTGGCGGCGGCGGTGGGAACGTCGCTGATCGTGATCGTGCTGAAGAGTGGAGCCGCTCTGCTGGGCTACCTGAGCCACGTCTCCCTCGACGTGCCGCTCGTCGCGGCGGTCACCGCCTGCGCCGTGGGAGGCTCCGCCCTGGGCTCGCGGCTCGGCCAGCGCGTCGACCCCAACGCCCTGCGCCGGGCCTTCGCGAGCTTCGTGCTGGCCATGGCCGTCCTCATCCTGGCCCGGGAAGGCGCGCTGGTGGTCCAGACCCTGGCCCCGGCCCTGCCCGCGAGCCTGCCCCAGCTCGCCTTCGCCCTGGCCCTCCTCGCCGTCGGCCTCGCGGCCGGTCGGGCCTCGCGCCGGCCACCGGCCGCCGAGGGCCAGGCCGAGCTCTTCCAGGGCGGCGAGGGCATCTGAGTGCGACGAACGGGAGGAGAGATCCGACCATGACAGCCTTCACCCCGCTCGACTCGAGCCTCGGCGGCCTGCTGATCGGCGCCGCGGCGAGCCTGCTGCTGATCCTGCACGGCCGGGTGGCCGGCATCAGCGGCATCCTGGGCTCCAGCCTGGGCCGTCCCTCGGCCGACACCGCCTGGCGCGTCGCCTTCCTGGTGGGCCTGCCGCTGGGCGCCCTGCTCGTCTCCGGGCTGCGGGGCGGCCTGACGGTGCAGCTCGATGCCCCACCCGCCCTGCTGGTCGGCGCGGGCCTGCTGGTCGGCGTCGGCACCCGGCTCGGGAACGGCTGCACCAGCGGCCACGGGGTCTGCGGGCTGGCGCGCGGCTCGCGCCGCTCCCTGCTGGCCACGCTGGCCTTCATGACCAGTGGGGCGGTCACGGTCTTCGTCATGCGACACCTGCTGGAGATGCCGTGACGAGGGTCGCGGTCGCCCTCGGCTGCGGCGTGCTCTTCGGCGCCGGCCTGGCCCTGGGCCACATGACCGACCCGGCCGTGGTGCTGGCCTTCCTCGACGTGGCGGGGGACTGGAATCCCAGCCTGGCCTTCGTGATGGGCGGAGCCCTGGCGGTGACGGTCCCGGCCACCTGGTGGGCCCGGCGCCGCGGTCGCACCCTGCTCGGAGCGGCGCTGGCGCTGCCGTCGCGTCGCAGCGTGGACGCGCCGCTGCTGGCCGGAGCCGCACTCTTCGGCGTGGGCTGGGGGCTGGTCGGGCTCTGTCCGGGTCCGGCCCTCGCTGCGCTGGTCTCGGGCTCGCGCCAGGTGCTGCTCTTCGCCCTGGCCATGGGGGCCGGCATGGCCCTGCACGACGCGATCCAGCGCCGCGGCGGCCGCGCGGGCCTGGATCAGCCGGCGGCCAGCATGCGCCCGTAGGCCCGAAGCTGCTGGGTGGCGCCGCCCAGCGAGAGCTCGAGCTGGCGCGCGTAGAGGAAGTAGCGGTGGAGCGGGTAGTCGCGGTCGACGCCCACCCCGCCGTGGAGGTGGGCGGCCGCGTGGACCACGCGTTTACCGGCCTCGGCGGCCCAGATCTTGGCGATCGCCACCTGCTCGGCCGCGGGCAGACCCGCCGAGATCCGCCAGGCCGCCTGCAGCGCCGTCAGCCGGATGCCCTCGATGTCGATGTAGGCATCGGCGGCGCGGTGGGCGACGGCCTGGAACATGGCGATGGGCTGGTCGAACTGCTTACGGGTCTTGATGTAGTCCGCCGTGAGGCGCAGCGCCTCCTCGCAGACGCCGAGGGCCAGCGAGGCCAGCGCCGCCGTGGCGCGCTCGCGCAGCCAGGCGACGAGCCGTGCGGCCCCATCGGGATCTCCGAGCACCGCCTCGGGCCCGACCCGCGCCCCGGCCAGCTCGAGCCGCGCCTCGGGCTGGCCGCTGGTGGTGTCGAGGGGCGTCAGCGAGACTCCCTCGGCTCGCGGGTCGACGAAGAAGAGGCCGACCCCGCGCTCCGTCGCGGCCGGCACCCAGATGCGCTCCGCCAACTGCCCCGCCGGCACGCAGATCTTGACGCCCTCCAGCCGGAAGCCGTCCGCCTCGCGGCGCGCGCGGGTGCGGATCTCCCCGTCCTCGTCGCCCCACTCGACCAGGGCGGCGCTCAGGATCGCCTCCCCGCGGGCCACCCGCGGCAGCCACTCGCGCTGCTGCTCGGCGCTGCCGAACTCGGCCAGCGGCATGGCGCCGAGGACCGCGGTCTCGAGCAGCGGCACCGGCGCCGCGCTGCGGCCCACCTCTTCGAGGATCCCGGCGATCTCGAGGAAGCCCAGGCCGGCGCCGCCGTGGACCTCGTCGATGGCGGCGCCCACCAGGCCCGCCTCGGCGAGCCGCTTCCAGAGCTCGGGGTCGAAGCGCGGACCGGGCTGGCCCTCGATCTCGCGCAGGCGCTCCTGGGAGGCGCCGTCCGAGAGGATCTGCTTCGCCAGGTCGACGATGGCCTGCTGCTCTTCGTTGAACTCGAAGTTCATGGGGCTCCTCGAGCCGGCTCTAGACGCGCGGCATGCGGGGCAAGCCGAGGCCGAAGAGCCCGATCAGGTCGCGCTGGATCTCGTTGGTGCCGCCGCCGAAGGTCAGGATGATGAGGCTGCGGTACATCATCTCCAGGTAGCCATGCAGCAGCGCCTCCGGCGAGCCGCGCTTCAGGTAGGCGCGCGGCCCGAGCACTTCCATCAGCAGCTGGAAGGACTCGATGTACCACTCGGTGCCGAAGACCTTGGTGGTCGAGGCGTCCGCCGGGTCGAGCTTCCCCTGCATGCTGGTCCAGGCGACCTTCCAGTTGATCAGGCGCAGGAACTCCAGGCCGGAGAGCACCTTGGCCAGGTTCACCTGCACCCACTCCTGGTCGATCACGCGCTGCCCGTTCGGCAGCCGCGTCTCGCGGGCCCAGGCCAGCACCTCGTCCGAGGAGCGCTCCAGCATGCCCGGCGAGCAGATGGTGACGCGCTCGTGGTTCAGCTGGCTGGTGATGAGCTTCCAGCCCTGGTTCTCGCGGCCCACCAGGTTGCCCACGGGCACGCGCACGTCATCGAAGAAGACCGCGTTGATGTTGTGCTCCGAGAGGAGCTGCAGGGGATCGACGCGAATGCCGGGAGACTTCATGTCGACGATCAGGATCGAGATGCCCGCGTGCTTCGGCGCATCGGGATCGGTGCGGACGGCCAGCCAGCAGTAGTCCGCGTCGCCGGCGAGGCTGGTCCAGAGCTTCTGGCCGTTCACGACGTAGTGGTCGCCGTCGCGCTCGGCCCGGGTGCCGAGGGCGGCCAGGTCGGTGCCGGCCTGGGGCTCGCTGTAGCCGATGCAGAAGTGGATCTCGCCCTTGAGGATGCGCGGCAGGTACTCCCGCTTCTGCTCCTCGGAGCCCATGCGCATGAGGGTGGGCCCCACCGTGTTGACGGTGAGCATCGGAACCGGCGCCCCGCAGCGCATCGACTCGTCGAAGAAGATGAACTGCTCGATCTCCGAGCGACCCTGGCCGCCGTACTCCTGCGGCCAGCCGATGCCCAGCCAGCCGTCGGCAGCCATCTGCCGGACCACGGCGCGCATGGTCTCGCCCGTACCGTGGCCCTCGTTCAGCTGCTCCTGGATCTCCGGCGTGAGGAGCCTGGCGTAGTAGTCGCGCAGCTCCTGACGCAACGCCTCCTGATCCTTGGTGTAGCCGATGTACATGGGCGATCCTCGCTGGGGTCTCGCAGGTAGAACGTGTTTCAGTTATACCCGCCCGCGGGGCTTTCTTCAAACGGGAGCGGCGACCCATGGCACGACGGGAAGGGCGACTGGAGGGCAAGGTGGCGCTCGTCACCGGTGTGGCCTCGGGCATCGGCTACGCCTGCGCGCAGCGCTTCGCCGAGGAGGGCGCGGCGATCGCCGGCATCGACCTCCGCGAGCCGGCACCGGAGGCCTGGAAGCCGCTCGCCGAGACGGCGGCGCGCAGCAGCTTCGGCGAGGCCGATGTGCGCGACGAAGAGGCGGTGCGCGCGGCGGTGCTCGCCGCCGGCGAGCAGCACGGACGCCTCGACGTCCTGGTGAACGCGGCCGGGGTCTCGGGCTACGGCTCCGCCCACGAGCTCGACCAGGCCGAGTGGGACCGCGTGGTCGACATCAACCTGAAGGGCTCGTATCTGGTGGCCAAGCACGTGCTGCCCTTCATGCGGCGGCAGGGCTCCGGGAGCATCATCCACATCGCGAGCGTCGAGGGCCTGGAGGGCATCAACAGCCAGCTGGCCTACAACGCCTCCAAGGGCGGCGTGGTGCTGATGACCCGCAGCATGGCCGTGGACTACTCGCGCGAGGGCATCCGGGTCAACTGTCTGTGCCCGGGGGCCATCGAGACGCCGATGACCGATGTGCTGCTGGAGAATCCCAGCATGGCGCCAATCTACGAGACCATGCGGCGCATCCACCTAATGGAGCGCTGGGGCAAGCCCGAGGAGGTGGCCGCCGCGGCGCTCTTCCTGGCCTCCGAGGACGCCTCCTTCGTCACGGGACACGCCCTGGTGGTGGATGGTGGCTGGACGGCGGGACGCCGGATCGAGCTGCCCATCGAGGCACCGGTCGCCGACAGCTTCGGCGGGGAGAAGCGCTGATGGAGTCGCTGCGGGGTCGCGCCGGCGTCGTGATCGGCGGCGGTAGCGGGATCGGCCGGGGCATCGCCCTGGCCCTCGCCGAGGCGGGCGTACGGGTCTGCGTCGCCGACCTGAACGAGGCCTCGGCCAAGGCCGTGGCCGAGGAGCTGCGCGGCCGCGGCGCGACGGCCCTGGCCGCCGGCGTCGACGTCACGCAGCCCGCCAGCCTGGAGGCGCTGGCCGAGCGCGCCTTCGCCGAGCTGGGCGCGGTGCACGTGCTGTCGAACAACGCCGGCGTCATCCACCTGAGCCCCCTGGCCGAGGCCACCGACGCCGACTGGCAGTGGGTGCTGTCGGTGAACCTGCACGGCCTGATCCACTCGGTGCAGGCCTTCCTGCCGCGCCTGCTGGCCCAGGGAGAGCCCGCCCACATCGTCAATACTGCGTCGCTGGCCGGGCTGGTCGGCGACTTCCCCGGGCTGGGTCTCTACACCGCCTCCAAGTTCGCCGCCGTCGGCTACAGCGAGACACTGCGGGCCGAGCTGGCGCCCCACGGCATCGGGGTCTCGGTGCTGTGTCCGGGCCTGGTGCAGACGAAGCTGGCCACGACCTCGGCCCGCCAGCGGCCGGCCCGTTTCGGCGGACCGCTCCAGGACCCGGAGCACGAGGGACCGCTGCCGCCGCAGCTTCCGGTCGATCCGGAAGCGGCCATGAGCGCCGAGGAGTGCGGCCGCCGCACGCTGCAGGGCATCCGCCTGAATCGCTCCCGCATCCTGACCCACCCGGAGACCCGCGAGATCTTCGAGGCCCGGGTGGCCGGCATCCTCGAGGACTACGAGGCCCTGGGCTGAGCGAGAGCTGTGTCCGGCGCAGGCGAGCGCCCCGCCGCGACGGCTCTTGGCTTACAATCGCTCGGATTCCATGGCGGCTTCCGGACCCACGCTGCGCCCTGGCCTCGCCGGCAGCCGCTGGCTGGTGGTCGGCGCGACCTCCGGCATCGGCCGCGCCTTCGCCACCCGCGCGGCCGAGGGCGGAGCGCGGCTGGCCCTGGTGGGACGGCGCCAGGAGCCCCTGTCCGCAGTAGCCGGGTCTTGCGACGGGTCTGCCATCGTCGCCGACGTGCGCGCGCCGGCCGACTGCGAGCGCATGGTCGCCGAGGCGGTGGCCGCGCTGGGCGGCCTCGACGGCCTCGTCTACTCGGCGGGCATCACACCGCTGGCCTGGCTGCGGGACGCCGACGCCGAGCACTGGCGCGCGGTCTTCGAGACCAACGCCCTGGGCGCCGCCTGGGTCAGCCGGGCCGCCCTGCCCCACCTGGCGGGGGGCCTGGCCGCCTACGTCTCCTCGGACTGCGTGGGCCGGCCGCGCCCCGGCCTGGCCGCCTACAGCGCCAGCAAGGCCGCGCTCGACGAGGTGATTCGCGCCCTGCGCACGGAGCAGCCGGACACGCGCTTCCTTCGCGTCGTGGTGGGGCCGACGATCGGAACCGACATCGCGCGCGACTACGAGCCGGCCCGGGTCGGGGAGCTGATGCGGCTCTGGGTCGCCCACGGCTTCATGACCCGGCTCCAGATGCGCGCCGAGGAGCTGGGGGCCGTGCTGGCCGAGGTGCTGGCCAGCGCCCGGAGCCACCCGGAGGTGGCCATCGAAGACCTGCGCCTCGAGCCGCCGGGGCCCCTGGTCTCGACGCCGGACTGAGAGGGGCTAGCCGGCCCGCCGGGCCGCGAGCTCGCTGGCCACCTGCTTGGAGAGCTTGTAGTCGGCCTTGCCGTTGGGCCCGCGAAAGACCTCGTCCACGACGTAGATCTCCTTGGGCACCTTGTAGCCGGCCACCTTGCTCCGCGCGTGCTCCTTGAGGGCCTCCTCGCCCGGATCCGCCACCCCGGGCTCGAGGGAGACCAGCGCCGTGACCCGCTGGCCCCAGCGCTCGTCGTCCACGCCCACCACCACCGCGTCGTGGATGTCGGCGTGGGTCTTGAGGGCGTTCTCCACCTCCTCGATGAAGACCTTCTCGCCGCCGGAGTTGATGCAGAGCGAGCCGCGCCCGAAGAGCTTGACCGTCCCATCGGCCTCGACCTCGGCGATGTCCCCGGTGATCGAGTAGCGCTCGCCGTCGATCGTCACGAAAGTCTCGGCAGTCTTCTCCGGGTCGTTGTAGTAGCCCACCGGCACGTGGCCCTTGAGCGCCACCCGACCGCGCAGCCCGGAGCCCGGCGCCAGGATCCGCTTCTCCTCGTCGAGCACCACGGTCCGTTCGTTCATGGCGAAGGAGAGGCCCTGACCGAAGCTCCTGTTGTCCGAGCTGGTCCCGGTGCCCTGGAAGCCGGTCTCGGTGCTGCCGTAGCTGTCGACGATGCCCAGGTTGGGCAGCAGGGCCTTGAGCCGCGCCTTGACCCGCTGCGAGAAGATGGCGCCGGCCGAGCCCACCACCAGCAGGCTGCCGAGATCGGCGCGGCCCTCGGCATGGGCCTTCTCGATCGCCTGGGCCAGCGGCGCGGCCATGGCGTCGCCAACGAGCGAGACGGTATTCACCTTCTCGCGGCCGATGATGGCCACCGCCTCCTCGGGATCGAAGTGCTGCTGCATCACGATCTTCTGGCCGCCGTTGAAGGCGATGAGGGTCGCGAGCTGCGCGGCCCCGTGGATCAGCGGGGCCAGCGGGAAGCTCACGAGCTGGCCCGGCGAGGCGGCCGCGGCGGCCACCAGGGCCTCCCGGCTGCGGTAGGGCTCACCCATCGGGTTGCCGCCGGCGAGGCCCGCGAAGAAGAGATCCTCGTGGCGCCACATCACCCCCTTGGGCATGCCGGTGGTGCCGCCGGTGTAGATGATGAAGAGGTCGTCGTCGGAGCGGGGGCCGAAGTCGCGCTCGGGCGAGGCGGCCGCCACCGCCTCGGCGTAGTCCAGGGCGCCCAGGGAGGCGATATCGGCCCCGGAGCCGTCCTCGACCGAGATGAAGCTCCGGAGCTCGGGACAGGCCTCTCGCACCGCCGCGATGCGGGGCGCGTACTCGCGGTCGAAGACCACGGCCTTGATGTCGGCGTTGTCGAAGAGGTAGCGCAGCTCCTCTTCGACGTAGCGGTAGTTCACGTTGATCGAGACCGCGCGCAGCTTGAAGCAGGCCAGCATGGTGGAGACGTACTCGACGCCGTTGTGCAGATAGGTTCCGACGTGGTCGCCGACGCCGATGCCCTGCTCCGCCAGCACGTGGGCCAGGCGTGTGGCGCGCTCGTCGAGCTGGGCGTAGCTCAGGCTCTCCTCCCCGCAGACCAGCGCCGTGCGATCGGGGATCGCGTCCGCCATCGCCTCGTAGATGTCGGCCAGCTGGAACTCGCTCACGCCTGGAACTCGCTCACGAAGACGCCTCCTCCGGGCCGCGGGGGCTCGGCTAGAATGCCGCCGAATCTAGCAGCCGGAGCGAAGACTTGGCCTCGAGCCCCTCCTTCCAGCACATCCTCTACGAGAGCCAGGGCCCGGTCGCCCGGGTCACCCTCGACCGGCCCGAGGCCCTGAACGCCTACCAGCCCGCCATGGGCGACGAGCTGGTCGAGGCCTTCGAGCGCATCCGGGAGGCCGAGGAGCTGCGCAGCGTGGTCCTGACGGGAGCCGGGCGCGCCTTCTGCGCGGGCGTGGATCTCGAGTTCATGAAGGCGCACGCGGCGCGCATCGCCGCCGGGGAAGAGCTGGTGCCGCTGGGCGAAGAGCACTTCGTGAAGGGCTTCGCGCGCGACCTGGCGGACTTCCCCAAGCCGATCGTGGTCGCGATCAACGGCCCGGCCATCGGGGTGGGGGTCACCATGGCCCTGCCCTGCGACATCCGCCTGGCCGCCGCGGGGGCCAAGCTGGCCGTGCCCTTCACCCGGCTCGGCATGCTGCCGGGGCTCGGCAGCAGCCACCTGCTGCCGAAGATCGTCGGGCTGGGGCGCGCCCTGGAGCTGGTGCTGACGGCGCGCACCGTGCTCGCCGAGGAGGCGGCGGCGATGGGCCTCGTCAATCGCGTGGTGGCCCCGGAGCGGCTCCTCGACGAGGCCCACGAGCTGGCCGCGCAGATCGCGGAGAACGAGCCCGGCGCGCTGGCTGCCGCCAAGCGCGCGCTCCACGCCGGGGCCACGCTGGGTCTCGAGGAGGCCATGGCAAACGAGCGCAGCGCCTCCGGCGCGCTGCGCCGCCGTCGCGGCTCCTGAAGGCGCTGGGCTAAGGTTGCCCGCGATGTCCGGAATCCAGGCCTACGGCGCCTATGTGCCGCGCAGCCGCCTCCCGCTGGCGTCGATCGGAGGACGCCCCGCCGTCGAGGGCGGACCCGAGAAGGCGGTGGCCGGCTACGACGAGGACGCGGTCAGCATGGCGGTGGCGGCCGCCCTGGATTGCCTGCAGGGCTTCGAGCGCAGCGAGGTCGACGCGCTCTACTTCGCCTCCACGACCTACCCCTTCCGCGAGAAGCAGGCCGCGGCCCTGGTGGCGAAGGCCCTGGACCTGAGGAGCGAGGTCCTGACCCAGGACTTCTCCGGCTCGCTGCGCGCCGGCACCGGGGCGCTCGAGGCCGCCCTGCACGCCGCGGCCGCCGGCGCGGTGAAGCGGGCGCTGGTGATCGCCTCGGACTGCCGCATGGGAGCCCCGCGCAGCCCCCTCGAGGCCAAGCTGGGCGATGGCGCGGCGGCCTTCCTGGTCGGAGGCGAGGCTCCGATCGCCCGGCTGCTCGGCTCCCACGCCGTCGCAGAGGAGCTGCAGGACCTGTGGCGCACCGACGGGGAGCGCTTCACCCACGCCTGGGAGGACCGCTTCGTGGTCCAGGAGGGCTACACGCCGAATCTGGTCCGCGTGGTCCGGGGCCTGCTCGCCAAGCTCGGGCGCGAGCCGGGAGACTTCGCGCGGGCGGCGCTCCAGGCCCACGACGCGCGCAGCCTCGGCGGCGTGTCCCGCCGCCTGGGCTTCGCCCGCGAGGCCGTGCAGGATCCCCTCCTCGGCCGGCTCGGGCACGCCGGCTGCGCCTACGCCCCGCTGCTGCTGGCCGCGGCGCTGGAGTCCGCCCAGCCGGGCGAGCGGCTGCTGGTGGCGAGCTACGGCGACGGCGCCCACGCGCTGGCCTTCGAGACGAGCGAGGCTCCGCCCTCTCTCGCCCCGCGCCGGGGAGTCGCAGGTCACCTCGCCCGCCGCCGGGCGCTCCCGAGCTACGACGTCTACCTGCGCTCCCGCGAGCTCGAGCCCCGCGAGTGGCAGACCGGCCCGGACCTCGGGCTCTCGGCCACGGTGCGCTTCCGCGAGCGCGACGCCGACATCGGCTTCGTCGGGGCGAGCTGCAGGAGCTGCGGCCAGGTGCACTTCCCGCGCCCGCGCGTCTGCTACCGCTGCCACGCCAAGGACGACTGGCAGGCCTACCGCCTCTCGGATCACCGCGGGCGCGTGCTGGCCTACACCTTCGACTACTTCTTCCCCGCCGCCGAGCCGCCGACCACGGTGGTGATGGTCGACGTCGAGGGCTGCCGCGTGCAGCTGCAGCTCGCCGACGCCCGCCCCGAGGACGTGCGCCTCGACATGCCCGTCGACTTCGCCTTCCGCTGCATCCACCGCGCCGGCGGAAAGCCCAACTACTTCTGGAAGGCGGTGGCCGCCAGCGAGGAGAGCGCATGAGCGAGTCCATCCGCGACAAGACCGCCATCGTCGGGGTGGGGGCCTGCCAGTTCGGGGAGAACTGGGACAAGTCCCGCGAGGACATGATCGTCGAGGCCGCCTACGAGGCCTACGCCGACGCGGGGATCGAGAATCCCCAGCAGCAGATCGACGCCGTCTTCGCCGGCTCGGTCTACCCCCGCGACGGCAGCGCCGAGATCGCCGAGGCCCTCAAGATCTTCGGCAAGCCGGTGAGCATCGTCTCCGACTACTGCCAGACCGGCACCGATGCCTTCCGCTTCGCCGTCTTCTCGGTGGCCTGCGGCATGCACGACACGGTGCTGGTGGTCGGCTTCGACAAGCCCAAGGATCGCGGCGTCTCGGGCCCCTCGGTCGCCTTCGACCGCGTGCGCGGCCTGCCGGCCACGCCGGCCGGCTGGTTCTCGCTCTGCGCCGCCCGCTACTTCGAGACCTTCGGGGCCGGTCGCGAAGACCTGGCCAAGATCGCGGTCAAGAACCACCACAACGGCACCCTGGCCCCGAAGTCGATGCTGAAGCGCGAGATCAGCGAGGACGACGTGCTGAAGGCGCGGATCATCTCATGGCCCTTCGGCCTCTACGACTGCGCCGCCCAGTCCGACGGCGCGGCGGCCGCCATCGTCACCCGGGCCGACCTGGCCCGGTCCTACCGGGAGGACTTCGTGCTGGTGAAGGCCGTCTCGATCGCGGTGGCCGAGCACCCCCAGCGCGACCCGGACTTCGACTTCCTGGCCTGGAAGCCCACCCTCTACGCGGCCCGAGACGCCTACGCCCAGGCCGGCATCAGCGAGCCCTTCCGCCAGCTCGACCTGCTGCAGGTGCACGACTGCTTCACCCTGACCGAGATGCTCAGCTACGAGGATCTGGGCCTGTGCAAGAAGGGCGAGGCCAAGGAGCACGTCGCCAGCGGCACCTTCACCCTCGACGGCGAGCTGCCGGTCAATACCGACGGGGGCCTGAAGAGCTTCGGGCACCCGACGGGCGCGACCGGAGTGCGCATGATCTACGAGAACACGCTGCAGCTCCAGGGACGCGCCGGCGAGCGCCAGGTGAAGGACGCCAGCCTGGCCCTCTCCCACAACATCGGGGGCCCGCCCACCACCTGCGGCATCGCCATCGTCGGCCTTCCCTGAGGCCCGGGCCGACCGCAGGAGAGCCCTTTTGGATCTGCGTTACTCCGACAGCGACGAGAGCTTCCGCGCCGAGCTGCGCGCCTGGCTCGAGAAGGCGGTTCCCGAGCACGGCGCGCCGCCGGCGCCCGGCGACTGGCCGGCGCGCCGCGCCTACGACACGGGCTGGCAGCGCAAGCTCTGCGAGGCCGGCTTCGCGGCTATCCACTGGCCCCGGGAGTTCGGCGGCCGGGATGCCTCCCCCACCGAGCAGCTGGTCTACTACGAGGAGATCGCCCGGGCGGGCGCGCCCTACGTGGGGGTCAACTTCGTCGGGCTGCTGCACGGCGGCCCCACCCTGATCGTCGAGGGCACCCCGGAGCAGAAGGAGCGCCACGTTCAGCGCATCCTCTCCGGGGAGGAGGTCTGGTGCCAGGGCTTCTCGGAGCCCCAGGCCGGCTCGGATCTGGCTGCCCTCAGGTGTCGCGCCGTGCGCGACGGCGACCACTACGTGGTGTCGGGCCACAAGATCTGGACCAGCTTCGCCCAGGTGGCGGACTACTGCGAGCTGCTCGTGCGCACCGACCCGGAGGCCAGGAAGCATCGGGGCATCAGCTGGCTGATCATGCCCATGGACCTGCCGGGCATCGAGATCCGCCCCCTGGAGACGATCGCCGGCGAAGGCGAGTTCAGCGAGCTCTTCCTCGAAGAGGTGCGCATCCCGCTGGAGCACCGGGTGGGCGAGGAGAACGACGGCTGGCGCGTGACCCAGGTGACGCTGCGCTTCGAGCGGGGCACCGCCTTCACGAGCGAGATGATCGCGCTGCGCGAGCACCTGGCCGAGCTGAAGCAGCTGGCCCAGCGGCTCACCCGCCACGGGGCCCGGGCCTGGGACGACGCAGCGCTGCGCCGCGAGGTCGGCCACCTGCAGGCCGAGCTCGACGCCCTGTGGGCCACCATGAAGCGCTCCGTCTCCGAGGCCAGCGAGGGCGGCGTGCCCGGCATGGGCAGCGCGGCCGCCCTGAAGCTCGCCTACACCGAGCTGGCCCAGCGCATCAGCGACCTGGCCATGCGCGTGCTCGGCAGAGCGGGCCTCTCCCGCGAAGACGTGGGCGGCGTGCCCAGCGCGGCCTTCCTCCAGAAGATGCTGATGTCGCTCAATCTCACGATCGCCGCCGGCACCTCGCAGATCCAGCGCAACATCCTCTCCGAGCGCGTGCTCGGCCTGCCCCGCGAGCCGCGCTGATGAACTTCCGCGTGAACGCCGACCAGCAGGCCCTTCAGGAGGGCCTCCGCAGCTTCTGCCAGGGGCGCGTGCCGGTGGAGCGGCTGCGCGAGCTGGAGGCCGGTGGCGGCTTCGATCGCGCCCTCTGGAGCGAGCTGGCCGAGATGGGCGTCTTCGCCCTGCGCCTCGACGAGGCCCAGGGCGGCGTGGGCCTGGGCAGCGCCGACGCGGTGCTGGTCTTCGAGGAGCTGGGCCGCGCCCTGGTGCCCGGACCGATCCTCTGGAGCCACCTGGCCGCCGGCCTCGTGGACGGAGCCGCCGACGGCTCGGCCGTCGTCGGCGGCCTCGACCTCCTCGCCGGCGCCGGGCAGCCCCTGCTGGTCGAGCACCTCGACGCCTGCGACGCCCTGCTGGTCCTGCGGCCCGAGGGGGTCTACCGCCTCGAGGCCCGGGCCCTGGAGGCGCAGCCGGTGGCCCTGCCCCTCGATCCGCTGAGCCCGGTCCACGCGCTGTCGGCCCTGCCCGAGGGCGAGCGCCTGGCCGGGCCCGAGGACGCCGCCAGGCTCTGGCGAGACGGCGCAGCGCTGGCCGCGGGCCTGCTGCTCGGCAACGCCGAGGCCACGCTGCAGCTCTCCATCGACTACGCCCAGAAGCGCGAGCAGTTCGGGCGGCCGATCGGATCCTTCCAGGCGATCAAGCACATGATCGCCGACATGTTCGTGCGCCAGGAGATGGCGCGCTCGGCGGCCTGGGCCGCGGGCGCCACCCTCGACGACCCGGAGGTGGGCGACCCGATCCGCGCCGTGGCCAGCGGCAAGATCGTCGCCGGCGAGGCGGCCCTGAAGAACGCGCGGGCCGCCATTCAGGTGTACGGGGGCATGGGCTACACCTGGGAGGTGCCCGTGCACTACTACCTGAAGCGCGCCTTCGTGCTGGAGTCGGTCTTCGGCACGGCGGAAGAGCACGCCGACCGCGCCGCGGAGCGCGTCGGCGAGGCCGCCTAGCCCACGCGCTCGTCGCGCGCGATGCACGCCTCGCGCAGAGCCGCGCGGCGGACCTTTCCCGCATCGTCGCGCAGCGGCTGATCCACCCGCTCGAAGCTGCGCGGAATCTTGTAGCGAACCAGGTGCTCCGCCAGGTGCTCGCGCAGCTCCTCGTCGGAGACGCCGGGCCCCGCCTCCACCAGGGCGTGGACGCGCTGGCCCAGGTCGTCGTCGGGCAGGCCGATCACGGCGCAGGAGCGCACGGCGGGGTGGGCGTCGAGCGCCGCCTCGACCTCGGCCGGGTAGACGTTGGCTCCACCGCTGACGATCAGATCGGTGCGCCGGTCCGCGAGGTAGAGGTAGCCGTCGGCGTCGAGGCAGCCGAGGTCGCCGAGCGACTCCCAGCCGTCCGGGGTCGCGCGGCGCTCGGCCCCGACGTAGGCATAGGTCGAGCCGGGACCGCCCGGCGGCAGGAAGTAGACCTCACCCACCTCGCCCGGCGGCAGCTCGCGACCGTCCTCGCCCAGGATCCTCACCCGGCGCCCGCCGGTCGGCCGGCCCACCGAGCCCGGGTGCTCCAGCCACTCGCTGCCGCTGATGAGCGTGCCGCCGATGCGCTCGCTGCCGCCGTAGGCCTCCCAGATGCGCTCGGCCCCCAGCCACTCGATCCAGGCGCGCTTGAGCCAGGCCGGGCAGGCAGCGCCGGTGGACATGAAGACGCGCACCGAGGAGAGGTCGTAGCGCCGGCGCACCGACTCGGGAAGGCGCCAGATGCGCTGCATCATGGTCGGCACGAAGTTCACCCACTCGACGCGGTGCCGCTCGATCAGCGCCAGGGCCTCCTCGGCGTCGAAGCGGGTCATCAGCACGGCGCAGCCGCCGCGCACGATGGCGGTACGCGCGTTGATGAAGGGGCCGGCATGGTAGAGCGGACCGGGCACCAGCACCGGCGCCTCGGCCGGCACGCCGTAGAACTCGGCCTGCGGGTCGCAGCTCGCCGGCAGCGCATCGACGATCAGCTTGGGGCGGCCGGTGCTGCCGCCCGAGGCGATGGCCTGGCTGTGGGGCGCGATCCGATCGGGGAGCGGCGCATCGGAGAGCGCCGGGTCGGGCTCGAAGCCCGCGGGCAGGCAGACCCGGCCCGGGGACTCCGCCCCGAGCACCAGCGCCGGCTCGGCCAGCTGGAGCAGCGCCGAGCGCTCGGCCCCGGGAAGCCGCGAGGAAATGGGCGTCGGCACCGCGCCGAGCTTCCAGACCGCGAAGGTCGCCTCGAGGAACTCGGTCCCGTTGGGCAGCGCGATCACCACCCGCTGCTCCGCGCCCACCCCCAGGCCGGCGTAGGCCCGGGCCAGCCGCGACGAGCGCCGATCGAGCTGCCCGCGGCTGCAGCTCCGGCTCGCGCAGACGACGGCCGGCCGCTCCGGGTCGCGCTCCACGTGGCCCGCGAGCGCACGGGGATAGGAGATCAGCGGCAGGACGGCTCCTCCCTTCCCCTCGACGGGGCCGCGCAGCATAGCGCCGGCCCCGGACGCGGAAGCCGTGGTACGGTGGGCCGCGGGAGGAGGCATGGCCGAGATCCACGGCGGGCGCGCGGCCGCTCGACAGCTCCGGGCCGCCGGCATCGACACGATCTTCGGGGTCGTCGCCGGACCCATGATCGAGCTCTTCGCCGGAGCCCAGGAGGAGGGCCTGCGCGTCGTCGGCTGCCGCCACGAGGAGAACGCCGCCTTCATGGCCTCGGCCTGGGGCTACCGCCGGGGGCTGCCGGGCGTCGTCGTGGTGGGCTCGGGCCCCGCCATGACCAACACCGTGACACCGCTCTACGTCGCCACGGCCAGCGCCATGCCCCTGGTCGTCCTCGGGGGCTCGGTCTTCGGCTTCCAGCGCGGGCTCGGCGGCTTCCAGGAGGCCGACCAGCTCGCCTTCGCGGCGCCCGGCTGCAAGTGGACGGCCCAGGTCGACCGCGTCCAGCGCATCCCCCAGCTGCTCCACCTGGCCCTGGGCAAGGCGGCCTCGGGCCGACCCGGTGCGGTGTACCTGGACTTCCCCGGAGAGCTGCCGGCCCAGCGCATGCCCGAGGAACGGGTGGAGATTCTCGAGCGGGCCCCGGAGATCGCCCGCCCCCACCCCGACCCCGACGCCATCGATCGGCTGGCCGAGTGGCTGGCCGGCGCGCAGCGCCCGCTGCTGCTGCTGGGCAAGGGGGCCGCCTGGGCCGACGCGCGCGAGCCTCTGGAGCGGCTGGTGGGGCTGGGCTTCCCCTACCTGGCCTCGCCCATGGCCCGCGGCACCCTCCCCGACGACCATCCGCTCTTCGTGAATGCCGCCCGCTCCGCGGCGCTGGCCGGCGCCGACGTGATCGTCATGCTGGGCGGCCGCTTCAACTGGATCTTCGGCTTCGGAACGCCGCCGCGCTACCGCACGGACGCGCGCATCGCCCAGGTCGACGTCGAGGCCGAGGAGCTGTGGAGCGCGGCTCCCGTCGAGCTGGGGCTGGTGGCGGACGCCGGGGTTGCCGCAGGGCAGCTCTTCCGGGCCCTCGACGGCCGGCGCCTGACAGTCAGCGACGGCACCTGGGTGGCCGGCCTGCAGGAGGCCCGGGAGCGCAACGAGGCCCAGCTCGCCGCCTCCCTGGATTCCAACGCGGTGCCCATCGATCCCTACCGACTGGTGCGCGAGGTGCGCGAGGTGGCGCCGCGCAACGCCGCCATCTCCGTCGACGGCGAGACCATCATGGGCATCTGTCGCGCCGTGCTGCCCAGCTACGAGCCCCGGGCCCGCTTCAACGCGGGCACCACCGGCTGCATGGGCACCGGCGCACCCTACGCCGTGGGGGCCAAGCTCGCCCGGCCGGATTCGCCCTCGATCGCGGTGCTGGGCGACTACGCCTTCGGCGCCGCGCCCATGGTGGTGGAGACCGCCGCCCGCGTCGGCGCGCCGGTGGTCTTCGTGGTCGCAAACAACGAGGGGATCGCCGGCCACCTGATCCAGGACCACATGCTGCCGCCGGGCTCGCCGCCCATCGCGGCGCTGCTGCCGGCCCGCTACGAGCGCATCGCCGAGATGGTGGACGGCCACGCCGAGCACGTGGAGCGGCCGGAGGCCCTGCGCCCGGCCCTGGAGCGGGCGCTGGCCGCCGATCGCGTTGCCGTGGTGCACGTCCGGGTGGATCCCAAGGCCGTGCGCCTCTCCGGATCGAACTACCTGAAGTGAGCCGGCGCCCGTCCGGCCCGGTGGAGCCAAGGGAGGAGCCTCCATGCCCATGCCCCTCGAGGGAATTCGCGTGATCGACTGGACCATCTGGCAGCAGGGTCCCATCTGCTCGACGATGCTCGCCGACCTCGGCGCCGACGTGATCAAGATCGAGGAGCGCGAGAAGGGCGATCCGGGCCGCGGCGTGCTCGCGATGAGCGGGCTGTCGCTCAGCGACCGGCCCAACTTCTACTTCGAGGCCAACAACCGCAACAAGCGCAGCCTCACCCTCGATCTCTCCAAGGCCGAGGCCCGCGAGATCGTCTACGGCCTGGTCGAGCGCTCCGACGTCTTCGTGCAGAACTTCCGCAAGGGCGTGGCCGCCCGTCTCGGCCTCGGCTACGCGACGCTGCGCGAGAAGAACCCGAAGCTGGTGTACGCCAGCGCCTCCGGCTACGGGCCCGAGGGCCCCGACAGCGGCGACCCCTCCTTCGACCACCTGGGCCTGGCGCGCTCGGGCATCATGTTCGCGGCCGGCGAGGCCGAGATGCCGCCGCTGGCCATCGCCGGCGGCATCGCCGACCAGATGGGCGGCATCATGCTGGCCTACGGCGTGATGACCGCCCTGCTGGCGCGCGAGCGCCACGGCGTCGGCCAGGAGGTGGACGCCTCGCACCTGGGCAGCATGATGATGCTGCAGGGCCTCTCGGTCTCGTCCAAGCTGATGATGGGCTTCCCGATTCCGCGGGTCTCGCGCAACAACGCCGGCAACCCGCTCTGGAACCACTACCCGTGCAAGGACGGCCGCTGGATCGCCCTGGCCATGCTGCAGGCCGACCGCTACTGGGGCGACTTCTGCCGCGCCCTGGGCCGACCGGAGCTGGCCGAGGACGAGCGCTTCCGCGACATCCCCTCGCGGGCCCGGAATCGCGAGGCCGCCCTGGCCGCCCTCGACGAGGCCTTCGCCAGTCGCACCCGCGACGAGTGGGTGGAGATCCTGCGCCGCGAGCCCGGCGACTTCATCTTCACCGTGGTGAACTCGGTCGACGATCTGCCGGCCGACTCCCAGGTGAGCGCCAACGACTACGCCGTCGACTTCGAGCACCCCCAGCACGGCCGCGTGCAGATGCTGCGCCTGCCGGTGCGCCTCTCGGAGACGCCGGGCGCCATCCGCCGCCCGGCTCCCGAGTTCGGCCAGCACACCGAGGAGATCCTCCAGGAGCTGCTCGGCTACGACTGGGACCACATCTCCTGGCTGCGCAAGCAGGAGGTGATCTGAGCCCCTCGCAGCGCCTTCCGGAGCGTCCGCATGGGCGGGCCGGGAAGAGTCGTTCCCGCTTCGCCGCGGCCCGGCGCGGAGCGCTACTCGGTCGCCGCCGCCTCGGCGAGCCGTTGGCGCCGCCTCTCCAGCTCGTAGTGGACGGATTCGCAGACGCCCTGAACGGGCGAGCCGCGCAGCACGTCCTCCATGCCCACATCGGGGTCGAGGCCCCCCAGATCGACGCCGCTGGCACCGCGCAGGTCCAGGCCACCGATCTCGTCGGCCTCCTCCAGGCGCAGGCCGTCGAGCTGCGCGCCGCGCAGGTCGATCTCCAAGAAGCGTGCCCCGACCAGGCTGGCGCCGCGCAGGTCGGCGTCCGCGAGGTTGACCTGGCGCAGGTTGGCCCCGTCGAGCCTCGCGCCCGCCAGCACGGCGCCGCTCAGATCGAGGATGTGCAGGCTGGCCTCGCGCAGGTCCGCGTCTCGGAGGTCGGCACCGCGCAGGCAGACCTCCTGGAGGACGGCGCGTCTCAGGCTGGTGGCTCGCGGCGCGGAGACCCCCTCCCAGACGCGATTGGACCGAAGGGCCGTCGGCATCGGCCCCGGCCCGAGCCGAGCGCCTTCCAGGCTGAAGCTGTGCCCGGTCACATCGTCGAGCCGGGCGGCGCGCAGGTCCGCCTCACCGAGATCTGCTCGCGACAGGTCGGCCTTCGCGAGGTCGGCTCCGCGCAGGCGGGCTCGCCGCAGGGAGGCCCGGTGAAGGTCCGCGCCGCGGAGGTCGGCCTCCTCCAGGTCCAGCTCGTCCAGCCACGCCTCGTGCAGCTCGGCCCCGCGCAGCCCCGGCCCCCGCAGCGGGATCTCGGGCGGCTCCACTCCGCTGTACCGGGGCAGGGACGCGACCGGCTCGAGCTCACCGTTGCCGAAGACGGCGCCGCGCAGGTCGGTGCCCGACAGCTCGGCCTCCCCGAGCTGGGCGCCCGCGAGCGTCGCGCCCTCGAGGAGGGCTCCCCCGAGCTTTGCGCCGCGCAGATCCGCGTCCCGCAGCAGCGCCCGGCGGAGGTCGGCCGAGCTCAGCCGGGCGCCCTGCAGCTCGGCGCCCAGGAGATCCGCCCCGACGAGCTGGGCCCCTTCGAGGTCGGCCCCGGAAAGGTCGGCCTCGCGCAGCGAGGCGCCCTCCAGCCGCGCCTCGTTCAGCTCGGCGCCCGCTAGCTTGGCGCCGTTCAGCTGGGCCCCGTCGAGCCAGACGCCGGACGCCAGCACCCCGTCGAGCACGGCCCTCGCGAAATGGGCGCCGGAGGCCCGGGCATCGGCCAGGTCGGCGCCCTCGAGCTGGGCTCCCTCGAGCCGGGCCCCGCGCAGGCCGGCGCTGCGCAGGTCTGCCCTGCCGAGCTCTGCTCCCTGCAGCCGGGCCGCGTCGAGCCGAGCGTTGCGAAGGTCGGCCCCCACGAGCCGGGCCTCGACGAGGGACGCGCCCCGGAGGTCGATGTCCGACAGCACGGCGTCGCTGAGGTCGATCTTGTCCAGCGCGACGTCGGCGCGGGCAAGCTCCTCCAGCGCGACCCGGCGACCGCCGGCCCCGGGCTTCCCGGAGGCGGCGCTGATCACCTGCCAGGCGCGCAGCTCGCGCTCGCGGCGCCGCTCCTCGGCGTCGAAGAGGTAGGCCCAGGCACCGACGATCACCGACAGGGCGAAGGCGAACTGCCCGGCGTAGGCCAGCAGCTGGAAGAGCGCGGAGCGGCGCAGCCCGAAGAGGATCCACGCGGAGACCCACTCGGCCACCTGCCAGGGCGCCCGCCAGGCCGAGCCGGAGCGCGCCCGGCGCGCCTGCCAGCTCTCCGGGCGCTCGGGCTCTGCCGGCCGGCGCGTCTCCATGCGGCCCTCTGTACCAGCCCGACGGGGCCTTCCACAAGGGCACTGCGCGTGGTCCGCTAGGGCGCGCGAGACTCGAGGCGGTAGACGTAGCGCTTCGGGTCGAAGCCCTCGAGCTGGCCGGGCTCGGCCACCTGCACGGCGGTCGCCGGGTAGACCTTGCTCCCGAAGCGCACGCGAACGCGCGGATCCTCGCGCAGGTAGTCGAACCAGCGCCGCCCCTCGGCCGGGTCGATCAGCAGCTCGCCGTCGCGCACGAAGTAGTTGAGCTGAACCGAGTAGGGCTTCTCCGGACGCGTCTCCAGCTCGAGGAAGGTGTCGTCGACGAAGGACCAGTCCTCCACCGGCTCGCGGACCACCTCGCCGCTGAGCGCGCCGCCGGGGAAGACCAGGAAGGGCCCCCCGCAGCCGCTGGCCAGCAGCAGCAGTGGCAGCAGCGCCGTCGCGGCCCCGCTAGCCCTCGCCATAGAGCCGGAAGCCGAGCGGGAAGAGCGCGATGAAGAGGCCGCCGATGGCCCCGGAGAGGGCGCGAGCGACCGGCGACCAGCCCTCGGGCCCGAGCGGGATCCAGACTCCCAGGAAGGCGCCCACCACGGCTCCGACGAAGAGGATGCCGAAGGTGACCGGGTGCGACCGGAGCGTCTTCAGCACTCGTTGCCAGGGGCTGAGACGCCGCGCCTCGCGCGTCTCCTCCAGGCTGGTGACGGAAGACTGCTCCGGGGGCTGGCTCACCCAGCCAGCGTAGTAGGCCACGCGGGGCTAGGCACCCGAAGCGGCCCGCGGCTCCAGCAGCAGGCCCGAGAGGCCGCGGACGTTGCTCGAGTGCATGCGCTCCACGCCGCCCTCGGGCACCTCGTAGTGGGGGAAGCGGCGCAGCAGCTCCTGGATCGCGATGCGCGACTCGAGCCGCGCCAGCGAGGCCCCGATGCACAGGTGGCGGCCGTAGCCGAAGCCCAGGTGCATGTCGATCGAGCGGCGCACGTCGAAGCGGTCCGGATCCGGGAACTTCCGCTCGTCGCGGCCACTGGCGCCGTTGATCAGCAGCACCCGCGAGTGCTTGGGCAGCAGCTGGCCGTGCAGCACCAGTTCGCGGGTGGTGACGCGCCCCTGGTACTGGGAGGGCGGGTCGTAGCGCAGGGCCTCCTCGACGCAGCCGGGGATCCACTGCGGCTCCTCGAGCAGCACCTGGCGCTCTTCCGGATGGCGCCAGAGCTCGAAGAAGACGGTGGCCAGGAGCTTGGTCACGGTCTCGTTGCCGGCGGTCGCCAGCAGCAGCAGGAACTGGCGCACGTCGTGGTCCGAGAGGCGGCAGACGCTCCCGTCCTCGTCCTGCCACTCCACCTGGGTGAGCAGCGTCATCATGTCGTCGCGCGGCCGTGCTCGGCGCTCGGCGATCAGCGCGTCGAAGTAGTCGAGCACCGTCTGCTGGGCGTCCAGGGTCTCCTGGCGCGGCAGCGGATTGCCCGGGTCGCGGTGCAGCATCGCGTTGGAGCGCTCCTGCACCCAGCGGCGGTCCGCCTCCGGGATTCCCAGCAGCGAGCTGATCACGTCCATCGGCAGCCGGGCCGTGAAGTCCCGTGCCACGTCGAAGCGCTCGCGGCCGACCAGCGCGTCCAGGTGGCGGGTGGCGATCTCGCGAATGCGCGGCTCCAGCTCGGCGATGCGGCGCGGCGTGAAGGCCTTGCTGACCAGCCCGCGGTAGCGGTTGTGCTCCGGCGGATCCATCCAGATCATGAGACCGGAGCCCTCTTTCGGGCCGTCCATGAACTCCAGGCTGGTGGACCAGGTCGAGGTGAAGGCCTCCTTGTCGATGAAGGCCTCGAGGTTGTCCTGGAAGCGCGTCAGCGCGTAGAAGTCGAGGGCCTCGTTGCGGTAGAGGGGAGCCTCGTCCCGCATCCAGCGGTAGGTGGGGTAGGGATCCTCGTCGATCTCGTAGGAGTACGGGTCGTAGTGTCGCGGCGTCTCGCCCATCGCCCTCTCCTGCGGCGGCCCGCCCCCCCGGCTCAGACCTTCACGGCCAGCTGGGCGAAGCCGCGCACGTTCACCGAGTGCACCCGCACGGCGCCCCCCGGATCGACCTCGTAGCCCGGGAAGCGCGCCCACCACTCCTCGAGGGCCACCCGGGCCTCGAGGCGCGCCAGCGCGGCCCCCATGCAGAAGTGCGCGCCCATGCCGAAGGAGAGCATCTGCGAGGTGTCGCGCAGCACGTCGTAGCGTTCGGCCCGCTCGAAGACGGCCTCGTCGCGGTTGGCGGCGCCGATCAGCAGCAGCACGCGGTCGCCCGCGGCCATCCGGTTGCCGTGGAGCTCGAGATCCTCGCCGAGGACGCGCGCCAGGATCTGCGTGGAGTTGTCGTAGCGCAGCGTCTCCTCCACCCAGCCCGGAATGCGCGCCGGGTCGGCCGCCACCCGCTCGCGCTGCTCCGGCTCGCGCCACAGCCAGTAGAGGGCGTTGGCCAGCAGCTTGGTCGTGGTCTCGTTGCCGGCCACGATCATCAGATTGCAGAAGGAGAGAATGTCGTCGCGCCCGAGCCGGTCCCCGTCGATCTCGGCCACCAGCAGCGCCGAGAGCAGGTCCTCTCCGGGCTGCCGGCGGCGCTCGGCGATCAGCGCGTCGAAGTAGGCGCGGATCTTCCCGAAGGCCTCGACGCCGGCCGGGGTCACGTCGCGCCGGCTCTCCTCGCGGTGGACCAGCAGATCCGCCCAGCGCCGCAGCTCGGCCCGGTCGGAGGCCGGGACGCCCAGCATCTCGCTGATCACGTCCATGGGCAGCTTGCCCGCGAAGTCCTCCACCACGTCGAAGCCGCCCGAGCCGACCAGAGCGTCGAGGTAGCCCACGGCGAGCTCGCGAATGCGCTCCTCCAGCGCGGCCACGCGCCGGGGCGTGAAGCCGCGCGAGACCAGGGCGCGCATGCGCGTGTGCTCCGGAGGATCCATGGCCAGGAAGGACATGCCGACGCGCGCCGCCGCGCCCCAGGAGGAAGGGTCGAGGCTCACACCGTGCTCGTTGGAGAAGCGCAGGGGATCCTTGAAGGCCGCCAGCACGTCGGCGTGGCGCGCGAGCGCCCAGAACTGCAGCTCGTCGTTGCGATAGAGCGGCGCCTCGGCGCGCAGCCGAGCGTAGGTCGGATAGGGATCCTCGTGAAAGGCGTAGGCGTAGGGGTCGAGGTGGACCAAGAGCGCTCCCGGAGCGACGGCATTTACATAGCACACGTAAGGTAAATCTTGATATGCTCCACCGGCCCGAGGTCCGGAGAGCTGCCATGAGCGCGAGCCGCGTACTGCGGGACGCGGCCGACGGCGTCCTGCTGCTGACGCTGAACCGCCCCGAGAAGAAGAACGCCTTCGACGACGAGCTGTGGCTGGCGCTGCGCGACGGCCTGCGCGACGCCCGCGAGAGCGCCGACGTGGCGGCCGTGCTGGTCACGGGAGCCGGCGGCAACTTCTCGGCCGGCCAGGACCTCGGCGCCTTCCGTGCAGCCGAGAGCGGCGGCGGCGAGGCGGGAGAGGCGCTGCGCGCGACGCCCTTCTCCCAGTGCATGGACGCCCTGGTCGACTTCGACAAGCCGCTGCTGGCCGCGGCCACGGGCGTGGGCGTGGGCATCGGCGCCACCTTCCTGTTCCACTGCGACGTCGTCTACGTCGGCGAGAGCCTGCGCCTGCGGCTGCCCTTCGTGAGCCTCGGCCTGGTTCCCGAGGCCGCCAGCAGCTACCTGCTGCCCCAGGCCATCGGCAGCCAGCGGGCGGCCGAGCTCTTCTACACCGCGGAGTGGATCGACGCCCGCCGCGCGGTCGAGACCGGCATCGCGGCGCGGGCCTATCCGGATGGCGAGCTCCTCGAGGCGGCCCTGGCCAAGGCCAGGGAGATCGCGCGCTGGCCGGTGGCCTCCCTGCAGGCCACCAAGCGCTGCCTGCTGGCGGCCCATCAGGAGGGCATTCGCCGCGCCCGGGCCCTGGAAGACGCCGGCATGGTCGAGCGGGCCGGCTCGCCGGAGAACATCGAGGCCATCCGCGCCTTCCTGGAGAAGCGCCCGCCGGACTTCGCCAAGCTGCGCCAGGCCGGCGGGGGAGGCTCGCGCTAGGCGCCGGGCCTCGGCAGCTCGAGCACGCGAAAGGGCTGCAGGCGATCCAGCGCCTCGCCCCCCTGCTCCGGGGTCCAGCGGAAGAGCGAGACGCGCAGCAGACCGGGCTCGAAGTCGAGCAGGCTGAAGCCGTTCTCCTCGATCGGGGCGATCCACTCCTCCGCCTCGAGCACGCCGGAGGGGCGCGGCAGCGTGCCTCGGAACTCCGAGGGCCAGCTGCCGCGGCCGGTGCCCAGCGTGCCGCACAGCAGGCTCAGCACCGGGTTCGCGTCCAGGCGCTGGTCGCCCGAGCGCAGGATGCGCCCCGCGGCGGTGGCGTGGAGGTCGCCGCTGGCGAAGAGCGGCAGGCGATCGGCGCGGGCGGCGGCCGCGGCGATCAGCCGGTCGTGCTGGGCGAGCCAGCCGTCGGGCCAGAAGGGCTTGCCCGCCCCGGCCCGCAGCACGCCCTCCGGGTCGCGCGCGTCCGGGTACCACTCGCCCCACTTGCCGGCAGTCCACAGGAGCGGCGTCGAGGGCACGTGCACCAGGTGCTGCGCGTCCGAGCGCAGGCTGCGGCCGACCAGCCAGCGCTCGACCTCGGGCGGCACGAAGCCGGCGGTGCGGTCGCCCGTGGCCGGGTCGGCGTCGTTGCTCAGGCCGCCGCGGCAGTCGTAGAGCAGCGCCTCGCAGAGCCGCCCGTAGCGCAGCGAGCCCGTCCGCTCCGCCAGGCCGGCCTCGGGCACGCGGCTCCCGTCGAGGAAGAGCTCGGGGTAGTAGAGCTGCTGGGTCGCCCGCGCCGCGCCGCGCATGAAGGCGTCCGGCGGAAAGGTGCGCAGCGCCTCGCTGGCCTCGTCGTTCTCGGTGTAGTCGTGGTCGTCCTGGAGAAAGAAGCTGGGCAGCGAGCGCAGGCTCACGCCGTAGAGGCCGGCGATCTGCGGGCCGAAGGCGCGGGTCAAGACCTCCTCGTTGGGAGTGCCCAGCAGGGGCTGCGCGCGATCGAAGCGGCCGGCGGCGAGACGGGCGAAGATCGAGCCTCCCATGGCCCAGCCGAAGCGGCTGCGCAGGTCCCAGTAGACGTGGTCGCCGTTGGCGATCAGCGCGTCGGGCTGGAAGGAGAGCGCGCGGGCCAGCAGCCGGCGGCGCGTCGCCAGCGGCAGGAAGCCGAGGCCGAGCGCGGTGTAGTGATAGAGCTCCGGGCCGCCCGCGCAGGTGTAGGCCAGCAGGCGGAAGCGCGCCGGCCGCGCGTCCGGCGCCGGCAGCGTCGCCAGGGGCCAGGTCTCCGTGAGGGCCTCCCCCGAGGCCCGCTCCAGCCGCAGGGCGTAGCGCCGACCGGGCTCGAGGCCTCGCGCATCGAAGCGGTAGAAGCGACCCCGCGTATCGCTGGCGCGACCCGGCACGCTGCGCTCGTCGACCCGGAGGCGCGGCTCCGCCGCGAGCGGCTCGGCGAAGGAGGCCTTCAGCAGCAGGCGATCGTGACGGGCCGACGGAATCAGGTGCTCGACCGGCCCGGCGTCCCAGCCGTCGTCGGCCGGGGGCTCCAGGGCCTCGGCACAGCCGAGGCCACCGGCTCCGCTGGCGACGCCCGCCGCCCCGACTGCGACGCGCTCGAGAAACTCGCGCCGGTTCATGGCCGCCACTATCGACCGCCGTCGCCCCCTGTGCAACGGTGGCGGCCGTGCGCTTCTCGGTGCAGCTCCCGACGGATCGGGTCGAGCGCGGTGCCGAGCTGGTGAGCGGCGAGGCCGTCGCCGAGATGGCCCGCGCCGCCGAAGAGCTCGACTTCGACGCCTGCTTCGTCACCGAGCATCCCTTCCCCCCGGATCGCTGGATGCGCGGCGGGGGCCACCACGCCCTCGACCCCTTCGTCGCGCTGTCCTTCGCGGCGGCGGCGACCTCGCGCATCCGCCTGCACACGAACGTGCTGGTGCTGCCCTATCGCAATCCCTTCCTGACGGCCAAGGCCGTGGCCACACTCGACGTGCTGTCCGGGGGGCGCGTCCTGTTGGGCGTGGCCGCCGGCTACCTGCGCGGCGAGTTTCGCGCCCTCGGGGTCGATCCCGAGCAGCGCAACGCGCTGACCGACGACGCCCTGCGCGCCCTGCGCGCCGCCTGGACCGAGGACGGCGTGCACTTCCGCGGCCCCGGCTACGAGGCCGCTGGCCACAGCATGCGGCCGCGACCGTTGCAGCAGCCCCACCCGCCGGTCTGGGTAGGGGGGAACAGCCGCGTCGCGATCCGCCGCGCCGTCGAGCTGGCCGACGGCTGGTGTCCCTTTCCCAGCTCGCGCAGCCTGGCTCCCCATGTGCGGACGGCCGCCATCGAGAGCCTCGAAGACCTGCGCGAGCGCGTGGCCTACGCCCGCGCCCACGCTGCGGCGATCGGACGCGAGCGCCCGCTCACGCTGGCCTTCAGCCCCTTCGCCCTCACCCACTTCGGCAACGGCCGCTACGAGCCGAACGCGCTGCTCGACGAGATCGCCCAGCACCGGGAGATCGGCATCGACTGGCTGTGCGTGGTGCTGCCGGCCGAGAGCCGGGCCGAGTTCCGGTCCGCGCTGGAGCGCTTCTCCCGGGAGATCCTCTCGGCGGCGCGTTGAGGCCCCTTCGGGCTATACTTGACACTCCGTCAGATTCGGAGGCGCAGCGTGGACGTCGGCATTCTCCAGGTCTTCCAGAACTACCAGGGCCGTGGCGACGACGCGGCCATGGTGCAGGGCGAGATGCGCATCGCCCAGCTCGCCGAGGAGCTCGGCTACGACAAGCTCTGGGCGGTCGAGCACCACTTCACCGATTACGCCGCCTGCCCGGACAACCTGCAGTACCTGTCCTGGCTGGCCGGGCGCACCCAGCGCCTCAAGCTGGCCACCGGAGCCGTGATCGTGCCCTGGAACGACCCCCTGCGGGTGGCGGAGAAGGTGGCCCTGCTCGACCACGTCTCCGGCGGACGCGCCGTGCTCGGCCTGGGCCGCGGACTGGCGCGCAGCGAGTACGGCGGCTTCGGCATCGACATGGGCGAGTCGCGCCGCCGCTTCGACGAGGCCTCGCGCATGATCATCGAGGCCCTGGAGACGGGCTTCATCGAGGGTAATGGCCCCTTCTATCCCCAGAAGCGCACGCCGATCCGCCCGCGCCCGCTGGCGGGCTTCCGCGACCGCCTCTACTGCGTCGGCATGTCGCCGGACTCGGTCGAGCAGGCCGCCGTCCTCGGGGGGCGCCTGATGATCTTCTCGCAGCAGGCGTGGGAGACCTTCGCCGAGGGATCGCTCCGGGACTTCCGGGCGAGCTTCCGCAAGCACCACGGCCGGGAGCCGCTGCCCTGCCTCACCGGCGACCTGATGTTCTGCCACGAGGACGCCGGGCGCGCGGAAGAGCTGGCGATGACCTACATGCCGAACTACTTCCTCACCATCGTGCAGCACTACGAGATCATGAGCGAGCACTTCAAGGAGGTGGACGGCTACGCCTACTACGAGACCGCCAGCGAGCTCTTCAAACAGGTCGGGCTCGAGACGGCCGCCAAGGGCTACTGCCATGTGAACTGCTGGGGCAGCCCGCAGCAGATCCTCGAGAAGCTGCGCCACCGCTGGGAGCTGCTCGGCGGCTTCGAGCTGAACGTGATCGCCAGCTACGGCGGCATGCCGCCCGAGACCGCGGAGGCGAGTCTCGAGCTCTTCGCCCGGGAGGTGCTGCCGGAGCTGCACTCCTGGCAGCCCGAGGCCTGACCGGGCAGATTGCCGGGCATCGAAGGGGCGGCCCCCTTCGCGCCTACGAGGAGATGCATGTCATGAAGCGCAGCACGCGCACCGCAGCCCTGACGACGGCCCTTCTGCTCCTGGCGAGCTGGCTCGCCCTCGGATGCGCCGGCAGCGGCTCGAGCTCCGACTCGAACCCCTGCAATCCCTGCAACCCCTGCGCGGCCAAGAAGAAGCAGCCGGAGAGACGCGGCGGCAGCTACTGAGGACGGCACTCCCGGCGGCCGCGCTGATCGGCCTGGCCGCGGCCGCCTCGCGCGGCTGGCTGCTCGGCCCCGCCCTGTGCCTGGGAACGCTCGCCTGGCTGTGGGCCCTGCGCGGGGCCTCGCGAGCCTCGGGAGCGCAGGTGCTGCTGGTGGCGGCGCTGATCCGCCTGCCCTTCCTCGGCAGCGACCTGCACAGCACCGACCTCTACCGCTACGTCTGGGAGGGCCGCATCCAGCTGGCCGGGGTCAGCCCCTACGCCAGCACGCCGGACGACGCCCTGCTGGCGCCGCTGCGCCGCGCCGAGCACGGGCGCATCCTCCACCCGGACCTGCCGACCCTCTACCCGCCCCTGGCCCAGGGGCTCTTCGCCGGCTCCGCCGCCCTCGGCCTCCGGGAGCTCGGGCTGCGCAACCTGATCCTCGCCATCGATGGGCTCGTCGTCGTGCTGCTGGTGGCGTGGCTTGCGAGCTGTGGCAGGCCCCCAGGCCACGCCCTGGCCTACGCCTGGTGCCCGGTGGTGGTGGCCTCCGCCGCCGCTGGCCACGTCGATCCACTGATGCTGGTCTTCCTGGTCGTCTTCGCCTGGGCCTGGGAGCGCCGGGCCTTCGACTGGGCCGCCGCCGGCCTGGCGGCCGCCATCCTGTCGAAGACGGTGGCCGCGCTGCTGCTGCCCTGGGTGCTGCTGCGGCGTCCGCGGCTGGCGGCGCCGATCGCCGCAGTCGTCGCTCTCGGCTATCTGCCCTTCCTGGCCCAGGGCAATCTGCTCGGCTCCCTGGGCACCTTCGCCGACGAGTTCGCCTGGAACGGCCCCCTCCACGCCGCGCTCCGGGGCTTGGCCGGGCCGGCCCTGCCCGCGGGGCTCGGGGGCCTGTGGATCGCCGGCCTGAGCTTCAGCGGCATCGGCGTCGCCAGCGCCGGTGCCTACGCGCTGGCTGGGCTGCTGGCCCTCGCACCGACGGTCCACAGCTGGTACCTGAGCTGGCTCGCGGTCTTCGTGCCACGACTCCTGGGCAGCCCCGCGGCCTGGCCCCTGGTGGCCTGGCTGGCGGCGGCGGTGCTGATGATCCCCGCCTACGCCGCCCTGATCCTGGGGCGGCCCGCCCCCTCGGAGCTCTGGCAGTGGGCCGGATTCGCAATTCCCGGAGCCGTGGCCCTGGGGGTGGCCTGGCGGCTGCGCCCCCGACGCCCGCGGGTGTCGACGCGGGGAGCGCGACCGCCCGGCTCGGTCGCCGTGATCGTCCCCTGCCGGGGCGAGGTGGAGAGCCTGCGCGAGCTGCTGCCCGCCTGGGAGGCCGCCGGGGTCGAGCGCGTCGTCGTGGCCGACTGGCCCAGCGGCGACGGCACCCGGGCCCTGTGCGCAGAGCAGCCCCGCGTCCGCTACCTGCCCGTCGGCCCCGGCTACGGGGCCGCCGTGAGCGCCGGCCTGGCCGCCACCGCGGACGTCGACTACGCCGTGGTGTGCGACGCCGACCACGCCGAGGGACCGACGCAGCTCGGCGCGCTGCTGGCTCCCCTGGCCGATCCGGGCTGCGCCCTGGTGACGGCGGCCCGCAGCGACCCGCATCGCCTCACCCTGCTCCAGCGCGCGGGCAACGCGCTGGTGACCGCGCTGATCGGCCTCGGCTGGGGACGCTGGCTGCGTGACCTGGGGCCCTACCGCGCCCTGCGCGTCGCCGCCTGGCGCGACGTCCCGCTCCTCGACCGCCGCTTCGGCTGGAACGTGGAGATGAACGTGCGGGCGCTTCAGCGCGGCCTGGGCGTGGTGGAGGTCTCGCTCCCGAGCGGGGGGCGCCGCCACGGCCGCAACCGCATCACCGGCTCCTGGCGGAGCTCGCTCGCGGCCGGCTGGGGCATGCTGCGCCGGCTGCTGCTGCTGCGCGCGGACGCCCCGAGCGCATGAGCACGGTCCGGCCCGGCTCCGCTGGAGGGACGGCTCAGGCGATGCCGTAGATCTTCGCGGCGTTGTCGCAGACGACGCGGCGCAGGGTGTCCTCGCCCAGCGCGGCCAGCGAAGACCTGGCCAGCGCCTCGCGCGAGTGCGGCCAGGTGCTGTCGCCGTGCGGGTAGTCCGAGGCCCACATCACGTTGTCGACGCCGATGCGCGGAATCAGCTCCACACCCAGCTTCTCGTCCTCGTAGGTCATGAAGACCTGCCGGGCGAAGATCTCGCTGGGCAGCATCGAGAGCCGGTGGTCCTCGACCTTGTCGTAGTACTGCTTGTGCTCGTGATCGAGGCGCTCGATCACGTAGGGCACCCAGCCCAGGCCCCCCTCGCCCAACACGAACTTGACGTCGGGGCGCGTCTCGAGGATGCCGGAGAAGATCATGCCGGCCACGCACTCGTCGAGCTGCATGGGAATCACGGCCACGAAGGCCGGGAAGCGCCAGGAGCCGAGCTGCGGCTTGAGCACGCGGGTGCTGGGCCCGAGGTGCAGGGAGATGGGTAGCCGGGTCTCCTGCGCCACGTCCCAGAAGCCGTGCCAGGAGTCCTCGAAGCAGGGATCGCAGCCCGGCACCTCGTGGATGATGGCCCCGCGGTGGCCCAGCTTGGCGACCCGTTCCAGCTCGTCCTGGGCCTGCTTGGGATCGCGGCTGGGGATGTCCGCCAGCAGCAGCAGGCGATTCGGGTCGACCTGGTTGAACTCGGCGGCCCAGTCGTTGTAGGCGCGCTGCGAGGCCGCCTCGATCTCCGGATCCTCGATGCGCAGCTGGGTGGTGAAGGGGCTGTAGACGACCTGGCAGTAGACGCCGTCCCGGTCCATGTCCTCGAGGCGGGCGTCGGGCTGCCCGGGCCGGTAGCCGTGCTCCTCGGAGCGGATGTAGCCGCTGGCCTTCCGCCCGCTCGGCGAGAGGCGCTTGCCGTCGACGAGCCACCAGAGGCCGTCGTCCTCCGTCTCGACCACCCTGGGGCCCCGCTCGCGGAGCGCCGCCGGCAGACGCGACTCGAACACGTCCTTCGGCATGGCGTGGATGTCCATGTGATCGTCGGCCGAGATGATGCGCTGATCGGGGCTCAGGGCCATCGGGGCTGCTCCTCGGAGATAATCTGACGGTGTGTCAGATTCCGGAGCTACGGTAGCTGGGCGTGCGCCCCGCTTCCACCCCACCCCTCCCGGGAGCGCGGGCCCGGGTCCACCTCGAGCCCCAGCAGGCCGCGCACCGGGCCCGAGCAGAGCCGCTGGATTCCGCCCGTCACGGCCAGCTCCGGGTGGCGCGCGAGCAGCTCCTCGAAGGCCACCCGGGCCTCGAGTCGGGCCAAGCTGGCCCCGAGACAGAAGTGGGCTCCGAAGCCGAAGGCCAGGTGCGGATTCGGATCCCGCCCGACGTCGAAGCGGTCGGCATCCGGAAAGCGCCGCTCGTCGCGATTGGCCGAGCCGAAGAGCAGCAGCACCCGCTCGCCGGCGGGAATGGCGGTGCCGTGCAGCACGACGTCGCGGGTCAGCACGCGGGCCAGGCCCTGCACCGGCGCATCGAAGCGCAGGAACTCCTCCACGGCGCTGGGCAGGAGCGCCGGATCGCGCAGCAGCCGGCGACGCTGATCCGGGAAGCGGTCCAGGTTGAGGACCGAGCTCCCGATCAGATTCGCCGTCGTCTCGTTGCCCGCCACCAGCAGCAGGAAGGCGAAGCCGATCAGCTCGGGCTCGCTGAGCCGCTGGCCGTCGATCTCGGCCTCGACCAGCGCCGAGAGCAGATCGTCGCGCGGGCGCGTCCTGCGCTCGGCGAGCGCGCGGGCCATGTAGGCCGCCAGCTCCTGCACGCGCTCCCCGACCTCGCTCGAGCGAGGCACGCCGGGCTGGAACTGGGTCGCGGCGTTCGAGCGCGCGCGGAACCACTCGCGGTCGGAGGCGGGAACGCCGAGCAGCTCGGCGATCACGATGGTCGGCAGCGGCCCGGCGAAGCTGGCCACCAGGTCCACCGGCCCGCCCTGCCAGGCGTCGAGCAGCTCGCCCGCGATCTGGCGCACGCGGGGCTCGAGCTCCGCGATGCGGCGCGGCGTGAAGGCCCGGTTCACCAGCGCGCGCATGCGCGTGTGGCGCGGCGGATCCATCATGATCAGGATCGGCATCTCGGCCATGTCCTGGCGCTCGACGCCGACCGCGACGCCGCGACCGGAGATGTAGGTGGCCGGGTCGAGCAGGGCCGCGTAGACGTCGGCGTAACGGGACAGGGCCCAGAAGCCCAACTCCTCGTTGCGCAGCACGGGCTGCTCCGCGCGCATGCGCGCGTACACCGGATAGGGATCCTCGTGCAGCGCGGGCGAGTAGGGATCGAGGGACAGAGCGGGAGACGCCTCGGCCATGGAAACCTCCTCGGGGCCGGAGCCGACGACCCCCACTCTACCGCGGCTGGCCGGCCTCGGGAGCGAGGTCTGATCCAGCGCCCGACCCTCTACCGCGACGGGCCGGCCTCGGGAGCGTCGGTCGCGGAGAAGACCAGGTGCCCGTCCGCCAGCGTGGCCACCACCCGCCCGGCGAGCAGCTCGGCCGGCGCCGCGTCGAGCAGACACAGGTCCGCAGGCGCACCGGCCTCGACGCGACGCGCCGGACCGCCTGGGGCGTCGAGCGGAGAGAGGAAGCGCTCGAGAGCCTCCTGTGGAGTGAGACACTCGGAGCCTCCCAGCTCCACGCCGTCGGCGCTGCGGCGCTCGACGGCGGCGCGCATGGCGGCCCAGGGGTCCGGGCGACCGAAGGGCGCGTCGCTGCCGAAGCCCAGCGGGACGCCCGCAGCCAGGAAGCCCCGGGCGCGGTAGAGCCACGGCAGGTCGCGCGGCTCGACCTCGACGCGGTAGGCGTCGCCGCGCTCGACCAGGAAGTTCGGCTGGCTCACGACTGCGGCCGGCAGCTCCCCCAGCGCCTCGACGGCTTCGGGCGGGGCGACCGAGGCGTGCTCGAGCCGGTCGCCCGGGCGGCCGCCGGCGGCGCGCAGCGCAGCGATCGCCAGCCACACTTCGGCTCGGCTGACGCAGTGGATCGCCACCGCGCGCTCCCGGTCGTGCGCGTCCTCGATGCAGCGCTGGAGCGCATCGAAGGCAG
Source organism: uncultured Spirochaetales bacterium (assembly GCA_964649065.1). Classification (GTDB taxonomy): domain Bacteria; phylum Myxococcota_A; class UBA9160; order UBA9160; family SMWR01; genus CAZYOL01. Next base: position 38,061 of record CAZYOL010000015.1, read on the forward strand.
GCAGCGCCCGCTCGTGGAGCAGCAGCTTGCGTTCGCCCCGCTCGACGCGCGGATGCTCCGGGTCGGGCAGCCCGTCGCCGCCCATCACGCGCAGGCGTTGCGGCAGCTCGCCCGCCTCCACCGCCCGCAGCAGGATGCCGAGCTCCTCGGGCCCGTTGCCCACTGTGGCATCGGTCACCCCGGTCACACCGGCGCGCGCCAGCAGCCGACCCACCGGCCGGAGGTCGGGCGGCCTGACGCGTCCGAGACGCCGGCGCAGCCAGGCGTCGGCGTCGTAGAGGCGACCCGTCTCCCGCGCGTGGGAGCCTTCGACCGCGAGCTGCTCCACGGCGAGCGAGTTCAGCATCCACAGCGATCCGCTGCGGTGCTGGACGCGCAGCGGCACGTCGTCGCGCAGCCCGTCGAGGGCGCGGCGATCCAGCGCGCCCGCCACCGAGTCGTGATAGCCGACACCGCGCAGCCAGCCGTCGCGCGGACGGGCCCCGGCCAGGGCCGCGGCCAGGGCGCCGCGGCTGCGCACCTGCGGCGGCCCGCAGGGCACCGACTCCAGCGCTGCGGCCAGGGCCAGCAGGTGCAGGTGGTGATCGTGGAGGCCGGGCAGCAACAGCCCACCGCGGGCCTCGAGCTGCGGCTCGCCGGTCCGGGCGCGCAGCGCGGGCGCGATCTCGGCGATGCGCCGGCCCTCGATGCGCACGTCGCGCCGATCGCCTCGGGAGCCGGCGGCGAGCAGCGCCCCCCGGATCAGCAACGCACGCCGACCTCGCGCAGCAGCGCCGCCGTGTCGGCGCCGCGGGCGCGGGCGCGGCCGG
>CAZYOL010000016.1:0-38131 GCA_964649065.1 uncultured Spirochaetales bacterium
GGCCAAGCTCGCCCGCGAAGCGGAGCTCTGCTACGCCAGCGTCTCGATGGTGACCGACTACGACTGCTGGCACGACGACCACGGCCCGGTGGAGGTCGCCGACATCGTGCGGGTGCTGACCTCGAATGCCGCCCGGGCCCGCGCCCTGGTGGGCGCCTGGGCCGGCTCCGCCGGTGAGCGCCCGACTCCCTGTCCCGAGGGCTGCGACCGCGCCCTCGACCACGCGATCATCACGGCTCCCGCCGCCCGCGACCCGGAGGTCCTGGAGACGCTCGTCGCCGTGGCGGGCCGCGTGCTGCACGAAGCCTGAGAGGTCGAATGCCCCTGCGATCCCGTATCCGCACCATTCCCGATTATCCGAAGCCGGGCATCCAGTTCCGCGACATCACCACCCTGCTGCAGGACCCGGTCGGCTTCCGACTCAGCATCGAGCACCTGGTGGAGCTCTTCACCGGCGTGGAGATCGACAAGGTGGCGGGCATCGAGGCCCGCGGCTTCATCCTGGGCGGCGCCGTGGCCCACCGGCTCGACGCCGGCTTCGTGCCGGTGCGCAAGCCGGGCAAGCTCCCCTGGAAGACCATCGGCCGGGACTACGATCTCGAGTACGGCAAGGACCGCGTCGAAATCCACGAGGACGCCGTGCGCGAGGGCGAGCGCGTGCTGGTGGTCGACGACCTGATCGCGACCGGGGGCACGGCCGAGGCCGCGCTCAGCCTGATCGGGCAGTCGGGGGGCGAGATCGTCGGCCTGGTCGCCGTGGTCGAGCTGCCGGACCTGGGCGGACGCCGGCGCATCGAGGCGATGGGACACAAGGTCATGTCGCTCTGCACCTTCGAGGGCGACTGAGCCCCGGACATGCGCGTCCAGGGAGAGCCCACTCGCACCATCTGGCCCGTCGAGGACGGCGCGGCCGTCGAGATCATCGACCAGACGCTGCTGCCGCACGTCTTCGAGACCCGGCGCCTCGGGAGCCTCGAGGAGGCGGCCGAGGCGATTCGCAGCATGCGCGTGCGCGGCGCGCCGCTGATCGGCGTGACCGCCGCCTACGGGCTCTGCTTGGCGCTGCGCGAGGATGCCTCGGACGCGGCCCTGGCCGCCGCCAGCGACGCGCTGCTCGCCACGCGACCCACCGCCGTGAACCTGCGCTGGGCCCTGGACGAAATGCGCGCCGCCGTCGGGGCCCTGCCCGCGGAGAAGCGGGCCGCGGCCGCCCTGCGGAGAGCCGCCCAGCTGGCCGACGAAGACGTGGAGATCTGTCGGTCGATCGGCGAGCACGGCCTGGGGCTACTGCAGGAGCTGGCCGCGAGCAAGCCGGCAGGCTCTCCCCTCCAGATCCTGACCCACTGCAATGCGGGCTGGCTCGCCACGGTCGACTGGGGCACTGCGCTGGCGCCGATCTATCGGGGCCACGACGCCGGGCTCGGTCTCCACGTCTGGGTGGACGAGACGCGCCCGCGCAACCAGGGGGCGAGCCTCACCGCCTGGGAGCTGGGGCAGCACGGCGTGCCCCACACCGTGATCGCCGACAACACCGGCGGCCACCTGATGCAGATGGGGCGCGTCGACGCGGTGATCACCGGCACCGATCGCACCACCGCAACCGGCGACGTCTGCAACAAGATCGGGACCTACCTGAAGGCCCTGGCCGCTCGCGACAACGGCGTTCCCTTCTTCGTGGCGCTGCCCTACTCGACCATCGACTGGAGCCTGCGCGACGGAGTGGCGGAGATCCCGATCGAGGAGCGCAGTGCCGACGAGCTGCGGCGGCTCTCGGGGCGCGCGGAGGACGGCCGGCTGCTGAGCGTGGCGATCCTGCCCGAGTCCAGCCCCGCGCTGAACTACGGCTTCGACGTCACGCCGGCACGGCTGGTGACCCGCCTGATCACCGAGCGCGGCGTCTGCCCAGCCTCGGAGGAGGGGCTGCTCGAGCTCTACCCCGAGCGGCGTCGAGAGGCCGGCGCATGGGAATCCTCCACCTCGTCTCCACACCGATCGGCAACCTCGAGGACGTGACCCTGCGCGCCCTCCGGGTGCTCGGGGACGCGGACCTGCTGCTCGCCGAGGACACGCGGCGCACCCGCGTGCTGCTCGAGAGACACGGCATCGAGGCCCATCCGCTCTCGCTCCACGCCCACAACGAGGCCGCCCGCACCGAACGGGCGCTCCGGGTGCTCGAGGGAGGCGGCTCCGTGGCCCTGGTCTGCGACGCCGGAACGCCCCTGGTCTCGGATCCCGGGGAGCGGCTGGTGGCGGCCGCCAGCGCGGCGGGCCACGCGGTGTCGCCGGTGCCCGGCGCCTCGGCGGTGCTGGCGGCGCTCAGTGCCTCGGGCCTGCCGACCCAGCCCTTCCGCTTCGCGGGCTTCCCGCCGCGCCGGGCCGGCGAGCGCCGCGTCTGGATCGAGGAGCTGCGCCGGAGCCCGGAGACCCAGGTTCTCTTCGAGTCGCCGCGCCGGCTGGCCGCGACGCTGGGGGAGCTCGCCGAGCGGCTCGGGCCCCGTCGGGCCTGCGTGGCGCGCGAGCTGACCAAGCTGCACGAGGAGCTGATCCGGGGGACCCTTCCGGAGCTGGCCACCCACTTCGCCGAGGGGGCGCGCGGGGAGGTCACGCTGGTGGTGGAGGGCGCTGCGCGGGAGGCCCCCAGCCAGGAGGAGCTGGACGCCGAGATTTGCGAGCGTCTCGCGGCGGGGCAGAGCCCGCGCGAGATCGCGCCCGCCGTGGCCCGCTCCAGCGGGCGGCCCCGGCGCGAGATCTACGCCCGCTGCCTCGCCCTGCGGGAGCGGGCCTAGCCGCGGGCAGGCCCGACTCGCCTCAGATCGGTCGGCCCGGGTCCGCGGCCACGATCATCACCACGTGGCGCCCCCAGGCCTGGCCGGCCGGCCGGTAGGCCGAGACCCCGATCGCCACCCCGACCTCGGGCCGCGCCACCAGCTCCGCCGGGAAGCTCAGGTCTTCGAGGCGCGTCGACTCCAGCAGCCAGCCCGAGACCGAGCGGCCGAGCTCGGCGCCGCTGTCTCCCAGCAGCTCGTCCAGCACCAGCCGGGCATCGGCGCCGGAGCCGAGCGATCCCGCCGCGTCCATCGCCAGCCCGTCGACCTCGATCAGGCGCTGGGGCGCCTCCAGGCCCTGGGCGCGGCGGACCGCGGTGAGTCGATCCAGCACCTGGCCGGCCAGGCGGGCGTGCTCCTCGGCATCGATCAGCGCGTAGGTACCGACGACGATCGCCAGCGCGGGCTCGTCCTCGTGGCGCTCCACCACGGGTCCCACCGCCACCCGCTCCGCCTGCGGCGACAGCAGGGCGGCGCGGCCGGCCGGCTGGTCGAGGGCCTCGGCGAGCAGGTGATCCAGGTCGCGGCTGCCCGTCACCCAGGCCGCCGTGAACTGGCCCGAGGCCACGACGCCCTGGACCTTCCAGCCCGCCATCATCCCGAGCACCACCAGGTCGGCGACGCTGCGGTCGGTCCGCCCGAGCAGCGCCTCGAAGAAGTGCGGGGCCAGGCTCGCGGCGATGCGACTCTGGGCCGGGTCCGGCGTGAGGGGCGCCAGCCCGGCCTCGCTGCGCACGCGATTCAGGAGCTCGACGAAGCCGGTCGCGGCATCGCCCGCGTCGTCGGCGGGGCGCGGCGATCCGATGGAGGGCCGCTCGTAGACGGCGACCTCGTCGCCCTGCGGTCTCAGCAGCAGCTCGAGCGCGGTGCTGGCGATGAGTCGCTCCGGCGGCAGCAGGCTCAGTCCGACCCAGGCGATCCGATCCGTCGGATCCGGTCGACAGCGGAAGTGGAAGCGGGGCAGGGCGACCTCCGCGTCGCGCTCGCAGGGGGCGACCTGCAAGGGGCCGCGCGTGATCAGCGCCTCGACCGCTCGCGTGGGAGCCCGGAGCTCGCCCTCGAGCTCCAGCCCGCCGTCGCGGTCGGGCACCGTCCGCACCGGCACGATCCGGGCCTGCTGCAGGCCCGAGGCGACCACGGCGATGGCGCGCTCGCCGTCGCGGCCGACCCAGATGCCGAGGGCTCGCGTTCCCGGTCCCAAGTGTGCCTCGATCGTCCGCTCCAGGCCCTGGCTCCAGGCGGCCACGAGCTGTGCCTCGTCGATCTCCGGCGGGACCCGACCGCCGACCCACCCGAAGCGCAGCTCCGAGACGCTGGCACCGCAGCGGCCCCGAATGAAGCGCCGCAGCCCCTCGCTCGGCTGGGCCTCGTGCTCCAGCACGAAACGGCCGGTCTCCCGCGCGGCACAGTGCATGGCCTCGGTCGTCCAGGCCTGGCCCGCGGCGTCGGCCTCGAGCTGCGCGGCCAGCAGTGCGCCCGCCGGTGAGGGGTCGCGCCAGGGGCGACCGTCGAGTCGCTCGGGGAAGGGGCCCGCGAGCCGCCAGCGCTCGACGTCGCGCACCTCGAGATCGAAGAGGCGCGCCGGCAGCGGCTGGCCGGCCAGCACCTCGAGGGCCTCGGGCGTCGGGAAGGGCAGCTCGAGCACGCGGCCCCCTCCACCCGCGCGCGCCTCGGACGCGGGCTCCGCCGGGGCTCCCTGCCGGCCGGCGGGGGCCGCACAGGCGAGTGCCCCGAGGCAGAGCAGGGCGCCGGGCAGACAGAGCTGGGGCAGCGTGCGAATCGGGCCCCTCCCCGCGCGAAGGTGACGGGCCATCATATGGAAAGCGCGCTATCCGTGCCTGCCCCGCACGCGAGCCGGAGGCCGCCTTGGAAGAGCCGCGCTTCACCCTTCGCCAACAGCTCCTCTTCGGTGCCATCACCGCGGCCTTCGTCCTGATCTGCATCGAGGCGATGCTCCAGATCTACTACTACGCCTCGGCGGGCGACTTCCTGTTCCGACGCGTTCTGCCCCGGATCTTCGTGGAGGACGCGACCCGTTGCTATCGGGTGCGCGACGACCTCGACTACACCCATCGCACCAACGAGTTCTCCACCCGCTTCAACACAAACTCGTTGGGCATGCGGTCGGGCTCCCTGCGCACGACGCCTAGCGTCGCAATGCCCTATGGGCACTACCGGGTGCTGTTTCTGGGGCCCTCCTTCACCTTCGGCTGGGGCAGCGAGTACGAGGAGATCTACCCGACCCTCATTGCGCAGGGCCTGCGGGCGCCGGGCCTGCAGGTCGAGGCCCTCAACCTGGGGACGCCGGCGCAGGGCCCGGGACCCCAGCTCTGCTGGCTGCAGGAGGAGGGCCATCGCTTCGAGCCGGACCTGATCGTCCAGACCTCCTACGGCGGGCGGCTGCTCCCGGTCGTCGGCGACTGCCCGCAGGAGCTCGGCTGTCCGCACGTCGCGGGCGGGCGGCTCTACAAGGAGTCGCCGAGCGCGAGCCGGCGCGTCATCGCCTGGGCCAAGAACTCCGCGCTGGTCTTCTACGGCTGGTACCTCTACAACCTCGTGGCTGCCGCTCCGGCCTCGGAGACGACGGTCGGCCAGGAGCTCTACAGCGAGGCCGCGCGCATCGATTCCGGCGATCTGGACGAGCTGGCCGCCCAATACCGCCGCTACCTGGGCTTCGTGCGCGAGGTCGTCGGCGAGGAGACCGAGGTCCTCTTCCTCCACATTCCGCTGAGCTTCGTCGTTCATCCCTCCGATGCATCTCGTTGGAGCCACCTGAACGACGCCAATCCGGAGTCGGCGCGGGCGCGCATCGGCGCCGAGATCCAGGGCCTCCGCGAGCGCGGGATCGAGGTCTACGACGCGACCGATGCCCTGCGCGCGCGATCCGACCAGCGCCTCTACTACTGGCTCGACATCCACTTCACCCCGGCTGGCAACCGCGCCCTCGCCGAGGCGGCGCTGCCCTGGATCCAGGCAGCCGTGGACCAGCAGCTCGCGGGCCGCCGGAGCCGGCCCGGACCCTAGGACTTCGGATCGCCCAGGAGGCGCAGCAGCCCCGCCTCGTCGACGATCTCCACTTCCAGCTCTCGTGCACGCTCGGCCTTGCTGCCAGGATCCGCGCCGACCACGACGTAGTCCGTCTTCCTGGAGACGGATCCGGTCACCTTGGCGCCGCGCTGCTGCAGGCGCGCCTTGGCCTCGCCGCGGGTCATCGACTCGAGGCTGCCGGTCAGCACGAAGACCTTTCCCGTGAGCGGCCCCTCCTCGATCGGCTGGGGCGCCGTCGCCGTCCAGCGCAGCCCGAGCTCCCGCAGGCGCGCCACCTCCGCGGCGTTTCGCTGGTCGGCGAAGAAGCGGGCCACGCTCTCGGCGATGGTGGGGCCGATCCCCGGCGTCGCCTCCAGGTCCTCGCGGGAGGCGGAGGCGATGCCCTCGAGGTCGCCATAGCGCCGCGCCAGCAGCTCCGCCGCCCCTTCGCCCACGTGGCGGATGCCGAGGGCCACGAGGAAGCGGGGCAGCTCGGTCTCGCGAGCGCGCTCGAGGCTCTCCATCAGCTTGGCCACGGACTTCTCGCCCATGCGCTCCAGGCCCCGCAGGGCCTCCGCCTCCAGGGCGAAGACGTCCGAGATCCGCTTCACGAGGCCGCCCTCCACGAGCTGGTCGATCAGCTTCTCGCCCAGGCCCTCGATGTCGAGCGAGCCCCGGCCGGCCATGTGGCGCAGGTTGTTCTTCAGCTGGGCCGGACAGTCGAGGTTCGGGCAGCGGGTGACGACCTCGCCCTCGAGGCGTACGGCGCGGGAGCTGCAGACCGGACAGCGCTCCGGCATGACGAAGGGCTGGGAGCGCGCGGGGCGCTTCGTCGTCACGACCTTCACGATCTGCGGAATCACGTCCCCGGCCCGCTGCACCACCACCGTGTCGCCCACCCGGACGTCCTTGCGCTCGACCTCGTCCCGGTTGTGCAGCGAGGCGCTGGATACGGTGACGCCGCCGACGCGCACCGGCCGGAGCTTGGCCACGGGGGTGAGCGCGCCGGTGCGACCCACCTGCACCTCGATGGTCGCGACGACCGTCGTCTCCTGGACCGGCGGGAACTTGAAGGCCACGGCCCAGCGCGGGTGGTGGGTGACCGCCCCCAGCTCGGCCTGCCAGTCCAGTCGATCCACCTTGACCACGCTGCCGTCGATCTCCACCGGCAGTCGGTGGCGCCGCTCCAGCAGCTCCTCGTGAGCCTCGACGACCTGCTCGGAGCCGCGGCAGCGGCGCGTCTCGCGGCTGGCCTCGAAGCCCCACTCGGCGAGCTGCTCGAGCACCTGGGACTGGCTCCTCAGTCCCTCGGGCACCCCCTCGCCGAGGGCGTAGGCGCGGAACTCGAGGGCGGCGAGTCGCTCGCGATCGACCTCGTGCAGCATGCGCAACGCGCCCGCCGCGGCATTGCGCGGATTCGCGAAGGGCTCCTGCTCCCGCTCGAGCCGCTGGCGATTGAGCCGCTCGAAGCGCGCCACGGGCAGCACGATCTCGCCGCGCACGGAGACGCGGTCCGGCACCGGCTCCGCGAGAGCGGCCGGAATGCCGCGGCAGAGCCTCAGGTTCTGCGAGACGTCCTCCCCGACGCGCCCGTCCCCGCGCGTGGAGCCGACGCTCAGGCGGCCCTTCTCGTAGACCAGCTCTATGCTGGCGCCATCCAGCTTCGGCTCGACCACGTACTCGACCGGCTCGGCGGCCTCGTCGAGCTCGAGCTGGCGCCGCACGCGGTCGTCGAAGGCCCGGAGCTCCTCGGCGTTGCGGACATTGTCCAGCGAGAGCATCGGCACCCGGTGCCGGACCTCGGCGAAGCCCGCGTCGGGAGGCGCCCCCACGCGCTGGGTCGGTGAGTCGGCTCGCAGCAGCTCCGGGAAGCCCTGCTCCAGCTCGACGAGCTCGCGCCGCAGCCGGTCGTAGGCGGCGTCCGAGATCTCGGGCTGATCGCGCTGGTGGTAGAGCCGGTCGTGCCGGTCGATCTCTTCGATCAGCGCTGCGATTCGCTCTCGGGCGGCCTCGCGCCGGTCGCCTCGCTTCGCTCCCACGACCCGATTCTAGCTGCGCGCTCCCGTGCCGGGGTGCCTAAAGCGCGATCCCGGGACCGGCGATGAGAGGTCCTGGCGCCTTGCAGACGGGCTTCGGGGAGGGGTGTGCAGGAGCGGACGCTGGAGAACTCGGACCTGCCGGAGGCCCGTGAGGCGGTGCAGGGCTCGGAGGAGACGCACCTGCACCGGCTCGAGCGCGAGCTGCTGGCGACCGTGCGCGAGCTGCGCGAGCTCGGCGCCGAGGCGGCCTCGCTGCGCGAGCGCCTGCGGCGGGAGGTCGGCGAGCGCGAGGAGTTCCTGGCGCAGCTCGGCCACGAGCTGCGCACCCCCCTCACGGTGATCGAGGGCTATCTGCGCCTGCTGGCCGAAGAGGACGTCGGCTCGCTGAACGCCGAGCAGGCCCGCTTCCTCGGCGAGACCCGGCGGGCCTGCCGCCGGCTGCGCGATTTCGTCGATCGGGCGCTCGCGGTGGCGCGCACGGCGGGCGCCGACGACGTCCTCGAGCTGGAGAACGCCGATCTGGCCCCGGTCCTCCACGAGGTGGCCTCGCTCTTCGCCCCCCTGCTCCAGGAGGGGCGCCTCCGAACCTCGATCGCCTGCGCTCCCGGAGCGGCTCGCGCGCGCTTCGATCGCGCCCGCCTGATCTGCGTGCTGAGCAACCTCTTCGAGAATGCCCTCCGCTACGCGCCCCCCGGCAGCGTCCTCGAGCTGGCCGCGCGGCCCGCCGGCGGGTTGGGCGAGGGCGTCGAGGTCTCGGTCGGCGACGCCGGACCGGGAGTGCCCGGGGAGGACCGCAAGCGCATCTTCCTGCCCCACGTGAGGGCCGCGGGAGGCGGGGACCACGGAGGGCTGGGCATCGGCCTCGCCGTCTGCCGTCGCATCGTGGAGGCCCACGGCGGACGCATCTGGGTGGAGCCGCGGGAGCCCTGCGGGAGCCGCTTCGCCTTCACCCTGCCGTCGCCGGAGTCGGGCACGGGAGCCGGCTCCCCGTGAGCCCGCGTCCCGGATCCCGGGCTTCCGGCCCGCCGCGGGTGCTGGTCGTCGACGACGCCGAGGGCATCCGTCGCTACGTCGCCGATCTGCTCGAGCTGCGTGGCTACGAGGTCGACAGCGCCGAGGACGGGCGCCGCGCGCTGGCGCTGATCGAGGGCGGCGCGGCTCCCGACGCCATCCTGCTGGACGTTCTGATGCCCGGCCTCGACGGCCTCGAGACCCTGCGCCGCATTCGCGAGCGGGCTCCCGGGGTCCCGGTGGTGATGCTCTCGGTGGTCGCCGACGCGGGTCGCATCGTCCAGGCCATGCAGCTCGGGGCGGCCGACTACGTGAACAAGCCCCTGCAGGAGGACGAGCTGGAGGCCAGCCTGTCCCAGGCCCTGCGCGGGGCCGACTGCGCCTCCCCGGAGGCGCCTCCCCCCGATCCCGGGCCGGTCTGGGTGAGCGACGCCATGCGCCAGATCCGCGCCCTGCTCGAGCAGGTGCGCGACACCGACGTCACCATTCTGATCCACGGCGAGAGCGGGGTCGGGAAGGAGGTGGTGGCGCGCACGGCCCACGAGCTGTCGCCGCGGGCCGGCCAGGGCTTCGTCAAGGTGAACTGCGCCGCCCTGCCCGAGGAGCTGCTCGAGAGCGAGCTCTTCGGCTACGAGAAGGGGGCCTTCACCGGGGCCATCTCCCGCAAGCCGGGGAAGTTCGAGCAGGCTCACCGGGGAGCCATCTTCCTCGACGAGATCGGCGAGATGAGCGTGGGCCTGCAGGCGAAGCTGCTGCAGGTGCTCCAGGACCGCGAGTTCACCCGGCTCGGGGGGAACCGGGAGGTCGCGGTCGACGTGCGCGTCCTCTGCGCCACCAATCGCCGCCTCGAGGAGATGGTCCAGGAAGGGACCTTCCGCGAGGATCTCTACTTCCGGCTGAACGTGGTGAGCGTCTACATTCCGCCGCTGCGCGAGCGCCGCGAGGACCTGCCCGGCCTGATCGAGACCTTCGCGCGCCGGGCGACCCTGCGCTACGGGAAGCCCCGCTTCGCGATCAGCGAGCGCCTGCTGGCCGCCTTCGCCCGCTACTCCTTTCCCGGCAACGTGCGCGAGCTCGAGAACATGGTGAAGCGGGCCGTCGTTCTCGAGAACGAAGCGCCGATCCTGTCCGAGATCCAGCGCCGCGAGCGCGAGCGCAGCGCCGGTCTCGGATCGCTGCGCGAGCTGATCGAGGAGGTCGAGCAGAGCGCCGGCGAGCTGCCGCTGCGCGAGGTCGGCCGTCTCGTGGCGACCCAGGCCGAGCGCGATACGATCCGGCGCACCCTGCACCTCACGGGCTGGAACCGGAAGCAGGCCGCAAAGCTGCTCGGCGTGAGCTACAAGACGCTGCTGCAGAAGATCCGTCAGGCCGGGCTCCAGCCCGAGTGAGCGGTCTCGTCGGGGCCGCCGTCCATGGAAACGAGCGCATCGACCCTCTTCCACACGCTGCGCCACCTGCGCGGCGTCCAGATCTCCGGCCAGCTGCGCCGTCGCGTGGAGCGCTGGCTCGAGCGACCCGAGCGCTTCGGGCGTCGCCCCGCGCCGGCCTTCCCGGGCTGTCGCAGCCGGCCGGGGCCGGGTTGGCCACCCCCCCGCGCGCCCCGGTCTCCCGAGGCGCTGCTCGCCGGCCGCTTCGAGTTCCTGAACGACGCTCGCCAGCTGGGCTGGCCACCTCGCTGGCAGGTCGACGAGGCGCCCGCACTGTGGCGCTACAACCTGCACTATCACGACTTCCTCTGGGCTCTGGCCTGGTCCGACGCGGCCGCGCTGGCGCGCGACTGGATCGCGGCGCACCCGCTCGGGCGCGGCCGGATCGGCTGGGATCCCTACCCGATCTCGCTGCGCCTGCAGAACTGGTGTGGCTACTTCTTCGGTCGCCATGCGCAGCAGACGGAGGCGGATGCCGCGCTGCGTGAGGAGCTCTGGGCCTCGCTGCACCTCCAGGCCTGCTGGCTGGAGGCGCACCTGGAGACCCACCTGCTCGGAAACCACCTGCTGGAGAACGCGGCCACCCTGGCGCTGCTCGGAGCCTGCTTCGAGGGGCCCGAGGCCGAGCGCTTCGGGGTCCGCGGGCGAGCGCTCCTGGCCGCTCAGCTCCGGGAGCAGATCCTCGCCGACGGTGGGCACTTCGAGCGATCTCCCATGTACCAGGCCCGCGTGGTGCAGCTGCTGGCCGCGCTCGCGAGCTGCGGCGACCCGCGCCTCGCGGCGCTGGTCACCGAGCCCCTTCGGAGGTCGCTGGCGGCCCTCGGCCGCCTGGTGCACCCGGACGGCGGAATCGCCCTGCTGAACGACAGCGCGCTCGGGATCCAGCCCACCTACGAGGCGCTGCTGCACGCGCTCTCCGGCCCCTCGCCGGCGCCGGAGGAGGGAGCCTTCGCGCTGCCCGAGTCGGGCTACTACGGGGCGCGGGAGCCCGACGGTCGCTACCTCGTCTGCGACGCGGGTCCGATCGGTCCGGACTACCTCCCGGGCCATGCCCACGGCGACCTCTTCTCCTTCGAGCTCTCGCTGGGCGGCGAGCGCGTCATCGTGGACGCCGGGGTCTTCGGCTACGACGCGGACGAGCTGCGCCGCTACTGCCGCTCCACCGCGGCCCACAACACCGTCGAGGTGGAGGGACGGGACCAGTGCGAGTTCTGGGCGGCCTTCCGCGTCGGCCGTCGGGGCCGCCCCCGCGACGTCGTCTTCGAGGCCCTGGACGACGGCTTTCGCCTCGCCGGCTGGCACGACGGCTATCTGCGGCTGCAGAGCCGCGCACGCCACGCGCGCGAGCTCCGCTGGTACGCCGGCGGCCTGCTGCTGGTGCGCGACCGCGTCGCGGCGCGCCGCCCGGTGCGCTGCGTCTCGCGCCTGCACCTGGCGCCCGGCTGCGAGCTGCTCGAGCGGCACGAGCGGGGCGTGCACCTGCGCCATCCCGGCGGCGAGCTGCGGGTGGCCTTCGCCGGTGAGGGCTCGCTCAGCGTGGAGCCCTCCCGCTACTGCCCCGAGTTCGGGCGCTGCCTCGAAGGCACGGCGCTGTGCTTCAGCCACCGCGCCTCGACGAGCGAGAGCGGCTTCTGCATCGCCGAGGGCTCTTCCGCCCTGGCCTACGATCTGGTGGCCGGTGCGCGGGTCGAGGGTCGCCGCTACACCCTCGGCGCGCCGGCCCGAGGGATCGGCGATCGGGGAGGGACATGAAGCTCGTCAACGTGGTCGGAGCCCGGCCCAACCTCATGAAGATGGCGGCGCTCATGGAGGCCTACGCCGAGCGGCCGGAGATCGAGGCCCTGCTGGTCCACACCGGCCAGCACTACGACGAGAACATGAGCGACCTCTTCTTCCGCCAGCTGGGCATCCCCCGTCCCGACCTGAACCTCGGAGTGGGCAGCGGATCGCAGGCGATCCAGACCGCAGAGATCATGAAGGCCTTCGAGCCGGTGGTCCTCGAGCAGCGTCCGGACGCGGTCGTCGTCGTCGGCGACGTCAACAGCACCATCGCCTGTGGCCTGGTGGCGGTGAAGCTCGGCATCCCCCTCGTGCACATCGAGGCCGGCCTGCGCAGCTTCGACCGCAGCATGCCCGAGGAGATCAACCGCGTGCTCACCGACGCCATCAGTGATCTGCTGCTCTGCACCGAGCGCAGCGGCGTCGAGAACCTGCACCGCGAGGGCATCCCAGGCGAGCGGGTGCACCTGGTCGGGAACGTCATGATCGACACGCTGCTGCGTCATCGCGAGGCGGCGCTGCGCTCGCCGATCCTCGAGGAGCTGGGCCTGGAGGCAGGAGGCTACGGCGTCCTGACCCTGCACCGCCCGGCCAACGTCGATCGCCGCGAGGCCCTGGATCCGATCCTCGACGCCCTGGAGGCGATCCAGGCCGAGCTGCCGCTGGTCTTTCCGGCCCACCCACGCACCCAGGCGCGATTGCGCGAATTCGGCCTGGAGGCCCGGCTGGCCGGCTGGGGCGGGCTGCGGCGGGTCGAGCCCCTGGGCTACCTCGAGTTCCTGCGCCTGCTGGCCTCCGCCCGGATCGTGCTCACCGACTCGGGCGGCATCCAGGAGGAGACGACGATCCTGGGAGCGCCCTGCCTGACGCTGCGCGAGAACACCGAGCGACCCGTCACGGTCGAGGTGGGCAGCAACCGGCTGGTGGGCGGCGATCCGGAGCGCATCCTTGGGGCCTATCGCGAGATTCGGGACGGCCGCTGGCCGAAGGGCGCCGAGCCACCGCTCTGGGACGGTCGGGCGGGCGGCCGCTGCGTGGAGGTCATGCTGGCCCGGCTGTGAGCAGGGACTCGATCAGCCGGCCGGCCTCGGCCAGATCGTTCACGACGTAGTCCGCTCGCGGCTCGCCCCGGGCCTCCACCTGCCGGCCGTAGCCCGTCCGCACCAGCAGCGAGGTGGCCCCGATGCGCCGGCCCAGGCCGACGTCGCCGGCCCCGTCGCCGACCACGAAGGCCTGCCCGGGCTCGAAGCCCAGCTCGGCGGCCGCCCGCGCGGCCAGGCCCGGCTCCGGCTTGCGGCAACCGCAGCCTTCGTCCGGGTGGTGGGGGCAGTGGAAGAGGCCGTCGAGGCGGACGTCGTGGTCGGCGAGCTCGCTCTCCAGCCGGGCGTGGATCGCGTCGAGGCGCTCCCGGTCGAGGTAGCCCCGCGCGATTCCGGACTGGTTGGTGACCACCGCCAGGCCCAGGCCCAGGGCCTGCAGCCGTCGCAGGGCCTCCCCAGCGCCCGGGATCAGCTCGACGCCCTCCGGATCGGAGAGGTAGTGCTTCTCGACGATGATGGTTCCATCCCGGTCCAGGAGCACGTAGCGGCGCGCCAAGGGATCCTCCCCGCGGAGAGCCTAGCCCCTGGGCCGGGCGACCTGCCTTCGGGCGCCCGCCAGGACGCGCTTTGGTAGCCTCGCCCGCATGCCGATGAGGCGTCCGGGACCCTTGATCGCGAGGATCCGGCCTTGAAGATCCTGGTCACTGGCGGCGCCGGCTTCATCGGCTCTCACACCGTGGACCGGCTCGTCGAGCGGGGTCACGAGGTGCGCATCCTCGACAGCCTGGAGGCGCCGGTCCATCCCGAGCGGCAGCCGCCGGAGCACCTGAATCCGGCGGCGGAGTTCCTGCGAGGCGACGTCACGCGCCGCGAGGACTGGCTGGGGGCCCTGGAGGGGGTCGAGGCGGTCTTCCACCTGGCCGCCTACCAGGACTACCTGCCCGACTTCAGCAAGTTCTTCCGGGTCAACGCCGCCGGGACCGCCCTGCTCTACGAGCTGATCGTCGAGCGAGAGCTGCCGATTCGCAAGGTGGTCGTGGCCTCCTCCCAGGCGGTCTACGGCGAGGGACGGCACCGCTGTCCGGGCGGCCAGATCGTCTATCCCGGGATCCGGGACGAGGCGCGCCTGCGCAGCGGTCGCTTCGAGGTGGCCTGCCCCGACTCCGGCGAGGACACCTCCTGGGAGCCGACCGACGAGAGCGTCGTGAACCCGCAGAACCAGTACGCCCTCTCGAAGCACGCCCAGGAGCAGATCGCCCTGCGCCTGGGGAAGCGCTACGAGATTCCCTCGGTGGCCATGCGCTACTCGATCGTGCAGGGGCCCCGCCAGTCCTTCACCAACGCCTACTCCGGCGCGTGTCGGGTCTTCTGTCTGAGCCACCACGTGGGGCGGCCGCCGCCGATCTACGAAGACGGGTTCCAGGTGCGGGATTTCGTGAACGTCCAGGACGTGGTCGACGCCAACCTGCGGGTCTTCGAGGACGAGCGGGCCGACTACCGGGCCTTCAACGTGGGCGGGGGCAGGGCCTACAGCGTGGCCGACTTCGCCCGCATCGTCGCCGAGGAGTTCGGGGCCGCCCCGCAGATCCATCCCAGCGGTCTGTATCGCTTCGGCGACACCCGTCACATCGTCTCCGACATCTCGGCGCTGCGCGAGCTGGGCTGGGAGCCGCGGCGCAGCGCCGCCGAGAGCGTCGCCGACTACGCGAGCTGGCTGCGGCGCCACGAGCGACCCGAGGACGTCCTGGCGGCGGCCGAGCGCCAGATGAAGGCCCTCGGCGTCGTGCGGGAAGTGCAGCAGTGAGGCGCCTGGGGCCCGCGGAGGAATCCAGATGATCGTCGCCCAGACGCCGCTGCGTGTCTCTTTCGCCGGGGGCGGTACCGACCTCAGCGCCTACTACGAGGAGGCCGAGGGCTTCGTCGTCTCCACGGCGATCGACAAGTATGCCTACGTGATCGTCAAGGAGCGCTTCGACGACGACATCTACCTGAACTACATGCAGAAGGAGATCGTCCGGAGCGTCGACGAGGTGCGCCACGACCTGATCCGCGAGGCCATGCGCATGGCCGGGGTGGAGCGGGGCGTGGAGGTGACCCTGCTCTCGGACATTCCCTCGGCGGGCAGCGGCCTCGGCTCCTCCAGCAGCTTCACGGTGGGCCTCCTCAATGCCTTCTACGCCCATCGCGGCGAGCTCGTCACGGCCGAGCGGCTGGCGCGCGAGGCCTGCGAGATCGAGATCGAGAGGCTCGGCAAGCCGATCGGCAAGCAGGACCAGTACATCGCTGCCTATGGAGGCCTGCGCGCGATCCGCTTCTGCCGGGACGGCAGCGTCGAGGTGGAGAGCCTCGGCCTCGCCCCCGAGCAGGTCCGCGAGCTCGCCTCCCGCCTCTACCTCTTCTTCACCGGTCGCACGCGCAAGGCCGACCACATCCTGTCCGAGCAGAAGCAGCGCACCGGAGACCGGAGGCCTCAGCTGGACGGCATCAAGCGCCTGGCGCTGGAGCTGCGCAGCGCCCTGGGCGCCGGCATGCTGGATCGTCTCGGCGAGATCCTGCACGCCAACTGGGAGCTGAAGCGCGAGCTGGCCTCCGGCATCTCGGACCCCGCCATCGACGCCATGTACGAGCTGGCTCGCTCGCACGGCGCGACCGGTGGAAAGATCTGCGGGGCCGGCGGCGGCGGCTTCCTGCTGGGCTACAGTCCGCCCGAATGCCACGAGCGGCTCACCAAGGGCATGCTCGAGTACCGCCAGCTTCCCTTCCAGCTCGAGTGGGACGGGAGCAAGATCATCTTCAACTACCGAAGGGAAGTCTGGAAATGACGGGTTATCCCACCTACGCCTCGGCGGCCGAGTACTTCTCGCGGGTCAGCGAGCTGCTCGAGGGGCTCCCCGATTCCGCCGAGGCCTTCATCGACCGCCTGTACCAGGCCTACGAGGGCGAGAGCACCATCTTCCTGATCGGCAACGGAGGCAGCGCTGCGGCGGCTTCGCACTTCGGTCAGGACCTGGCCAAGGGAACCCTGCCCTCCATGCAGGCCGAGCGCCGCTTCCGGGTCATTCCCCTCACCGACAACATCGGCTTCATCACGGCCCTCGCCAACGACGAGGGCTACGAGTCGATCTTCGAGCAGCAGCTGCGCAACCTGGGACGGCGGGGGGACGTGCTGGTGGCGATCAGCGGCTCCGGAAACTCCCAGAACGTGCTGAACGCGGTCGACTACGCCCGCTCGATCGGCATGTTCGTGATCGGCTTCACCGGCTTCGACGGAGGCAAGCTGCGCCAGCTCGTGGACCTTTCCGTGCACGTTCCCGTGCACGACATGGGCATGGCGGAGTCGCTGCACAACGTGGTCTTCCACGTCGCGATGAGCCAGCTCCGCGAGCGCCTGGCGGAGACGGCCTGAGCCCATCCGTGCGCCGCATCGCGCGCCTGTCGAATCCCGTCATGGGATACGACTGGGGATCGCGCACCGCGCTCGCCGAGCTGCTGGGCCGGCAATCTCCCAGCCTGCAGCCCGAGGCGGAGCTGTGGATGGGGGCCCACCCGCGCAGCCCCTCGCGGATCGACGGCGAGCAGGGCCCGACGCTGCTCGATCTGATCGCGGGTGCGCCGGGGGAGATCCTGGGCA
This sequence comes from uncultured Spirochaetales bacterium, assembly GCA_964649065.1. Classification (GTDB taxonomy): domain Bacteria; phylum Myxococcota_A; class UBA9160; order UBA9160; family SMWR01; genus CAZYOL01. The sequence goes on from CAZYOL010000016.1 coordinate 16,780, forward strand.
GCCGGGTCCAGCGGCGCTTCCGCGAGCTTCCCTTCGTCCTGAAGGTGCTGGCCGTGGAGCGACCGCTGTCGCTCCAGGCCCATCCCGACGCGCCCAGCGCCCGCCGCGGCTTCGAGCGCGAGAATGCCGCGGGCATTCGCCTCGACGCCCGCGAGCGCAGCTTCAGCGACCCCCACCACAAGCCCGAGCTGCTGTGCGCGCTGCGGCCCTTCTCCGCGCTCTGCGGCTTCCGCCGCCCGGCTGGCATCGATGCCGACCTGGCCCGGCTCGGCCACGGCGAGGCCTCGCCCCTGCGCCGGGCCCTGGCCCGCGGTCCCGAGAGCGAGAGGCTGCGCGCCTTCCTGTCGGGGCTGCTGCACATGGAGTCCGGCCGTCGGGAGGAGCTGGTCCAGCAGACGGTCCGGCGCGCGGCGGAGCGGGCCGGGGGCGACGCGGCCCTCGGCTGGCTGCTGCGTCTCCAGCAGGAGCACCCGGGCGATCCCGGCGTGCTGGCCCCGCTCTTCCTCAACCTGGTACGGCTGCAGCCCGGCGAGGCCTTCTACATGGGTCCGGGCGAGCTGCACTGCTACCTCGAGGGCCTGGGCGTCGAGATCATGGCGAGCTCGGACAACGTGCTGCGCGGCGGCTTGACGCACAAGCACGTGGCGGTGGACGGGCTGCTCGAGCTGCTCGAGTTCCGGCCCTGGCGGGGAGAGATCCGAGGGCCGCGGCCGGGCCCGGTGGGGGAGGTCTACACGACGCCCGCCCAGGAGTTCGAGCTGTCTCGACTCCGCCTCGAGGCCGGGACCCCGCTGTGCGTGCCGGAGCCCCGGGGCGTCGAGATCCTGCTCTGCACCGAAGGCCAGGCGCGGCTGTCCGGCGAGGCGGGAGCCGCAGCGCTCGAGCTGCTGCGCGGCCAGAGCTGCCTGGTGCCCGCCGCCGTCGGCAGCTACCGGATCCGGGGCGAGGGCACGCTGTACCGGGCCTCGGTGCCGCACTGAAGAGTCGGGGTAGACGGCAGTCCGGGGGCCGGCGCGCCTTGCGCGTTGCCGGCCGAGGCCGGCACGCTCAGCGGGTTGCCCGCCGCAGGGCCGCCGCCCAGGGCCGAAGCTGCAGGACCAGCCGCTCGCGCAGCGGCGCCAGTGCGGCTCCGAGCGGCTCGGGCCGGTCCAGCGACTCCAGCGTGGAGGCGTCGAGGGAGAGCCGCGGCAGCAGCCAGGAGGGGTCGAGACGCGAGACCCGTCGGGCGGAGGTGCCGAAGCCGGCCGCGGCCCGCCGCGCCACGCTGCGGCAGGCCGACGGCGTCGCCGCTCCATAGGGATAGGAGAAGGCCAGCTCGCGGGTCGGCAGGCCCGTCCACTCCGAGAGCGCCTGCAACGACCCCTCGACCTCCTCGCGCACCTGTGCCGCCGGGAGCTGCGTCAGCGGATGGTGGCGCATGGAGTGGGCGCCCAGCTCGAACCACCCGCTGCCCTGCAGCTCGCGGATCTCTTCGCTCTCGAGCACGCTGCGCGCCACACTGCCCTGCGCAGCGAGGGCGGCGCCGAGTCGGTCCAGGGAGTCGGCCGAGAGAGCCCGCCGGAAGGCCCTGTACACCCGGTTCTCGGGCCCGGTCAGCAGCGCCGCCAGGCTCTGGGCGCCCGCGCGCTGCACCACGAGCTGCAGCTCCGGTCGGGCTTCCAGCTCCTCGCTCGACTTCGCCGGCTGGAGCAGGGCCCGGTCGCGCAGCTCGAAGAGCCACAGCGGGAAGGGGTCGTGGGCCTGGCGCAGACTCGAGGCGATCAGGAAGACCAGGGCCGGGACGCGCAGCTCGCGCAGCACCGGCAGGGCCCGGGAGCGCAGCCGGGCGTAGCCGTCGTCGAAGGTGAGCAGCGCCACCTGTTCGCGCGCGCGTTGGTCGAGCCAGTCGCGGAGCCCGAGGAAGCGGTAGCCCCGGCTGCGCAACGCCTCGATGACCTCGGCCAGCAGCGCCGGAGAGGCCGAGAGCCCGGCGTCGCGCGTGGAGCGCGCCTCGTCGTGGACGTCGTGGCCCATCAGCACCAGCGCCGGGCTGCGCACGCCGGGACCCTCCCTCAGCGGCTCGCCGCCGCGTCGGCGGTCGGCTCGGTCCGGGCCGGACCGACGAGCTGACGTACGTAGCGCAGCTCCCGCAGCAGGCGACCGCGGTCGATCACCAGCACCGCCAGGCCGAAGAGCAGAGGCGGCACGCCGGGCAGCGCCCACCAGGGCAGGGCCTCCCGCCAGCCCCAGCCGGCGCTGCCCAGCAGGGCGGCCAGCGTGAGGGCCAGGGCCGCGAGCGGGGGCATCGAGATCCCCATCAGCGCGGGCATCACCACCGAGGCGTTCACCCAGGCCGTGAGCGCGGTCGAGAGAACGGTGCCCAGCACCACCGTGAGCGCCACGCCCTCGACGCTGCCCCACGCCCCGGCCAGCGCCAGGCCCGGCACGATCAGTGCCAGCTCGGCCAGCCGGATCCGCGCATTCGCCATCGGCTTGCCGCGGCCGAAGGTGAGCTGGCGCAGGTTGGCCGCCAGCGGGAACAGGGCCCCGTAGACGGACAGGATCCTCAGGGCCGGAGCGGCCTCCAGCCACTCGGAGCCCAGCAGCAGGCGGATCGACTCGGTCGGGAAGCAGAAGAAGGCGATCGAGACTGCCAGCATCAGCCGCAGCAGGAAGAAGTTCAGCAGCTCGTAGGAGCGGGAGAGCCGGGCCGGGTCGCCCTGCACCCGCGAGTAGAGATTGAAGGCGAGGTGATTGACCGGTCGCATGGCCAGCAGGCCAACCTCCGAGACGTATCGGGCCTGGTGATAGAAGCCCAGGGCCAGGCCCCCCAGCATGCCGCCGACGATCAGGCGGTCGATGCGCTGGATCCCGATCTCCACGATGCGCGACAGGAACATCGGGCCGGAGAAGGAGAGGATCTGGCGGAAGGCCTCTCGCGTGACGCGGCGGCCGAAGCGGTAGCGAACGATGTACTGCACCAGGACGTAGGGCAGGATCGCGAACAGCAGATCTCGCCAGATCAGGCTCCAGATGCCGTAGCCGGCCCAGGCCAGGCCCAGGCCCACCAGGCCGGGGGCATTGCGGCTGCACAGGGCGACCAGCGCGACGGAGCCGTAGCGGATGTCGCGCTCGAGCTGGGCCTGCGGGATGCTGGCGAGCAGGCGGAAGATGCGCGCGACGGCCAGGATCAGCAGGAAGATCCCCGCCTGCCAACCCCAGGAGGCGGCCATCCACGGCGCCGCGCAGAGCGCGACCAGCAGGCCGGCCAGACCGATCGCCAGCGTCAGCGCGAAGGCGGTGTCGTAGCGATCCGCCGAAGCGTCCTCGGACTGGATCAGCGCCGGACCCACCGCGAAGCCCTCGACGATGCTGATGAAGGCGTTCGTGGCGACCACGAAGGCGTAGAGCCCGATGACCTCTGGTCCGACCAGGCGCGCCACGCCCAGGGTCAGGGCGAAGTTGACGACGTAGGTCAGCCAGTTGGCCGAGCCGAGGTAGATCGCGCCCCGGGTGAAGCTGCGCCCGAGGCCCCTCGCTCCGGGGGACTCCTCTCCCACGTCAGGGAGTGCGGCCGTCCCCGGCTGCCAGCGGCGCTCCGTAGCGCAGGCGCCGGTACAGGCGGGCAAGCCGGTCGAGGCCCGGAACGCCGTCCATGAAGCGCCCGATGCGCGCCAGGGGCTTCAGGCCGCGGTGGCTCACCTCCTCGCCGATGTGCTCGAAGAGGGCGTAGCCCTCCACGAAGGCGGCCAGGAAGCGGCTCTGGGCGTTGAAGCGATCGCGCATCTCGAACTCGCAGCGGTACATGTCGCGGCTCTCGACGAAGGGGCCGATGAAGTCGATGAAGGCGCGGCTCTTCAGGTGAGGATTGTCGCTGTAGACGAACTGGCGCGTACCCGGTGCGTGGCGGTAGATCTTGACCCGCCGTCCGGCCAGCTCGACCCGCTCGAAGTCCAGGCTCGGATCCCGGTCGTGCAGGCGCACCATGCCGATGTCGGGCCGCGCCCGCATCACCTCCAGGCCCGCCTGCAGGAAGTCGCCGGGCCCGTTGCACAGCCAGTCGTCCTGCAGCTGGAGCACGTAGTCGCCCCGGGCCGCCGCCAGCCCCGCGTTGGTGTTGGCGCCGAGGCCCCGGTTCCGGGGCGCGAAGAGGAAGCGGTCGATCGGCAGCCGCCTCATCTCCTCCTGCATCTCCGGAGGGCTGGCGTCGTCGGCCAGCACCAGCTCGACCTTCGGGTAGCGATTCACCCGGCGGAAGGACTCGACGGTGATGCGCAGCTGCTCCGGCCGCCGGTAGCCGGTGATCACGACGCTGATCAGGGGCTGCTGGCTCACGGGCCCTCCTGGCCGTAGCCCAGCTCGCCGAGCAGCGGCTGCATGTCCGCGATGGCCTCGCGCCGCTGCTCGGGGCTCAGGCCGGGCCGGTTGCGGCGGGGGATCGTGGGGTCGATGAAGCCGCGGGCGAATTCCAGGAAGACCGGATCCGGCGCCAGCTCGAGGAAGTCGAGGATGCGCAGCAGGGTGCCCTCCGGATCGGCCAGCACCTCCTCGAAGCGCACCTCCAGGTAGTTGCTGGCGGGGAGGCGGCGACCCTCGCGCAGGGAGATCTCGACCATGGCCTTCCACTGCTTGGCGGCGATGCGGTGCGGCGGCAGGTCGAGCCAGTCGCGCCAGCCCGGGGGCTGGGCGCCCCAGTAGCGCGCGGGACGCCGCAGCACGTTGGTGCGCCACACGGTGCGAATCGCCATGGGCAGGTAGGCCGGCCAGTCGCGAATCGGCGTCTCCCGCAGGCGCGTGCGCAGCAGCCCCGGATTCGGCTTGCGCTCGCGGATCTCCACGGCGGAGCGGACCACCTCCAGGCCGTCGCGCAGGATGTGGACCAGCTTGCAGTCGGGGTAGAGGGCGTGGATGAAGCCGATCCGGAGGCAGTTGCTCGGCGTCTTCTCCGCGAAGCGCTCGCGCCCCGACTCGGCCAGGAAGTCGGCGAAGCGCTCGTCGATGTAGCGGGCGATGGAGGGCGTCAGGTCGCTCTCGCGGAGCACGTGGTCGCGGCGATAGGCGTTGCCGTGCATCCAGACGGGCCGCGGCTCGCCCCAGTAGGCCACGGCCGGATGCCGCTGCAGGGTGTTCCCCAGCAGCGAGGTCCCGGAGCGGCCCGAGCCGATCAGGTGGATCGGGCGCCGGATCCGGCGTGCTGCCGCTGCCTGCTCCACTGCCTCGGCCATCTGGACGATCTTCCCCCGGGCCGGCCGAGCTTAGCCCAGCCCCCTGCTGCGACTCCTTCAGCGGGAGGTGTCGGAGCCGGTCGTCTCCACCGAGCTGCGCACGGGCCACGCGTACTCCTGCTTCCCGATGCGCAGCCGGCTGGCATCCCGGGTCCGCAGGTAGTCGACCCTTCCCGCGACCCGCGAGAGCAGGGCGTAGCGGGCGTCGCTCGCCAGCTCGGGGATCTCCAGGGGCTGCGGGCTCGGGTTGTCGAGCAGGGTCCAGATCTCCTCCCCGAGGCGCAACTCCAGGGCGCTCCGCTCGGCGTCGCGGTAGAGGACGCGCAGGGCCGCGGCCGCCTCGCGCGGGCTCTGCTCCGGTCCGTGGGGAAGGATCAGCGTGTCGAACCAGTGCGTCTCTCCCGCCGCGGCCGAGCCCGACCAGAGCTGCTGCACGACCCAGCCGGGAGAAGAGCGGCAGCGCGCCGGGACCCGGTCGAGATCCGGGTCGGGATCGCAGTCCTCGGGCGGCGCTCGGCTCGGGTCGCGGAAGGCGCGCGCCTGCTGCCCCTCGCGGGGCAGCAGGTAGATCAGGGCGGAGCGCCGCGGGTTGCGGAACCTCCAGACGTTGGCGAGCGGGGCCGGATAGGCCACGTCGAAAGCCTGGCCGTCGCCGGCGTCCACGACGCTGTCGGCGTGCCAGATCGGACCGGCGGCGGCCCGGATGGCTCGCGGAAAGGTGAAGCGGTCGCGTATCCACAGGAAGCCGTCGCGCACGAAGAAGATGCGGCGCTCCTGGAGCGTCGCGAAGCCCTGGGCGTCGCGGTGCTCGAACCAGGCCACGGTCGCGCGCCGGCTCTCCTCGAAGCGGGTCACCTCGACGCTGCGCCCGGGCTCCTCGTAGCGACCGCCCCAGAAGCGATGCACCAGGGCGGCATTCTCGTTCTCCTGCTCCTTGCCGCCCATCCAGTAGGGGAAGGCCGTCTGCGTCATCAGCACGGAGCCGCCGTCGACGAGCAGGGCCCGCGCCCCCACCTCGTCGTGGCCGTGGCCATAGCCCGCCAGCAGATTGAAGACCGCGTGCAGGCCTTCGGGGTCCGCGCCGCTGCGCAACAGCAGCTTGTCCGGCACGCTGTGCTCCTCGATGTCGTAGACCTGGCGGGGCTCGCCCCAGGCGCTCGGCGGACGCGGCGTCGCGACACGCCGGTGCGTGAGCTGCGAGCCGTAGCCGGCGAGCTCGTAGGCGACGAACCAGAGGTCGCCGTCGTCGTGCCAGCGCCCGTCTCGCCAGCTGCGACCTTCCCGGTAGGCATCCTCCCCGTCTGCCGCGGCGGCGACCCGAAGGGCTCCGCCAGCTCCCTCGATCTCGACGTAGAAGGCCCGCTCCGGCGCGGCCTCGACGCAGGGGTCGAGGGAGTGGAGCCGCGGAGCGCCCGGCTCGCCCAGCTCGAGCTCGGCGCCGAAGAGCGCGGGCTCCCGGAGGGTGGCGGCCCGGTCGCCACGCCAGCGCCACAGCGTGACGCGCGCCCGGGCTCCGGGCGCGCCCCCGGAGAGGCGCAGATCGAGGCGCACCAGCGGTCCCCCGGGCGCCTGGAGGATCTGGCCCAGCGGCTCGCCGGGCGCGGCGCGGCGCGGCGCCGGAGCCCGGGACTCCTGGCGGGCCGCCGGGACCTCGCGCAGCGGCGCCGGGGGCTGGGCCTCCAGAGTGGGATCGGCCACCAGGGCGGCGCGCCCGAGCTCGGCGAGGTGCAGGTCGAGGCTCTCCCGCCGGGGCGGATCGTCGCGCGCGTGACGGCGCACGTAGTCGAAGACGCGGCCGGCCAGCCAGCGGTACTCCGGGCGGCGCGTGCGGCGGGCGGCCTCCTCGAGCAGGCGGATCAGCGGCGCCGAGCTGACGGCAAAGCTGCCGCTGTCTCCGTAGCTCGGGAAGATCCCCAGCGGCAGGGTCTGATCGAGATAGCGCTCCACCAGCCCCCGCAGCGCCGGATCCGACCAGAAGGCCTCGGTCTCGCCTCGGGCCTCCGCGAGGTCGAGGACCGCCGGCAGGAACAGGGCCGTCGAGTAGGGGCCGGCGTCCTCCTCGGTCTCGGCAGTCTCGCGGAGCTGCTCCCAGACGCGGTCTGCATGGGCGCGCCAGCGACCGGCCTCCGCGTGCCTCGGCGCCAGCTCCGCCGCCAGCTGCAGATCGAGCGCTCCGGAGAGCGAGCGGTTGTGGGTCCCGAGCTCTCGACGCGGCCAGAAGCGTTGCGCCGCCTCGGTGACCAGCGCGAGGCCCCGCGCCCGCTCCTCGGGGCCCAGCGACGGCGAGTCCTTCAGCTCGCGCAGCGTCAGGGCCGCCGGGGTGGTCCAGCTGGAGCCCACCTTCCGCTCCTCCGCGCATTCCTTCCGGCAGCGCGCCGCGTACTGCGGGTCGTCACACAGCAGCCGGTCGGCTGCCAGGTCGAGCAGCGCCAGCGCGTCGCGGGCGCGATCCTCGTCGCAGCGGTCGCGCTCACAGGAGGCGCGGTAGAGCAGCGCCTGCAGGTAGGCCGCCCGCTGGGCGTTGCGACCACAGGAACCCAGGGCGCCGCGGCGCCGCCAGCGCACGCCGGACTCGAAGCGTTCCAGGTAGTCGGCGGGAGTGGGATCGGCTTCCGGCTTCCGCGGAGCCCGCCACGCCCGGCGGCCGGCCGGCTCGCCAGCCGCCTCGTTCGTGCGGGACCGCACCGCCTCCCCTGCGTCGCCGGAGACGAAGCTGCGAAACCACAGGTCGGTCCGGCTCCGGTCGCGCCCGCCGGCATAGGCGCGCCCCGGTGGGTAGGCGTCCTCCCGCCCGGCGGTGGCCAGCACCTTGAGCAGGTCTCGCTCCGGTGCCGCGATCTCGAAGTAGTAGGTCTCGCCGGGCCTGACTTCGCGGCGCGGGAAGACGCTGTGCAGGCGCGCTCCGGTGGGTCCGGTCAGGCTCAGTACGTCTTCGAAGAGCGCGGGGCGGGCGCGGCTCGCGGAGGGGCTGCCGGCCCACTCGAAGAGTCGCAGCCGGGCCGGACGCGGATCGTTGTGGTTCGTGATCCGGAGGTCGAGGCGGGTGAGGGGCGACGCGCTCGGCACGAAGGTCTGGCCCACCGGCCGGCCCGGTGAGACGGGGAGGCCGCCGCGGTCGAAACGGGTCTGCTGCTGGTCGACGCGGGACGGCAGCGGATCCGGCCAGTAGAGGTCGACGGTCTCCTCGGCGGCCGAGATCCGGGCCGCCAGCGCGAGGGCCAGCAGCGCCGCGCGGCGGATCACGGGTCCCCCGGGAGCCGGGGCAGCGCCTCCAGCAGATCCCGTCGGAAGCGCGCGTAGCCGAAGTAGGACCGCGCGTGTCGCTGCGCCTCGGCCCCCAGCCGCGCCGCGCCCTCGCGATCGCCCAGCAGGGCGATCAGGGCCGTCGCCAGGGCGGCGGGATCGTCGTAGGGGACGAGCTGGCCGGTCTCGCCGTCGCGGATCACCTCGGCGGCGGCGTCCGCCGTCGAGCCGATGCAGGGCAGGCCGTGCCACATGGCCTCGGCGTAGACCAGGCCGAAGCCCTCCTGCCGGCTCGGCATCGCGAAGACCGAGGCCTTGCGGTAGAGATCCCCGAGATCGTCGTCCGAGACCCGCCCGAGGAAGCGCACCGCATCGGCCACGCCGGCAGCGCGCGCCTTCTGCTCCAGGCGCGGAAGGTCGTCGCCGCTGCCGACGACCCAGAGCTCCGCCTTCGGAACGCGGCCGCGCACCGAGCTCCAGGCTTCGATCAACGCGTCGTGGCCCTTGCCCCGCTGCTCCGACCAGATGCGGCCGACGATCAGGGCGGCGGGCTCGCGCGGCGGCTCCGGACCACGGTGGGTCTCCCAGACGGCCACGCGCTGGGGGTCGATGCAGAGCGGCACCGGCACGACGCGGTCCGCCACCTCGGGAACGAGCTTCGTCACCGCGCGGGCGGTGAAGGCGGAGTTGGTGATCAGCCGGTCGGCGAGGCGCAGGGCGCGGGCGCGGGAGCCCGAGTCCGCACTGGTCAGCTCGATGCCGTGCACGAAGAGGCAGGTCCTGGGCGGGAAGCCCGGGAGCGGCAGGGTCACCGAGCGCGCCAGCCCCACGTGATCGAAGAAGACGAAGGCGGGGCGCTGGCGCCGGACCGCCCGCCAGAGCTGCCACACGAAGCGGGCCTGGCTGCCGCCAGAGAGCCACTGGGCGCTCCTCCCGGCCGGCGGGGCCGAATCCGGGGGATCCAGGAGCAGCACCCGGTCGCAGCTCTCGAGGCGACCCGCGCCGACCTCCTCGTCGAGAGCCCGCGCCACGCAGCGGCTCACACAGGCGATTCCGCCTTCGATGCGGAGCCCCGTCAGCCCCAGCAGGACGGAGCGGCCCCGCGACACGGCGCGCAGGATAGCGCGGAGCCGTCGCAGCGAGGCGCCTGCGGGCCCTGTGCTAGCTTCGGCGCCCAATCGATCCCCGAGCTGGGCCTCGAGGGCTCGGCCCGCCGAGACCTCGATCCGTGTCCAGCGACCCGAGCGAACGCGACCCCAAAGTCTCCGCGATTCTCGTCGTCTACAACCGGGAAGGGACGCTGCCCGCCACCCTCGAGAGCCTGCTCGAGCAGACCTACGCCGACTTCGAGCTGATCATCAGCGACGACTGCTCCACGGACCGCTCCGCCGAGGTTGCGCTCCGCTACGCGGAGCGCGATCCGCGCTTCCGCTACCGGCGCAACCCGAGCAACCTGAAGATGCCGGGCAACCTGAATGCCGCCCTGGCGGAGGCGCGGGGCGAGTACGTCGCCATCCTCCACGACGGGGACAAGTACCGACCGGACCTGCTGGAGCGTTGGGCCGAGGCCCTGGACCGCCACCCGGAGGCGGCCTTCGTCTTCAATGCCTACGACATCACCGATCACCACGGTCGCCGGCGGGTCGACGTCTGCGACATGCCCGAGTGCATGGACGGCCTGGACTTCCTGCGGGAGGTCTTCCTGCCCAACCTGGGGGGCAGCCCGGTCTTCGGGACGACCATGATCCGGCGCCGCTGCCTCGACGAGCAGGGCCTCTTCGACCCGACCTACTCGATCAGCAGCGACGTCGTGATGTGGGTGCAGCTCGCCTCGAAGCACGCCGTGGCCTACGTCGCCGAGCCTCTCATGTGGCTCCTTCCCCACGAGCCGGGGCACTTCCTCGACCGGCACTACTGGTGGCGCCGCACCTTCAACATCTACACCAAGCGCCTGGCCTTCCGGATCTGTTATCCGGGCCAGCCGCTGCGCCGCGCGCGCTTCGAGCTGAAGGTGTGGCTCCACTACGCCTGGTGCCTGCTGCCGCCGCTGCGCCACCGGCGCTGGGGGGACGTCTGGACGGGCCTGCGCATCCTGACCACGGGCCGGGACGCGATCGCACCCCCCTACTGAGGCGCCGCCGGCGAGCTGCTAGCCTCTGCAAGCCTACCGCGCCGGGGCTCCACCGAGCCCCTGAACTGCCGATACGGGACCGATGGCTGGAGCAGCGAAGCGAGGAGCGGAGCGGTTCTGGGGGCCGGAGAGGCTCTGGCGGCGGCTCGCCGTTCTCGGCCTCGCAGCCCTCGGCCTCGGTCAGCCCGCCGACGCCGTCATGATCGAGAGCGGCGACGGCACGGGCAACACCTCCGCGCCGCCGAACGATCCCGGCTGGAGCCAGACCGCCAACGTTGGCGCGGTCTCCGGCATCTACCTGGGCGGGGGTTGGGTGCTCACCGCAAACCACGCGAAGACCGGGCCGGTCAGCTTCAACGGGGCGACCTACCAGCCCATCGAGGGCTCCGAGATCCGGCTGAGCAATCCCGACGGGAGCGGCGCAGACCTCAAGCTGCTGGAGATCCAGGACTTCCCCCCTGGTGTGCCCACGCCCGTCATCAGCTCGTCGCCGCCGCCGATCGGGGAGGAGGTGATCCTGATCGGCCGCGCCTTCGAGCGCGGCGACGCCACGACCTTCGATCCGCCGGGCCCGGACGGTCCCTACCACGGCTTCGAATGGGGCGGGAACAAGAAGCGCCGCTGGGGGACCAACGAGATCGTCGGTCATCTCGCACTGGATCCCCCGAACGTCACCACCATCACCCTGGCCACGAGCTTCGACCCCTCGGGCAGCGATCACGAGGGCACGGCCGTGACCGGCGACTCCGGGGGCCCCGTCTTCTGGTACAACCACCACGGGGTCTGGGAGCTGGCCGGCATCATGTACGCCCGCACGGAGTACGACGGCCAGCCGGCCGCCACCAGCCTCTACGGGAACGAGACCTGGAGCGCGGACCTCTCGGCCTATCGGGAGCAGATCCTCGAGGAGACCGCCCTGCCGGAGCCGGCGCCCTCCCAGGGCCTGTTCTTCGGGGCCGCGCTGCTGGCGATGCTGGCCCAGCTCCGGCGCCGCCGGGGCTGATCGCGCTCCCGGGTCGCGCCGAGCGCGACGCGCTCCGATACCCTGCCGCTGCTTCGATGGGTCAGCCGCGACGACAGGGGGAGGGGGCCGCGCGCGTGGCCGGCTGGGCGGGGCCCCTGATCCTCGGGCTGGGCTTCTTCGGCGTCGCCCTTGCGCCGGTGGCGGACCGCTACGCGGTCGTGGATGCGGGCCTGCTGCTGGTGGTCTATCTGCTGCTCGGCACTGCGCTCTACCACGGCGCGGCCGCGGCCATGCGGCTGGCGCGGCCGCTGGGCCTGCTCGCCGCTCTCGCCATCGGCGTGCTGGCGCTCTGGCACCTGCGCGAGCAGACGGATCGCCCCGCCGGCCTCGCGGCCTTCGCGGCGGCCAGCGTCGCAGTCGCCGCGCCGATCTCGCTGGCCCTGTGGCGGCTGGCCTCCGGCCGCGCCATGCGATCGCTGGCGCTCTCCCTGGCCGCCGGGCTGGCCCTGATCGCCTGCGTGGCGGGCCTCTTCGCGGCGTCCGACAGCTTCCGCTGGTTTCTGCTCCGCCACAACCGGTTGCTCGGAACCCCCGCCTACTACGCGCTGGCGGAGCCGGTGGACGCCGTGCGCCAGGAGCTCTGGACGGAGGGCCAGGCGCGCTCCTCCCGGGCTGCGATTCGCGGGCTGCCCCCCGGGCCGGAGCCCCTCCCGGAGGCGACGCCCCCCCACATCGTCTTCCTGATGATCGACACCTTGCGGGCCGACGGGCTGGCGGCCTACGGAGGCGATCCCAGCCACATGCCGGGCATCAACGCCCGGGCCCAGGGCTGGACCGTCTTCGAGGACGTGGTCGCCAACTCGAGCTGGACCCGGCCCTCGGTCGCCTCCATCTTCACCGGGCTCCACACCGAGGAGCACGGTGCCGTCGATCGCGAGGACCGACTGCCCGCCCACCACCGGACGCTGGCCGAGGGCCTCGCGGATCGGGGCTACACCAGCGCTGCCTTCGTCTCGAACTTCGGGGCCGTCGGGCGCGACGCAGGCTTCGACCAGGGCTTCGAGCACTTCGAGGAGATCCTGGGGCGGGGAGCTCCCTACGCGCGAGCCGAGGTGGTCGGTGAGCACGTGCGCCTCTTCCTGCGCGAGCAGCCGCTCTCCACGCCCCTCTTCCTCTATGTCCACTTCCTCGACCCGCACACACCCTACCTCTCCGGAGGCTCGGCCCGTCACCACGCGGAAGCCCGGCGCGCCTACGCCGCGGAGCTCCGCTACCTCGACGGAGAGCTCTCCGGTCTGCTGAGCGACCTCCTCGCCGAGCTCGGCGACGAGACCTGGGTGCTGCTCACGTCGGACCACGGTGAGGAGTTCGGCGAGCACCAGGAGCGCGGCCACGGCAAGTCCCTCTACCGCGAGGTGGTCTGGCTGCCCCTGCTGGTGCGGGCCCCGGGACGTGAGGCCGCGCGCATCGACTCGAGGCTCGAGGCCCGCGACGTCTTCGACCTCGTGACGCGGATCGCCGACTCTCCCGAGCTGGACCTGCGCCGCTGGGCGGAGGAGCACCACCGGGAGCGGCGCTACAGCTCCCTCTACACGACGACGGGCTTCGCCTTGCACCGGCCCTATCGCCAGGCCGTCGGCATGCGGGCCGTCGAGCAGGACGGGCACTGGCTCATCTGGTCGGCCTACGGCCCGACCTACGAGCTCTACGACGCCGAAGGCGACCCGCAGCAGCATCGCAATCTCGTGCGCGCCCGGCCCAGGCGCGTCGAGGCCCTCAGTGGCTCGCTCGATGCGAGCCTGCGCTACTGGGCACGCCGCGAGCCGGTGGATCTGGGCGAGCGAACCCTCGATCAGCTGCGGGCCCTCGGCTACATCGAGCCCTAGTCGCCAGCCCGGGTCGCCAGATCTAGTCGAGCAGGAAGGGCGCTCGACGCCGCGCGAGGTCCGCGAGGGCCAGGCCGACCCCGATCGTGGCTGCGGCGAGCAGCAGCGAGCCCAGCGGCTCCTGCGGGCGCCCGAGGACCTGGAAGGCCAGGGCCAGCAGGGCCGGATTGAAGACGAAGATGCCGAGCGAGCCGCGGCCGGTGCGGGTCAGCCAGGCGGGCGCCGGCCGCTCGGCGATCCAGGGCAGGCCCAGGACCAGCAGAGTGGCCCCGAGCAGGATCGAGAGGCGCGCGTAGGGGAAGGGCGTCGGCAGCTCCGCGACACCGAAGGGGGGCCAGTCGAGCGTGACGACGACGCCTGCGGCCAGCAGCAGCGGGAGGGCCAGCGCCGCCGGTGCGGGGCCGAGCCTCCCCGAGCGCCGCCGGTCTCCCAGGAAGGCGCCGAGCGTGAAGTAGTGGAGCCACAGCCAGAAGGGGTTCTGGCGCAGCCGCGCCAGCCAGGAGAGGGGCGTGCCGGGCTCCGCTTCCACCGCGACCTGTAGCCCGACGATTCCGATCACCGCCAGGCCCCCGGCCAGCAGCGGCGCAGCGCCGTGGCGCCAGAAGCGCGAGGGGAGGAGGAAGCCGGTCAGAAAGAAGACCTGCAGCAGGATCGCGAAGTAGTACTGGCCGGGATAGGAGCCGGCCCCGAAGTGGAGCAGCGCGGACTTGAGGGTGAGGGGCTCCTGCACTCCCCGGAGCGCCAGCGAGAGCCCCCAGTAGAAGGCGCCGTAGATCAGGTGCAGGCGCAGGAAGCGCCAGAAGTAGGCGGACAGGCGCTCGCGCGAGCTGCCCCGCAACCCCGCCAGGTAGCCCGTCGTCGCCAGGAAGGCCGGCACCGCCAGCCGGTAGGCCCCGTTCACCACCGAGTCGCGGTAGAAGGAGGCCTCGACGGGCGCTGCATGGATCAGCACCACGAAGGCGATGGCGACGCCCTTGAGGCCGTCGAGGCCGTCGAGACGCGCGCGCTCGCTCCCAGCGGCTTGCGGGTCCACCGCGGCGGACTCTACCGAAGGCGGGCTCCGCGCGCGCTCGACGAAGCGGAGGTCGCGCTTCGCGGCGAGCGGCGGCTGCTATCCTGCGCGCCGCCTCCGATGCCGATTCAGTCGATCCTCTACGTCGGAACCCGGGGCGGGACCTGCGAGCAGCGCGCTCGGGCCCTGGAAGAGCTCGGAAAGAGCGTCACGCGAATCGAGTCCGAGCAGCCGCCGCGTCGGGATCTCCGCTTTCCCTTCTACGCCGTCGGCAACCGCTTCGGCCGTCCCCCCGACGTGTACGGCACGAACCGGAAGATCCGCCGAGCCGTCGCCGGCGGCCACTACGACGCCCTCTGGGTCGACAAGGGCCGCTCCCTACGCCCGGGCACCCTGCGCTTCGTCCGGCAACGCAGTCCGGAGACCCGGCTGCTGATGTACAGTCCGGACGACATGTTCTACCCGCGGAACTACACGCCGCTCTGGGGCCGCTCGATTCCGCTCTACGACCTGCACGTGACGACGAAGAGCTTCAACATCGACCAGCACTACCAGGCCGGCGCGCGGCGCGTGCTGCTGCTCGACAAGGCCTACGATCCGGAGACCCACCGTCCCCTCGAGCTCAGCGAGGCCGAGCGCCGGCGCTTCGCCACCGAGGTGGGCTTCGTGGGGGTCTTCGAGCCCGAACGCCTCGAGCTGCTGCACGGCCTGGCGGAGGCCGGACTCCAGGTCTCCGCCTGCGGGGGTGACTGGGATCGCGCCCCGCTCGGGCATCCGCGGCTGCGCCTCTCCTCGGAGCGGCTGCACGGCCTGGACTACGCGCGCGCCATCAATGCGGCGCGCATCAACCTCGGGCTGCTGAGCAAGCCCAAGCGCGACCGGCAGACCGCGCGAAGCGTGGAGATCCCCGCCTGCGGTGGCTTCATGCTAGGGGACCGCAGCGACGAGCACCTGCGCCTCTTCGAGGAGGGTGTCGAGGCCGAGTTCTTCTCCGACTTCGGGGAGTGCCTGGCCAAGTGCCGCTTCTACCTGGAGCACGAGGAGGAGCGGCGCAAGATCGCCGAGGCTGGCCTGCGGCGCTGCCGCAGCAGCGGCTACGACGTGCACAGCCGCCTGGTCCGGATCCTCGACGAGCTCGAGGGCTCGTGAGCGCCCAGGGCGACCCGCTCTTCGACCGGACGGCCGGCGACTTTGCCAGGCGCTCCGACCTGGCCATCGAGCGCGGCGAGTACCCGCGCGGCCGGGTCTTCTCGCAGGTGCTCCGCCGCGAGCTGCGCCCCGGCGCGCGCATCCTGGACTACGGCTGCGGGCCTGGGCGCCTCGCCCGGCTGCTCGCCTCCGCCGGCTATCGCGTGCACGGAGTCGACCCCTCGGCGGAGATGCTCGAGGTGGCCCGGGCCCAGGCCAACGAGGGGCTGGTCATCGACTTCCAGCGACTGTCCGAGAACGGCTCCCTCCCGGACGTCGATCCCTTCGCGGCCATCGTCTGCTCGAGCGTCATCGAGTACGTCGACGATCCAGCCGAGCTGCTGGGCCGCCTGCGCGGCGCCCTCGAGCCGGGCGGTCTGCTCGCGCTCAGCTATTCCAACCTTTGGAGCCTGTGGCGCGTCTACGAGCGCCTGCGCTGGCCGGACAAGCCCCACCTGGCCGTGCAGCGCGGCTCCTGGAGCTTCGCCAGGGCCCGCTCCTTGCTGGAGCAGGGCGGCTTCGAGGCGATCTCGCGGCCCGTCTACTTCGAGGCCCCGCCCTTCGATCGCCGCCGCTGGCTGCGTAGGCTGGGCGACCTGCCCTGCGTGGGCACCCTGACTCTGGTGACAGCGCGCAGGCCGGCCTGAGCGATCGAGAGCGCCGGATGCCTTCCTCCACACCCCAGGCCGCCGATTGCTTCTACGAGAATGCGGGGAACCCGCCGCTGCTGGAGCTGCTGCCGCTCGAGCCCGGTCGCATCCTCGACTGTGGCTGCGGTGCCGGGGACAACGCCCGGCTGCTGCGCGAGCGAGGCTGGCAGGTGGATGGCGTGACGCTGTCGGAGGCCGAGAGCGCGGCGGCCGCCGGGGTCTGCGAGCGCGTCTTCGTGGCCGATCTGGAGGAGGGCGTGCCAGCGGCGGCCGGAGCGGGCTACGACGCGGTGCTGCTCTCCCACGTGCTCGAGCACCTGGTGCGTCCCGAGCGGCTTCTGCAGAGCGCGCGCGGCGTGCTGGCTCCCGGTGGCCTGGTCGGCGTGGCTCTGCCCAACGTCGCCTTCTACCGGGTTCGCGCCGAGCTGCTGCTGGGCCGCTTCGACTACAGCGACTACGGGATCCTCGACCGCACGCACCTGCGCTTCTACACCTTCGCGAGCGGCCGCGCCCTGCTGGAGCGCTCCGGCTTCGAGGTCCTGACGGCGCGCGCCCATGGGGCCGTCCCGCTCTGGGCCTTGCGAAGCTGGCTCCCCGAGGGCAGCGAGGAGCGGCTCGCGGCCTGGGCCTGTGCCTGGCGCCCCGGGCTCTTCGGCAGGCAGTGCCTCTACCTGGCGCGCCCGGCCGGCAGCTGACCCAGCGCGGAGGCCTCCGGATCGCCGGCTCCGGGCAGCCCATCGGGGTGGGGAGGTGGGGAGGGAGCCGTCGGCTGGGAGGCCAGCGGCACCGTGCCGCCGAAGAAGCTCACGATCAGATGCGGAATCACGACCAGCGGGACCAGCGCAAAGACCACCCGATTCACCGCGACCAGGCCGCCGCCGATCACGGGCACCGTGGAGGAGATCACGACGGTGCCGGCCAGCAGGGCGGGGACCGTGGCCCCGTCGCGGAACAGCATCTCGTGCAGCAGGCGGAAGAAGATCCCGAAGGCGATCATTCCGCCCACGACCCCCAGCACCCCGAAGTTCAGGTAGAGCTCCCCGACCCAGGTGGGCCCCGTGTTGGACGCGATGGCGGGGCCGGAGCCGTAGTTGTCGGTGACCCACTGGCCGATGTTGATGTTCGGCTTGCCCGGCCACAGGATCCGCGGGATGTAGGCGAGCGCGATGTAGCCGATGGTCCAGCCGCCCTGGAAGGGCACGCGCTCCGGCGTGTCGCGGATGATGGCGGAGGCGCGGCCCAGACCGTCGAAGCGGGCGCTGGTGGCCGCGAGGCCGTCCAGGAGATACTCGCTCAGCGTGTACTCGCCGACGAAGCGGGAGATGCGCTCGACCGTGCCCAGCGGATCGAAGATCGAGCCGATGCTGCCTCCCAGGCCGTGTCGGTAGAACTCGGCCACCGGGTAGAAGAGCGCGATCGCGGCGATCCCCACCGCCACCCAGCGCAGGCCCAGCCGCCGCTGCGCCAGCAAATAGGTGATGACGACGGTGGCGATCGGTCGCAGGAAGCGCCCCTTGGAGGCGGTGAAGAAGTTGAAGCCCATGGTGGGCGGAATCAGCACGGCCAGCAGCCACAGCGTGGCCCGGGAGGGGTGGCGCAGGTAGGCGATCATCAGCAGCGACATGCCGAGGAAGGTGCTCTTGGTGAGGGCACCCAGGAAGCCGCTCCCGAAGATGTGCTTGGGAATGATTCCGAAGGTGAAGCCGATGTCCAGCATCCAGCCCAGCGGCATCATGATCAGGATCACGCCGACGATCGCGGTGGGGCCCCAGTCGCTGCGCAGCCTGGGCAGCGCCTGCCCCAGGGCCCGGGGAACCAGCAGCGCGTAGCTCGAGAGGAGAGCGATCAGGCCGGTCAGGGCGATCAGCTGGCCGTGGGCAATGTCGCTCTCCGAGAGCTCGGCCTGGCGCATGCCTGGGGGCGAGAAGGGGCCCGATTCGGGCAGATAGAACAGCAGGGCGGGAACGACGAAGAAGCCGGAGTAGCCCAGGGACATCATCGAGATCAGGATGTGCCGCTGCAGGGGAGGGCGCGTCTGGTCGGAGATGATCGGGAGCAGGGCTACCGCCAGCGTGACGAGGGCCAGCGCCAGGATCGCCAGGTCCGTGCCGCGGGCGCCGAAGGCCGCCCCGAGCGTGAAGAAGAAGACCCCCGCGAAGGGCAGCAGGGCCATCAGCAGCAGCGCCCGGCGCGGGCTGCCGGCGGCCGGACCGGCGGCGGCGGCCGTCACGACAGCGCGACCCGCTCGGCCGAGCGCGCCGAGGCGTCCATGGCGAAGGTGGCGCGCGAGACCGCCGCGATCTCGTCCAGCCGGAAGGGCGAGGGCTGGCCGCCGCGCACCGCCGCCATCACCTCGGCGAGGGCGCGCGCCTGGCCCTTGTCCTGGTTGACCCCGCGCACGGCGGCCCGCGGGCCGATCCGAGTGAGGCGGAAGTTCTCGCAGAGCGCGGTCTTCCCGGCGCCGGAGATCTCGATCTGCTCCTTCGGCAGCTCGGGGCCCGCGCGGGCCAGGTACTCGATCGTCGCCGTGGAGCCGTCCGGGAAATCGAGGACGGTGACCAGCGAGTCGTCCGCCTCGGGGCTGCGGCCCAGGCGCCGGGCGTAGACGCCGGCGGGCAGCTGGCCCACCAGGAAGAGGCACAGGTCGACGAAGTGGCAGACCTCGCCGACGAGGCGACCGCCGCCGACCTCGGGATCCAGGATCCAGCTGCCGCCGGGTGGGGCGCCGGCGGCCACGCGGTAGCGGATCGCCAGCGGGGCGCCGGCGCGACCGGCGAAGGCCTCGCGCAGGGCGCGCGCGTGGCTCGAGAAGCGGCGGTTGTAGCCGATGGCCAGGAAGCCCGAGCTCTCGCGGGCGGCCGCCAGGACCTCTTCGAGCTCTGCCGGCCCCAGGCCGACCGGCTTCTCCAGCCACACCGCCTTGCCCGCCCGCAGGGCCCGGGCGGCCAGCTCGGCATGGCTGTCGTGGCGGGTCGCCACGAAGACCAGGTCCACGTCCGGGTCCGCCAGGGCGCTCCCGGGATCCGTGCCGCAGCGCTCGAAGCCGAAGCGCTCGGCGCTGCGCCGCGCCGAGGGGCCGGTCGCGGTCACCAGGTCGATGGGCCGCACGGCGCCCGCGCTCTTCAAGGCCGGCAGCAGCACCGCCTTTGCGTAGCTCCCCGCACCCAGGAAGGCCACGCCGACCGCATCCGACGCGGCCCGCGGGGCGCGCGCCTCCACGGCCAGGCTGCGCTCGCGGATCGGGTCCTCGGCGTAGCGGAAGACCCCGGCCAGGGCCTGCTTCTTGCCCGAGGCCAGGTCCTCGTAGGCCGAGACGGCCTCCTCGAAGGGCAGCAGCTCCACCGCGAGCCGCTCCGGGGTCACCGATCCCTCGGCGATCAGGGCCAGGAAGGCCTGGAGATTGCGGTTCTCCGTCCAGCGGACGTAGGGCAGCGGATAGTCGAGGCCCTCCTCCTCGTAGCTCCGGTCGTAGCGACCGGGGCCGTAGGAGGTGCTCATGCGCAGCTCCAGCTCCTTCTCGTAGAAGACCCGGCGGTCGAGCTCCATGGGCAGGGCGCCTACCATCGAGATGCGCCCCTTGTGGCGGCTGATGCGCGCGGCGAGGTCGAGGGGCGCCGAGGAGTCGGCCGAGGCCGCAACCACCACCAGGTCTGCGCCGTGGCCATCGGTCGCCTGGGCGGACCAGACGTCGAGATCGTCGGCGGGCGACAGGGCCCAGCGGGCCCCCTGGTCCAGTGCGCTCTTCACGCGCTCCGGCGCGAGATCCAGGGCGAGCACGCGACAGCCGTTGGCGCGCAGCAGCTGCACCACGAGCTGTCCGATCAGGCCCAGGCCGACCACCGCCGCGACCTCGCCCAGGGTGGGCTCGGCCACGCGAACCCCCTGCAGCGCGATGGCCCCCAGCGTCGAGAAGGCGGCGTCCTGCAGCCGGACGCCGTCGGGCACGCGCGCCACCAGGTTCTCCGGCACCACCACGAGCTCGGCGTGGCTGGCGTAGCCCGCGCCCGCGCAGGCCACCCGGTCGCCCGGCGCGAAGCCCTGGCAGCCCTCGCCCAGGGCCTCGACCACGCCCGCGCTCGAGTAGCCGAGGGGCTGCGGGGCATCGAGGCGGTCCACCACCGTGCGCAGGGTCGGAAGCGGCCCCTCCTGACGCAGCTTGCGGGCCACCTGACGCACCAGGTCCGGGCGGCTGCGCGCCTTGCCGAGGAGCGACTTGCGGGCGAAGGCCAGGCCCAGGCGGTCGGTGCCGGGCGACATCACCGAGTAGCAGCTGCGCACCAGCACCTGGCCGCGGCCGGGGGCCGGTGCCGGCACCTCCACCAGCTCCAGGCTGCCGGTGCGAGCGCTCTGCACGATCTGCTTCACGACTGCCGCTCCACGTGGCCGGTCCAGCCGGCATGGGGGACGAAGGGGCGCTCGCAGGCGATGGCGTCGAGGGGCCGGTCCCGGACCTCGAAGGAATCGGCGGAGCTCTCCCCGACCACCACGTCCGCCGGAGCCCGCACTGCGGTGATGCGCGGCCCGTCGTCGAGGATGGGCTCCCAGACCTTCGGCAGGCGCTGCTCGTCGAAGCCCATCAGGCGCACGGCGACCAGGTCCAGGGCCACGGGATCGGTCGAGGCCAGCACCGCGCCGAGCGGCACGTCGCGCGGCGCCAGCGGACCCTCCCCCTCGCCGGCCACGACGCCGTCGACGACGGTCAGCACCGGACGCACCGGGCCCGGGGCGTCCAGGTGCAGGCCGTCGCGGTCGCTGTAGTAGAGGCAGCGATTCAGGTCCAGGCACATGCGCCAGGTGGTGCGGTTGCCCCACCAGTTCCCGGAACGGATGAAGCCCTCGCCGCGCGCGGCCGACTCGGCCTTGCGGGCCAGCCGGAAGATCGAAAGGCCCCGACCCCGGGCCAGCCAGGGGCGCGCGATCTCGGTGGCGCGGCTGCGCAGCCGATCCAGCCAGCGGTCGTGGGGGAACTCGTCGCCCCCCGCCGAGACCGGAGCCACGGGGTGGTGGGGCGGCCAGTAATTGTCGCCGTTGGTCGCCACCAGATTCTTGAGCGCCAGGGTCACTCCGGTCGTCT
>CAZYOL010000017.1:0-36648 GCA_964649065.1 uncultured Spirochaetales bacterium
GAAGCCGTCGTAGAGCTCGGCCACGTCGACGTCGGAGGGCCGAAGCTCCGTGCGCTCCCACAGCATCGAGCTGGCGTCGCGCAGGGCCATGGTGGTGAGGTCGTCGAACTGGTCCCAGGAGGGTCTGCCGTAGAGGGCCGTGCCGACGGCCTCGACGCGCAGCGGCGGCCTGCGGCAGTCGCGGGCCGCGTCGACGTGGGAGACGATCACGGCCGTCGCGCCGTCGACGGGCACGTCGCAGTCGAAGAGACAGAAGGGCGTCGAGATCATGCGAGCCGCGAGGTAGTCCTCCAGGCCGAGGGGCTCGCGGAAGACCGCCTGGGGGTTGCCCGCCGCATGGGCGCGGGCGGTGAGCGCGATCCAGGCCAGCTGCTCGCGGGTGGTGCCGAACTCGTGGAAGTGTCGCTGGGCGTTGAGGGCGATCCAGCAGGCCGCCGAGTAGGCGCGGAAGGGAATCGAGTAGGCCAGGCTCCCGGCCATGCGTGGCACGCCGCCGCCCGAGCCGCCGCCGCCGACCCCGATGCCCGCGCGTCCGCCGCTTCCCTGGGCAGTGGCCTCCCAGACCGAGCGGAAGCAGAGCACGTGACGGGCCAGGCCGGTGGCGACGGCCGCACAGGCGTTCACCACCGAGCCGAGCTGTCCGGGCGACTCCATGCCGCCGCTGAACCACTTGAGCCGCAGGCGCAGCGCGTCGTGGACCTCCGTGATGCCCGCGCCCGAGAAGCCCGGCTGCGCCGCGAAGGCGCCCGGGTAGGTGGAGAGCCCGTCGATGTCCTCGCGGCGCAGCCCGGCGTCCTCGATGGCGGCCAGACAGGCGTCGAGGGTCAGCTCCAGCGGATCGCGTCCGAGCCGCCGGCCCACCTCGGACTGGCCGATGCCGGTCAGGGCCGCGCGGCGCTCGAGTACGTCCATGCCCTCAGCCCTGCGCCGGCCGGAAGAGCGGTACGTGGACGTCGTCGTGCTCCTCGAAGACCACCTCCACCGGCATGCCGATGCGGACCTCCTCGGGCGCGCACTCGACGATGTTGGTCATGAGCCGCACGCGCGGGTCCTCCTCCAGCTCGACGATGGCGATCACGTAGGGGTGGTCCGGCGCCGGCACCCACTCCTTGTAGTTCAGCGTGAAGGTGGCGACCCGGGCGCGGCCCGAGACGGCCTCCACCGACAGGCTCTTCGACAGGCACTCGCCGCAGAGCGGCGCCGGCGGGTGCACGTAGGCCCCGCAGGCGTCGCAGCGCAGCAGCTGCAGGCGCCCTTGCGCCCCGCCGCGCCAGAAGTGCTCGTTCTGCGGCGTGACCTTCGGCAGCACGCGGAAGGGCCTGGCGGACATCGCTAGCAGTCTACCGGAAGACCTGACACCCCGTCAGATAAGCCTCAGGGCGCTGGCTCCTCGTCGATCGCCTCCCGGCGGAGCGCTCGCTGGCGCTCCGTCACCGTGCCCGGGCTCTCCTCCAGGTCGCGCACGGAGCCGACGCGCCGCATGCGGAACTGGCCGCGCTGGCTCTCGTCTCGCTGGTAGCGGCCGCGCATCTCGCGGCCCGAGAGCTCTTCGACCGCGTAGCGGGTGCGCCCCTCCGCCTCCTCGCGGGCGCCGGCGCCGAGCACGTCGTCGCGGGTGAAGACCGGCCGCTCCGGCAGGCCCTCGATCGAGAGCCGCTCCTCGTACTGCACCACCGAGGCCGAGAGCGAACGCCGGGGCCGCCTGGAGTGCCAGCCCTCGGCGTCCGAGCCGCGCAGGGTCTTGGAGCGCGAGCCCCGCGGATTCACCCGCGGGCCCTTCTGGAGGTACTCCCACTGGGCGTCGGTGGGCTCCCAGGCCGCGAGCACCCGGCTGAGACCCGCCGCGCCGCGCTCGAAGCGGCCCTGCTGATCGCTGAAGACCACGATCGGGTACTCGGTCCACTCGAGGCGGCTGCCGCTCGGACGGAAGGTCCACACCAGGTCTTTCCAGCGCAGCGCGTCGGGATTGGCGGTGGAGGGATCCGTGTAGTGGATCAGGACGTACCAGGTTCCCTCGAGGCTCGAGAGCTCGCCCTCGGCGAGTGCGGATCCGGGAACCAGCAGCCAGGCGAGCAGCAGCAGCGCCGCGCGACGGCGGAACCGGCGCGACCGGAGTCTCCCGGGGCGCGACCGGAGGCCCCCGGCGCGGCGCTGGCATCGACTGGCCACGGTGCCCGGAGCGTCGGTCAGGGGGGCCGCCGGCGTCAAGGCCGCCCGCTGTCACGGCGACGGACGGCGCGCACGGGGCGCCCCGGGGACATGGCGACCGAGGCGATATGCTGCCGCCCCGTGGCGGGGCGACCCTACGGACAGGGCCTCTACCGGCGGCGCATCGAGCTGATGGGCGACGGCCGCCGGGTCGTGGCGGACCTCGAGGACGACTTCCACCGCTTCCGGCTCTGGCTGGAGCACGACGGGCGCCGCGTCATCGCCCTGCGCTCCGACTCGCTGCGCTACCCGTGGACCGAGTGTCCGGGCGCGGCCCGGCCGCTGCGCGCGCTGGAGGGCATGCCGCTCTCGGAGCGGAGCACGGCGGTCGGCTCCCACGCCGAGTCGCGCTCCAACTGCACCCACCTCTTCGACCTGGCCGGCCTGGCGGTGGCCCACGCCACCCGCGGCCCCTCGACGCGCCGCTACGACCTGACCGTACCCGACCGCGACCCCGAGGCCCGCACGCAGCCGCAGCTCGAGCGCGACGGCGCGACGCTGCTGAGCTGGCAGATCGAGGCGTCGCGCATCCTGGCGCCGGAGCCCTACGCGGGGCTCGAGCTGCGCGGCCGAGGCCTCATCGCCTGGACCGACAGCCACCTGGATGCGGACCAGGCCGAGGCCGCGGTGCTGCTGCGTCGGGCCTGCTTCATCTCCCTGGGGCGCGCCGAGGACCTGGATCGGGCCGAGCACGCGGGCGTCTTCATGCCGCTCACCGCGGGCACCTGCCACACCTTCACGCCCGGCCTGGCCGAGGGCGCCCTGCGCATGCGCGGCACCAGCCTGGACTTCAGCGACCGCCCCGAGGCGCTGCTGGCGGACCTGCGGGAGCGCGAGGCCTAGCCGGCGGTCGGGCTCCCGGGCGCGCTGCGACCCAGCACCACCTGGAAGAGGATGCGCGCGCAGGTCTCGATCACGTGCTCGCGGGTGACGCCGAAGAACTCGATCTCGCGGTGGTAGGCGGCCAGGCGCTCCAGGATGGAGGCGAGGGCCGCCGCCGCCGCGAAGGGCTGCACCTCGACGGCGATGCGCCCGCTCTGCTGCGACTCCTCGACCTTGCGGGCCAGGCCCTCGATCACCGGCGTCAGCGCCTGGCGACGCACCCTCATGAAGCGCCGGTCGCCCTCGTCGGCCGCCAGGTTGCGCACGAGCAACACGGCACGATGTTGATCCCAGTGGTCGACGAAGGCCTCCACGATGCGCCGCGCCGTGTCGAGGCCCTGCTGGCCGCGCCAGGCTCCCTCGATCAGCTCGACGACCGTCGGCATCTCGGTGGCGGCCTCCTGGGCCAGCACCAGCGTCGCCTCGCCGACGTCCTTGAAGTACTGGTAGAAGGTGGCCGGCGAGGTGCCGGCGCGGCGCGCAATCTCGACCACCGAGACGTCGCGCACGCTCTGCTGGCCCAGCAGCTCCTCGGTGGCATCGAGCAGCCGCCGGCGCGTGTGGAGGGCCCGCGGCCCGAGCGGCCGGCCGCTCTGGTCGAGGGCGCGCTCTGCGTCCGCCACGCTGCGCCCCGCTCAGGTCCGCATGATCTGGCCGCCGTCGATCGCCAGGATCTGTCCGGTGATCCAGGCGGCGTCGTCGGAGAGCAGGAAGAGGGCGGGGCGCACCATGTCCTCGACCGTGCCCATCCGCGAGAGCGGCATGCTGCCGACGATCTGGTCGCGGATCGCGTCGGGAACGATCTTGCGCGTCGCCTCCGTGTCCGTGGGGCCCGGGGCGATGGCGTTGACCCGGATCTTCCGGGGGCCGAGCTCGCGCGCCAGGCTGTGCGTGATGGCGTGCATGGCCAGCTTGGCGATGCCGTAGTAGCCGGCGCCCATCCAGGCGGCCGCCGAGGACTGGTTCAGGATGGCGCCGCCCCCGCGCTCCACCATCGACTGATAGACCCCGCGCGTCGCCAGCAGGCAGCCGTCCATGTTCACCGACATGAACTTCTTGTAGTAGTCCACCGGCACGGTCAGGAGCGAATGCATCTCCATGGTGCCGTAGATGGCGGCGTTGTTGATCAGGAAGTCGACGCCGCCGAAGGCCTCCACGGCCGCCTGGCCCATGGCCCGGGTGGAGCTCTCGGAGGAGACGTCGGTGCGCACGAAGAGGGCCCGGCCTCCGGAGGCCTCGATCTGCTTCGCCACCGATTCGCCCTTCTCCGCGTCGATCTCGGCCACCACCACCGCGGCGCCCTCGGCGGCCAGCGCCTTGGCGTAGCCCTCTCCGATTCCCTGTCCGGCGCCCGTGACCACGGCGACCTTGCCCTCGAACCGCATTCGATCGCTCCTTTGTACGCCGACTAGCGCGGCAGGCCGAGCACGCGCTCGGCGATGATGTTGCGCTGGACCTCCGAGGTCCCCGCGTAGATGGTGGCCGCTCGCGACCACAGGAGCTCGTAGCTCCAGTAGCCGTCCTCCACGGCCACCGGATCGCCGGCCTCGACCAGGCCGTAGGGGCCGAGGATCTCGGCGGCCAGATCCTTGACGCGCTGGTCCAGCTCGCTCCAGCCGAGCTTCAGCGTCGAACCCATCGGCCCGGGCACGCCGGTCCGCTCGATGGTGTCGGCGTTGCGGAAGGCGTTGAGACGCAGCGTCTGGATCTCGATCGAGAACTGGGCCAGCTGCTGCCGTACGCGCGGGTCGTCGGCGGCCGTGCCGCTTCCGCGCGGAATGCGACGCGCCAGCCGCCGCAGGCGCTCCAGCTCGGCCTCCAGCTTGGCGTGGGGCGCCGCCGAGGCGCGCTCGTGGGAGAGGGTGTCGAGGATGACGTCCCAGCCCTTGTCGATCTCGCCCACCACGTTCTCGATGGGAACGCGCACGCCCTCGAAGAAGACCTCGTTGAACCAGTCCTCTCCGGTCATCTCGGTGAGCGGCCGGATCTCGACGCCGGGGCTCTTCATGTCCAGCAGCAGGAAGCTGATGCCGTCGTGCTTCTTCTTGGCCTCGGGATTGGTGCGCACCACCAGGATGCACCAGTCCGAGTAGCGAGCGAAGCTGGTCCAGATCTTCTGGCCGGTGACGATCACCTCGTCGCCCACGATCTCTCCGCGGGTGCGCAGGGCGGCCAGATCCGAGCCGGCGCCCGGCTCGGAGAAGCCCTGGCACCAGACCTCCTCGCCGCTCAGGATCTTCTGCAGGAAGCGCTCCTTCTGCCAGGGCGTTCCCTTGTGGATGAGCACCGGCCCCGTGAGGCTGGGCCCCACGCTGATCGAGATCAGGTTCGGCGCCCAGGCTCGGGCGTACTCCTCACTCCAGATGAGCTGCTCGAGGATGCTGGCGCCGCGGCCGCCGTAGTCCTCGGGCCAGGCGAGCCCGGCCCAGCCGCCCTCGTAGAGGCGCCGCTGCCAGGCCCTGGCGAAGGCGAAGCTCTCGTCGGCGCCCTTGGGCGCCTGGAAGGCCTCGGTGCCCCAGCCCTCGGGGAGGTTCGCGGCGAGCCAGGCCCGGGCCTCCGCCCGGAAGGCCTGCTGCTGCGGAGACTCGCGCAGGTCCAAGCTCAGCTCCTCCCCGCGAAGAAGAGATCGTGGGCGTTGCCGTAGAGGAAGCGCTCCAGCACGCCCTGGCGCAGGCCGGGCAGGGCCAGCGCCTCCTCCAGGCAGCGCTTCATGGGGATGGCCGGGTGATCGGAGGCAAACATCACCTTGTTCCGGCCCCGCGTGTTCATGAACTGGACGAGCTCCGGCGGGAAGTACTTGGGCAGGTAGGCCGAGGTCATCATCGAGAGGTTCGGGTACTTGAGCATCAGCCGGCAGGCGACCCCCCACCAGGGATCCGCTCCGTGGGCCATCACCAACTTGAGCTCGGGGAAGTGCAGGCAGACCTTGTCGAGGTGCATGGGGTGCTGGCACTCGCCGGGCGCCGGGGGGCCTGGAATGCCGGTGTTGATGGTGATGGGAAGACCCAGCTCCACGCACTTGGTGTAGATCGGGTAGTAGAGTGCATGGTTGGGCGGAAGGTCGAGATAGAAGGGCGTGATCCGACACAGCACCGCCTGGTAGTCGCCGGTGAATTTCTCGAGGGCCCGCACGGCCTTCATGCCGTGGCGCGGGTCCACGTGACAGCCCAGGGCGAAGCGGTCCGGGCGCTGCTTCCAGAACTCGATCACGTGCTCCTGGGGCCGGTGCGAGTCCGTGGTGAGGATGGCCCGCTCGATGCCCAGCGCGTCCATCGCCTTGAGCATCTCCTCCACCGAGTAGTCGCGGAAGAAGTCCTCCCCCTGCTTGAAGTAGTTGGCCGCCACCTGCTTCAGGTAGTCGGGACGGCCCATGGCCCCCATGTTGACGTTCACCCAGCAATCGATCGCACGAACGCTCATCGGCTCCTCGCGGCTCAGCCGTCCCAGCTCTCGCTGAAGAACTGGCGCATCCACTGGCGATAGAGGCCGAAGCGCCCGTCGCCCTCACAGAGAATCGGCCGGGTCCAGTAGGCCTTGTTCTCCCAGATCGGGATGTCCTCGGCCATCTGCTTCTCCAGGTCGCGGATGATGGCCGCCCCCACGCCCCGCGCCGCCGCCTCGTCGCCGGAGTGATGGACCGTGTAGGCGAAGCTGGTATCGGTGCGCTCCTCGTCGATGGGCGTCGAGGTGTTCATCATCAGCGTCTCGATGATGCCCGTGAGGTGCACGGTCTGGAGCCCGGGACCGTAGTCGGTGGTCACCAGCTGGCCCTCCACCACCCCGCGCGGCGTCCCGAACTTCACCCGGTTGGTGACGCGGAGCACGTGGCCCGAGAGCTCGGCCTCCGACTCCGGGATGTTCTGGGTGCCGTGGACGTAGCGGAAGTGGACGCGATCGACGGCGTTCTCGTTCATGTCGAGCCAGCGCGCCGCGACCTCCCAGCGCCGGATCTCGAACGGCGTCCATTCCGGATCGCCGATCTGGCGCAGCTCGGGCGGCTCGTAGCCCGGCGCCTCGTTGGCCTGGTGGTGCCAGAAGAAGACCACCCCGTTGCGCTCGAGGACGGGCCAAGAGCGGATCTTCGCGTTCGGGGGAATGCGCTTGGCGTAGGGGATCTCCAGGCAGGAGCCGTCGCCGCCCCACAGCCAGGCGTGGAAGGGGCAGCGCAGGCCGCGGCCTTCGACCTTGCCGCCCACACCGAGGTGGGCGCCCAGATGGGGACAGAAGGCATCGAGCAGGTGGGCCTCGCCCGCCTCGTCGCGGAACAGCACCAGCTCGCGCCCCATGCGGGAGAGGGTCTTCACCTGCCCGCTCTCGATCTCGTCGGAGTAGGCGGCGCGGAACCAGCCGTTCGGGTAGGCGGGGAAGGGGTAACGACCGCTCATGGGGCCTCCTGTGGCTCGAGACCTGGCCTCGAGACCGCCGCCGCAGGCGCGCTCCAGACCCGGCGAGCGTATCTGACGGCCCGTCAGATCGTAGGCCAAAATGGAAGCCCCGGCGACGCTGTGATTGCCTCGGAAGGTGCGGATCGGCGCCTACGTCTCGGCGGGAGCCGAAACGCCCCTGGAGACGATCCTGGGGCGATTCGCCGCTCTCGAGCGCCGTGGCCTGCACACGGCGTGGACCGGGCAGCTCTTCGCCTGGGACGCCTTGAGCCTGCTGGCCCTGGCCTCCCAGCACACCGAGCGCATCGAGCTCGGCAGCTGGGTGGTGCCGACGCCGCCGCGCCACCCGGTGGCGCTGGCCCAGCAGGCCGCCAGCGTCCAGGCCGCCGCAGGCGGACGGCTGCTGCTGGGCCTGGGCGTGAGCCACGAGGCCGTCGTCGGCCGGCGCCTCGGCCTCGACGCCTCCCACCCGCTCCGACACATGGAGGAGTACCTCCAGGTGCTGGCTCCCCTGTTGGCCGGCGAGGAGCTCCGCCACGAGGGTCCGAGCTACCGGCTCGCCCTGCGCCTGGAGCGCCTGGCCACGCCGCCGCCCCTGCTCTTGGCCGCTCTCGGGCCGCGCATGCTGGAGCTGGCGGGCCGCCGGGCCGACGGTGTCGCGCTCTGGCTGGGCGGCCCGCGCTATCTCGAACGGCTCGCGCTCCCGCGCCTGCGGCGCGCGGCCGCCCGGGCCGGGCGCCCGGAGCCGCGCGTGGTCTGCGGCCTCCCCGTGGCCGTGACGCGGGCGGCGCGCGCCCGTGCCTCGGTCGAGGCCTTCCTCGAGCGCAGCGCCCGGCTGCCCGCCTATCGCCGCGTGCTCGAGCGCGGGGGCGCGAGCAGCCCCGCGGAGGTCGCGCTGATCGGCGGGCCGGCCGAGGTCGAGCGCGGCCTCGCCAGGCTGCGCGACCTGGGCGTCCACGACTTCCACGCGGTGACCTTCCCCGTCCGCGACGACCCCGGGGCCCAGGGCCGCACGCTGGACTTTCTGGCGGGCCGGGCCGCCTAGGACCGGTCCCTCTCCAGAGCCAGGGCGACCGAGTTCATGCAGTAGCGCTGCCCGGTCGGCCGGGGACCGTCGGGGAAGACGTGGCCCAGGTGCGAGTCGCAGCGGGCGCAGAGCACCTCGATGCGGATCATGCCGTGGCTGGAATCGGTCTCGGTGCGCACCGCTTCGGGGCCGACCGGCTCGAAGAAGGATGGCCAGCCGGTGCCGGAGTCGTACTTGGTATCCGAGCGGAAGAGCGGGTTGCCACAGGCCGCGCAGCGGTAGAGCCCGGGGTCCTTGCAGTCGTAGTAGGCGCCGGTGAAGGCGCGCTCGGTGCCCTTGTTGCGGAGCACCTCGAACTGCTCCGCCGTGAGCTTCTCCCGCCACTCCTGCGGGCTCTTCTTCAGCTTCTCCATGCCGGCCTCCGTCCCGTCGTGCTCCCCCAGTGTCGCTCGCTGCGCCGGAGCGTCGATGCCCCCGGCTCGCGGGCTAGAGCAGATCGGCCCCGCGCTTCAGGCACCAGAACACCGCCAGCGAGCCGATCGCGTAGGCCGGCAGCCGCAGCAGCCAGCTCGGGCTGCGGGGCCGGAGCGGCGCCCAGGCCACCCCGAGGGCCGCGAGCGCCGCCACGACGCCGAGCTGGCCGGCCTCGATGCCGAGGTTGAAGGAGAGCAGCGCCAGCGGGATCTCCTCCTGGGGCAGGCCGATCTCGACCAGGGCCCCGGCGAAGCCCAGCCCGTGGATCAGGCCGAAGAGCGCCGCCATCTCCCAGGGCCGGCGCCGCAGCCGCGAGGCCCGGGCGCCCGGGACGACCTCCAGGGCCAGCACCAGCAGGGTGGCGGCGATGGCCAGCTCGGCCAGGGCGGGCGGCACCGAGAGCCGCCCCAGCACCACGCCGCAGAGGGTGAGGCTGTGCCCGAGCGTGAAGGCGGTGATCGCCAGCAGCAGGCGGCGCCTTCCCAGCGCCAGCAGCACCAGGCCCAGGACCAGCAGCAGGTGGTCGAGGCCCGCGAGGATGTGGCGCAGGCCGAGCTGCAGGTAGTCCGCGAAGACCGCCCCCTTCCCCTGGCGCTCGGGAACGCGCAGCCGGCTGCGGTCGGCGCTCAGCACGGCGCGGAAGCTGCGCCCGTCCGCCAGCTCGACGCGCAGCAGCGCATCGCTGCCGGCCTGGGCGAGGCCGGTCACGCCGACGCGCTGCCCGACGAGGCCCTCGGGACAGCGCAGCTCCGAGACGAGCGTCGCACTGCCGGCATCGCGCTCCAGCCGGGCCGGCCCGGTGGGCTCGCAGCCGCTGGGAAGCTCCGGCCTCAGCTCTGCACCGCGGGGCTGCACCAGGGTCTGCTTCCAGCGCAGCGCCACGCGGCCGTCGGCGGACTCGACCAGCTCCAGCAGGGCGGGCGCCAGCCGGTGGGCCTCCGCCGCGGACGCGAGGAGCAGCAGGGCGCACAGGCAGGCGGCGCGCAGCATCACGAGCGCCCCCGCAGTGCGGTGAGCTTCGCGTCCAGCGCGCGCCGCGCGCGCTCCTCGAGCAAGGCCTCGCGCACGGCGCCGCGCACGGTCTCGAGCCGGGCCGGGGCGGCCGGGCTGCGCTCGTGGATCCAGACCAGGTGCAGGCCGTAGCTCGACTCGACCGGCCCCTGCCACTGCCCGGCCTCCAGAGCGAAGACCGCGCGGGCGAAGGACGCCCCCAGGAGGCCCTCCAGCTCGACCCGAGACGAGGAAGGCAGCTGCCGCGGCAGCGGCAGCGGATCGCCGAGCTCGGGGCCGGCCTCCGGACCGGCGCCATGGGCGACCAGCTTCTGCAGCAGCGTCGCGGCATCGGCGGCCAGGGCGGCGCCCCTGCGATCGCGCGACAGGAAGAGCTGGCTGAGCCGCAGCCGCGCGGGCGCCGCGAAGCGCTCGGCGTGGCGCTCGAGATAGGCTGCCAGCTCGGCCTCGCTCGGCTCCTCGGCCCGCGCGACGGCGTGCACCGCCAGGATGCGCGCCTGCGCCAGCCGCCGGCGCACCACGGGATCCGTGCGGTCCATGCCGAGCTCCAGCGCCTCGGCGAAGAGCTCTTCGTCGCTGGCCCCGGCCGCGCCGGAGACGAAGCGCATGTTGCGCACCAGCCGACGCCGCACGATCGGGTCGCGGCGGTGCAGGCCCAGGGCGCGGGCCTCGCGCACGAGCAGCTCCTCGTCGGAGAGCCCGGGGACGGGCCCGGAGGCGTAGGCGCCGTGCCGCGCGGCGGCGACTAAGAGCAGCGCCCCTATCAGGGCGAAGTGGAGCAGGGGCTGGCGCAGCCAGCTCACCGCGACGCGCGCACCGCGCCGCCCTCGACGACGGCCGGCGAGTACCAGATGGGCGAGGTCCAGGCGCGCTCCTGCTGGGTGGGACGGTGCCCGGGGTCGCAGCAGGCTCGCAGCTCGGCCGGGAGGCCTCCGGCCGCGCGACAGTCGACCTGGTAGGCGTTGCAGACGTACTGACTCCAGCGACAGCTGGGGTTCTCGAGCACCCGCGCGTAGTAGAAGGCCCGCTGCGAGGCGTCGAAGTCGGGATCCTCCCAGACGCCGCACAGGGAGTCGGCTCCCGGCCCGCGTGGCGTGCAGCTGGCGAGGTCCACGTCGGCGCCGTTCTTTGGGTCGCCGGCCACCTCGAAGACCGCCTCGCGCGGCTCGCCGCCCTCGATCCAGCCCTTCACGATCTGGATCCGCTGCAGCGGCAGACCGGGCTGGCTCTCGCTGCCCGGGTCGCGCAGCGCCGAGACGGCGAAGCGCGGAGCCGACTGCGCCTCGCCCCGCGCCGGCAGCACGCCCCCCATCGGAACGCCCCCTGCGTAGCCCCGCGCGACCCAGTCGGGACGCTCGCAGAGGTCGTCCGGGTAGTTCCAGCCGCCGAAGAGACGCACCCGCAGGCGCGGGCCGCTGGTGCCGTAGACCTCGCGGCGCAGCATCGCGTCGAAGAGGGCGTCGCGGGAGTTCTCCTCGGCCCAGATCGCGGCGAGCCCCCCGGGCCCGTACTCGGGGTTGTCGGGCAGGCCCTCGGGGAGCCGCGTCTGGGGCGTGCCGGCCCCGCCGTGGCCCTGGAAGCCCTCCTCGCTGACGAAGCCGGCCGCGCCGAGATGGGTGTCGGTGCTGGCCATCAGCCCGAAGCGGAAGGGATTGAGGCCGAGGCGCTGCTCCTGGAGCAGGCCCTCCAGCAGGGCCCGCCGCACGAAGCTCGAGGGGGCCGGCGGCTCGGCGCCCCAGGGCAGGTAGTTCTGCATGAAGTTCGCGATCGAGAGCTTCTCGAAGGCACAGAGCTCGTCGGAGGAGGAGAGCGGCGAGCACTCCGAGTCGCCCTTGTGCTGCATGACCTCGACGAGCGGCTCCATGGCCGCCCGCAGCCGGGCCGTCTCCCGGTCGAGGGGCCGCCCGTCTTCGACGGTGGCGAACATCAGCCCGTCGCTCAGGTTCGAGTTGTGGGGAATCGCCAGGACCTGGCAGCCCTCCTCGACGGAGCAGGCGGCCTGCAGGGCCCGCCACAGGCCCTCGGCCCGCGGCTCCTCGTAGACGCTGATGGGCAGCTCCGGGACCCGCTCGTTGCGAAAGATCACGTTGCGGTGCAGGTTCCGCGTCTCGTCCGAGGCCGTCCACTCGTAGCCCACGAAGCTGGTGAAGCGGCAGGCCGCGCTGCGGTCGTAGGCGGCCTCGGCCGCGTCCTGGATCTCGCGCCAGGGCGTCCGGGCGGCCTCCAGGCAGTGGCGCCCCCCCTCTCCGCAGAAGCCGAAGCGCTTGCGATCGCCGAGGGAGTGCTTGGCATTCATGACGAAGAAGGAGGCGCGCGGCCACCAGCGGTGCAGGCGACACACCAGAGAGTCGTGCCCGGGCAGGCCGGGCGTCTCGCAGATCCGCACCTCGCCGAGCAGCTCGGCGTGGTCGGTGATGGCGACGAAGTCCAGAGGCCGATCGAGCTGCAGCGTGCGCAACGGACGCTCGCCCTCCCAGGGAGGCGCCCCCAGCGGCTCGCCCCGGGCGAAGCGGTAGGCGTCGCGCGGCGTGGCCCGGGTGCCCTGGGTGGAGGCGTCGTGGGAGAAGACCGTATGGACGTGGAGGTCGCCGAAGAAGACGCGCCGCAGCGGGTCGAAGCCGGCACAGGCCTCGCGGGTCTCGCTGCGCTCCGCCCCGACGCCCGCGGGCACGAGCACCAGGGCCAGCAGCCAGAATGCGGTGCGGGCCCTCACAGCGGCTCCCGTCCCACCTCGCGGCGCACGAAGCCCAGGCCGGCCAGGGCCAGCAGGTTCAGCAGCGCGAAGGCGAGGAAGGCCGCCTCGTAGCTGCCGCTCCGGTCGTGGATCCAGCCGGCGAAGACCGGGCCGGTCGCGCCGCCGAGGAAGAGGGTCACCATCAGCCATCCGTAGATCTGAGCCATGTACCGCACCCCGAAGCAGTCGGCGACGACCAGGGGCAGGGTGACGTTCTCGGCGGCCACCGCGAAGCCGTGCAGGAGGAGGAAGGGCAGCAGCAGCCCGGGCCGCCCGACGCCCAGGAGCAGCAGCGAGGCCAGGGTCACCAGGCCGAAGTTCGCGAGCAGGGTGGTGCGGCGCGACAGCCGGTCCGCCAGCACGCCGATCGCCAGCTTCCCGAAGACGCCGACGAAGATGGCCCCCGCGTAGCGCCGCGCGGCGGCCGGATCCGAGTAGCCGAGATCCGACAGGAAGGCCGGCAGGTTCCACAGGACGCCGAGGTAGTAGAAATAGAAGGCGAAGAGGGCGAGGCCGAGGAGCCAGAAGCTGCGCGTGCGCAGCGCCGCTCGCTGGTCCAGGGCCGGCGCCCGCTCGGGAGCCAGCTCCACCCCGGACTGCTCCAGCTCCCCGGGCCGGGGATGGCGCACCCCCCAGATCGCGAAGGGCAGGATCCACACCAGGGTGGCCGGGGCGAGCCAGTAGAGGGCGCTGCGCCAGTCGCTGGCGGCCGTGATCTCGGCGGCCACGATCGGCACGACCGATCCACCGAGGTTCGAGCCCAGGTAGATCAGCCCCAGCGCCAGTCCGCGCCCTCCGTGGAACCAGCGGGCCGCGACGGCCCCGACGGGGATGTCGCCGAGCCCGGCCAGGGCGAAGCCCAGCAGCAGCGCCGTGGCGTAGAAGTGCCAGAGACTCTGCATCGAGCCGAAGCCCACGAGGGCCAGGGCCAGCAGCAGCGTCGAGGCCGAGAGCACCCAGCGGGGGCCGAGGCGGTCGCTGAGGTTGCCGATCGCCGGCGAGGACAGCGACATCGAGAGCAGCAGGGGACCGCCGAAGGAGGCGAAGACGGCCCGCCCCCAGCCGAAGTCCTCGACCACGGGCCGCAGGAAGGTGGAGAAGACGTAGCTCATGCCGAGGCCGGTCTGGCAGACCAGGCAGGCGATCAGGACGGAGACGCGTCGCGGGAGGAGCCCCACGCCTCAGGCGGCGGGGATGGCCAGCAGGGGACAGGGCGTGCGGCGCAGGACCTGCTCGGTCTGGCTGCCCTTCACGAGCTCGGAGAGCTCGTCGATCCCGCGCGTCGGCATCACGATCAGGTCGGCGGGCCCTTCCTCGGCCACGGCCAGGATCTGCTCGGTGCGATCGCCCTGGCGCAGGTCGACCGTCCAGCGCAGGCGGGGATCCTCGATGCGATCGAGGGCCGGCATGCCGGTCGGATCGCCGACGTGCAGCAGCTGCATCTCGATCTCCTCGTCGCCGAGCACCAGGGCCGCCCGGGCAGCGTAGGCCAGGGCCTCCGTCGGATCCGGGTCCTCCGCGACCGGGATCAGCACCCGGCGCAGACACAGGTTGCCGTCGGCGGCCGAGACGAAGGCCCGGCCGCCGTTGGGCACCACCAGCGTCTTGGTGCGCGAGCGGCGCGCCATGGGCTCGGCCACCGAGAACCAGCGGGGCAGGCCCTCGCGGGACGTCGTGCCCAGCACGATCAGGTCGACCGGGTGCTCGTCGACGTAGTCGAGGATGCCGGCCAGGGCGCTGCGGCTCTTGATCGCCACCTTGGAGACCGCGACGGCGAGCTCGTCGAAGACCGCGCTGCGCGGGCTGCCCGGCTCGAGCAGGCCCCAGCGCTCCAGGGTGCTGCGGACGCCGGGAAACTTCTTCCAGCTGTCGACCGCAATCGGATCCGGGCCCACGTGCAGCAGCGTGAAGCTCGCCTGGCGCACCAGGGCGATGGCCAGGGCGTGGGCGAAGGCACTCTCGCTCTCGGGCGAGAAGTCCGTAGCGTGCAGCACGGATTCGACGACGGGAAGCTGCGCGGTCGACATGGCACCTCCTGGCAAGCGCCTCAGACGAGAATCTCGCGGCGGCGCAGATCCTCGAGCTCCTCGGCCGGCATCCCCAGGAGCCCCCCGAGGACCTCTTCCGTGTGCTCGCCCAGGTTCGGACCCGGCGTCTCGAGCCGGGGCGGGCTGGCCGAAGGACGGATCCCGTAGTGCTCGAAGGGCAGCTCGCCCAGGTGCAGGTGCGGCAGCCGCTGAAAGTGTCCCCGCTGCGCCAGCTGCGGATCCTCGAGCAGGTCGTCGAAGCGCTGCGCCACGCCGGCCTCCACGCCGGCCTCCTGCAGGCGACGCATCAGCTCGCGAGCTTCGTGGTCGCGCGTCCAGAGCGCCATCTGCTCGTCGAGCGCGTCCCGGTGCTCCAGGCGTCCGGCGGCGCTCTCGAAGCGCCCGTCCCGCGCCTCGGGCGGGTCTCCCAGCACCCGCAGCAGGCGACGCCACTCCAGGTCGGAGAAGCAGGCGATGGCGATCCAGCGCTCTTCGCCGCGGCAGGGGTAGATGCCGTGGGGTGCGGCATCCTCGCTGGCGTTTCCGCAGCGGCCCAGGATCTCGCCCCGCGCCGAGTAGCGGACCAGACACTCCGACAGGCTGTAGACCGCGGTCTCGATCTGGGAGACGTCGATGTACTGGCCCTGCCCGGTGCGGCGCCGCTGCAGCAGCGCAGCCGTGATGAGCAGGGCCACGTAGCGCGGTGAGAGGGAGTCCGTGATGGTGCCGTAGGGACCGACGGCGGCGCGATCCGGCCAGCCGGTGAGGTGGTTGAAGCCCGAGATGGCCGAGCCCTGGCCGCCGAAGCCCGGGTACATGCGCTGCGGGCCCGTCTGCCCGAAGAGACAGCTGCTCACCATCAGCAGTCCCGGGATCTCCTCCGCGAGCGTCGCGTAGTCGAGGCCCCACTTCGCCATGGCCTTGGGAGAGAAGTTCTCGGAGACGACGTCGGACCAGCGGATCAGGCGCTTGACCAGCTCCACACCCTCGGGCGTCCCGAGGTTGATGCTCACGCTCTTCTTGTTGGGGTTCATCAGGACGAACATGGGCGATCCGTCGAGGCCGTGAGGATCGTCCTTCGTCCAGTGGATCAGGCGCAGGAAGTCCGGCCGCTTCGACGACTCGACGCGCACCACGGTGGCCCCCTGGTCCGCGAAGTAGCGGGTCGCCACCGGGCCCGCGGCCCCGGCGCCCAGCTCGAGGATCTTCAGGCCGGCGAAGATTCCCGGCCCCACTCAGATCACCTTCTCGCGGCCCAGGGCCTCGAGCTCGGCGGCGCCCAGGCCGAGCTCGCCGAAGACCTCCGCGTTGTGCTCGCCGATCCGGGGCGCCCGGCTGCGAATGCCGATGCGCGCTCCACTGGCCTCGGCGAAGCGGTCCGGATGCTCGATGCGCGCGCCGAGCTCCGGGTACTCGAGGGTGGTGAAGAGCTCTCGCGAGCGGAGCTGGGGCTGCTCCGAGATCTCCCGGGCGTCGTTGCAGGGCGCCAGCATGATGCGGCGCTCCAGGGCGCCCTCGTAGAGCTCGCGGCGGCTCTTGCTGGCGAAGAAGGCGCCGAAGGCCGCCTCCAGGCGCTCGATCTCGGCGTCGTCGAGGGCGTTGTGGTTGTAGCTGTTCCAGTCGAGCTTGCGCAGCCACTCGGGGGCCATCCCCTCCTCGGCCATCCACTCGACCGTGGCCACCAGGTTCGGCACCCGGGCGGGACCGCCGCGCAGCCCGAAGGAGACGTCTCCGTCGCGGGCCTTCCAGATCTCGCGGGTACGCCCCAGGACGGGCCCCGTGCGCTGTCCCAGGCGACCCGAGCGCGCGTAGGATCCGGGGCCCGTCATCAGCGTCGAGAGCTGGGTCTCGTGCATCGAGACGTCGACGAGCTGGCCGCGACCCGTGGTCTCCCGGTGCCACAGCGCCATGGCGATGCCCGTGGCGGCCTCGGGCCCGGCGTGCAGGTAGGCGGTGGGGAGGCTGCAGCGCACGGGCGGGCGGTCGGGATCGCCGGTCAGGAAGGCGTTGCCCCCCAGGGCCACCAGCACCAGGTCCCGCGCGCGGTAGCCGGCCCAGGGGCCCTCCTGACCGAAGGGCGTGAGGGCGCAGTACACGAGCCGGGGCGCCCGTCTGGAGAGCGCTCGCCAGCCGATGTCCCGGGAGTCGAGGTGGCCGGGAGCGAAGGTCTCGAGGACCACGTCGGCCGACTCGGCCAGCTGCCCGAAGAGCTGCTGGCCGCGCGGCAGATCGAGATCGAGGGTGATGCCGCGCTTGCTGGTGTTGAGGGCCAGCCAGCGCAGGCTGCGCTCGGGATCCTCCACGTCGCCGAGGAAGGGGCCGCGGCGCCCCCAGCTGTCGCCGCCGGGCGGCTCGATCTTGACGACGTCCGCTCCCAGCTCGGCCAGGATCTTGCCGGCCAGGAAGCCAGGCTCCTGGGAGAGGTCGAGCACGCGGATCCCGGCCAGCACGGACCCGATCTTACCGAAGAGCGGGCCGGCTTCCGCTCGGCTCAGCCCTGGGGCAGGCTCTTCGAGTCGACGCCCGAGGACCACTCGTAGCACTGGACCTCGATCATCAGCGGCAGCCGGTAGCGCACGTAGAAGCTGTGGAGCTTCAAGACCTCGAAGTCTTCCGTCTTGCGCTCGACGATCTCCACCCGCGGGTCCCGGCCCCGGAACTGGAGCGCGCGCTCGTAGAGGGCGTCGAGCTCCGCGGGCGTGGCCACGGACATGCCGAAGTGGTCCAGGGTCGGGCAGCGCATGGGCTCCGGGTCGGCGTGCACGAAGACGAACTGCTCGTTGTCGTAGGCCCGCAGCACCAGGCGCTCGCGGTCGACGGTGAGGGTGGGCATCTCGGTGAAGCCGAAGACCTCGCCGTAGAAGGCCAGAAGCTCCGCCCTGCCCGGCTCGTCCAGGTCGCCGGCGGGAACGCTCATCGCCACGTGGTTGAAACGCGGGTGGCTCGGGGTGTCGCTCATCGTCCGTCCTCCTGTGCCGTCGCGGTCAGCCCTCGGGAGCCACCATGACCTTGCCGGCGATGGCGCCCGAGGCGAGGCCCTCGAGGGCCCGCAGCATGCCCCGGAGCGATACCTCGCCGGGCTCGATCAGCCGATCCGTGGGCAGCGCGCCCGAGTCGAGCAGTGCCAGTGCCTGGTGGAAGCCGTTGGCATCGTAGTTGTAGGCGCCGGTCACGATCAGCTCGTTCAGCAGCACCCGATTGGTGTCGAGCTCGGGCCGCTTCATGCCGGTGCCGAGGACGACCAGCCGGCCCGCCTTGCCGAGCTGTACCAGGGCCTGGCGGAAGGCCCGCGGGCTGCCCGAGCACTCGAAGGCCACGTCGCAGGGCGTCCCGACCACCTCGAAGGGCATGCGCGGGAAGGGCAGCTCCTCGGGCTCGAGAACGCGCGTCGCGCCGACGCGCCCAGCCAGCTCGCGACGCCGCGACGAGGGCTCGGAGATCCACACCTCCTCGACCCCCCGCGCCCGCAGCGCCGCCAGGGTGAGCATCCCGATGGGACCCGCTCCGGTGATCAGGGCCCGTTCGCCCGGCCGGATCCCGGAGAGCGTGATGCCGTGGAGCGCGACCGCGAGCGGCTCGGCGAGGGCCGCATCCCGCTCCGACAGGCCCGGCGGAATGCGCAGCAGCTGCGCGGCCGAGACGAGCTTGTACTCGGCGAAGGCCCCCTGGAAGGGCGCCACGCCCGGCGCCCCGTGAGCCGTGCAGAGACTGGGGCGGCCGGCGCAACAGGACGCGCAGCTCCCGCAGCTCGGCTCCGGCCCGCCGACGACCCGGTCGCCGACCTGCCAGAGATCCACGCCCGGCCCCACGGCCACCACCGTCCCCGAGTACTCGTGGCCGCCGATCGATCCGGGCCTCCCCCAGCCCTCGACGATCAGGTGCAGGTCCGTGCCGCAGACGCCGCAGTGGCTCACGCGCAGCAGCACCTGACCGGGGCCCACCTCGGGAAGGGGGCGCTGCTGCACCTCCAGGCGCCCCTTCTCCAGGTAGACGGCGGCCTGCATGGTATCGGGCAGCGCTTCCACGACACCAGCATCCAACAGGAGCGGCTCCGATTGCAATGCTCGTCTCGGCGGGCTTGGCATTGCCGGCGGGCCTCGCCTACGGTCTCTAGCGTGTCGGTCCTGGGCCGAGCCACCGCTTTCGCCCTCGCCCTGCTGCTGCTGGCGGCGGCTGGGGTCCCCTGCCCGCCGGCGGGGCTGGAGCGGGTCGACCACGGCGACCACCTGCACGAGGTCGTGCCGGCACTGGCCGACGACGGCGCCACGCTCGCATCGCCCTGCGCCTGCGGCTGCGGGGAGCGGGCCGGCGCGGCGCTCTTCGCCGGTCGCCTCGGCTTCGCCGAGGCCGCGCGCGACTTCGAGGACCCGCCCTCCGCCGCCGGCTGGGCTCCCCTCGCCCTCGCCGAGCCCCGGCTGCCGCCGGCTCCGAGCCTCGGCGCAGACGCCGTACCCATCTAGCTCCGCACGCACGCCCGAGCCTCGTCCCAGCGACCCGCCGCCGCGCGCGACGGGATCGCCACACCCGTGCACTGCGCAAGGAGCCATTGGCAATGCTGCGTGGACTCGGCGCGCTCGCGCCCATGTCGAGCTGTCTCCTGGTGATCGGCGGGCTCGCCGCCGCCGAGCCCTCCGACGAAAGCCCCTCGGCGGAGCCCGAAGGGGCGGTGTCGGCCCCCCCCGAGCTCTCCGCGACCGCGGAGGGCCCGGAGGAGGCGAGAACCGCCGAGCCGCCGAAACGGGCGCGCGAGGAGATCCTGATCAAGGGCCGCCGCGAGGCGCCCCCGGGCATCATCGCCGTCACCCCCGAGCGGGCCACACCCAGCGTGCCGGACGCCGTGCGCCTGCTCGACCTGGTTCCGGGCGGCGCCGTGAACTGGAACGGCCCCATCTCGGGACAGGTCCAGTACCGCGGCCTCGGCGGCCTGCGGGTGCCGACCCGCGTGGGCAACAGCGTGGTCGTCCCGGGCGGACCCAACTGGATGGACCCGCCGCTCCACTACGCCCCCCGGCCCCTGCTCGACTCGCTCGAGGTGGAGCGGGGCATCTCTCCCGTCAGCGCGGGAGCCGAGACGATCGGCGGCAGCGCCGCGGCCCGCCTGAAGACCAGCGAGTTCGGTGAGGACGGGCGGGCCCGGCTGCGCTTCCAGGGCGAGATCGGCGGCCGCAGCGCCGACGAGAGCGTCGACGGAGGAGGCCTCCTCTCCCTGGCCAACGACCGCGCCCGCTTCCACATCCTCGGCAGTGGCGAGCGGGGCGCCGACTACCGCTCGGGCCTCGGCAAGGTGGTGCCGAGCCGCTACCAGCGGGCGCAGATCGGCGGAGGCGGGGGCCTGCGCCTGGGCCAGCACGACCTCGCCAGCGGCTACCGCTACCACGACACCACCGATACCGGCACGCCCGCTCTGCCCATGGACATCCGCTTCTTCCGCACCCATCTGTGGGATCTCGACACCCAGGGCCGGATCGGGCGGCTCGAGCTCGAGAGCCGCGTCTACTACACGAACATCGATCACCGGATGGACAACTTCACGCTGCGCACGCCCACCTCGGCACCGCGCTTCGTGACGGCGGAGGGACAGAGCGCCGGCTTCGACCTGGTGGGGGGCCTGCCCCTGCCCCTGGGCAAGCTCGCCTTCGGCGTCGACGGCCTCTTCTCGCGGCACGATCAGGACATCTTCGACCCGAACAACGCCGCCTTCTTCGTCGTGAACTACAACGACGCCATGCGCGACCGGGTCGGCGGCTTCGTCGAGTGGGAGGCCGAGCCCCTGCCCCGGATCGGAGTGCGGGCGGGCCTGCGCTACACGCGGGTCGAGACCGATGCGGGCCCCGTCGACGCGACGCCCGCCATGATGCTGCCTCCTCCCATGCGCCTGCGCGATGCCTTCAACTCCGCCGAGCGCGCCCGCAGCGACGACCTGGTCGACTTCGCCGTCGAGCTGGCCTGGCAGGCGAGCGACGCGCTGCGCCTGGAGCTCGAGGGCGGCCGCAAGACCCGCGCCCCCTCCCACATCGAGCGCTACCAGTGGATTCCGCTGGAGGTGACCGCCGGCCTGGCCGACGGCAACAACTACGTCGGCGACCTCGACCTGCGGCCCGAGAGCGCCTGGGAGATCGGCGGCGGCTTCGGCTGGAGCCCCCGCTGGGGCGGCGAAGAGTGGTGGGCCTGCGGCCTCCGGATCGCGCCCCACGCCTTCTACAAGCGCGTGGACGACTACATCCAGGGCACTCCCTCGGAAGATCCGGATGTGATCGCCGTCTCGACCCTGAACGGCGATCCCACGCCGCTCGAGTTCGGCAATGTCGAGGCCGAGCTCTTCGGCATCGACGCCGACCTCGGGATCGACCTGCCGGGGCCGCTGCAGCTCGACGGCACGCTCTCCTTCGTGCGCGGTCGGCGCCTCGACATCGACGACGACCTCTACCGCGTGGCGCCGCTGCGCGGGAGGATCACCCTGTCCTGGCAGGCCAGCCGCTGGTTCGCGGCCATCGAAGGCGTGCTCGTGGGGGCCCAGAGCGCCGTCTCGGTTACCAACGAGGAGCTGCCCACCCCGGGCTACCAGCTGCTGAATCTCTACGCCGGCTGGCAGATCACCGACGGGGTACAGCTGCTGCTGGGCCTGGACAACGTCACCGACGCCCCGGCCCAGGACCACCTGGCCGGCTTCAACCGCACGCCGTCGACGACCGGGGTGGCCCTGGGGGAGCGCCTGCCGGCGCCGGGCATCAGCGGCTACGGACGCCTGGTGCTCCGCTACTAGTCCGCTGGGGAGCGCTCGCTCCGCTTCGGCTGGTAGAGGACGATCATCCGGTAGAGGATCGCCGGGCGCTCGCTGCCGACCACGTGAACCGCGATCTCGTTGACGACGCGGGTGCCCTTGGGCGTCGCCTCCACCTCGACCAGGCGCGAGCGCGAGTGGATCTCGGAGCCCGCGGGCACCGGCGAGAGGAAGCGCAGCTTGTCGGCGCCGTAGTTCACCGCGTTGCCGTAGCCCACGATCGCCCGCTTGGGCTCGCCCTGGGCGCGCCCGAGGGCGGGCAGCAGCGAGAGGGTGAGGAAGCCGTGGGCGATGGGTCCGCCGAAGGGGCTCTCCCTCTTGCAGCGCTCGACGTCGATGTGGATCCACTGGCGGTCGCCGGTCAGCTCGGCGAACTGGTCGATCATCGCCTGGCTGATCCGGAGGGGCGTGCCCCAATCGCCCCACTCCTCGCTGAGCTGGGCCCGCAGGGCCTCGATGTCGTCGAACTGGATCTTCTCCAAGGGATTCAGCCTCCGTAGCGGTGTCCTTCGATCTCGGCGCCCTCCGCCTCGAGGCGCCGCAGCGCGGCTTCCCGCAGGGGAGCCACCTGGATCTTCTGGTTCCCCGTATAGGAGAGCTCGTCGGCGCGGAAGAAGAGCACGCGCTTCGGCACCTTGTAGGCGGCCAGGCGCTGGCGCAGGAAGGCGCGAATCTGGCCCTCTTCCGGCTCGGCCCCCTCCAGCGGAACCACGCAGAGCAGCAGCAGCTCTCCCAGGGTCGGGTGCCCGACGCCGACCGGAATCGCGACCTTGACGCCCTCGCAGCGGGCCATGGCCTCCTCGATCTCCACCGGCGAGACGTTGGCGCCCCCGGTCTTGATGAGGTTGCCCAGACGTCCCGAC
Organism: uncultured Spirochaetales bacterium; assembly: GCA_964649065.1. GTDB lineage: Bacteria > Myxococcota_A > UBA9160 > UBA9160 > SMWR01 > CAZYOL01. Next base: position 22,393 of record CAZYOL010000017.1, read on the forward strand.
CAGTGCAGGTAGCCCTCGGCATCGAGATGTCCGCCGTCCTGGGTGCGGAAGCGACCGCTCTCGTCGAAGGTGTACTCGGGGAGCACCTTGTAGTAGCCCCGCATCAGGGTGACCCCCGCGACCGCGATCTCACCCTCCTGGCCGGTCGGCCGCGGCTCGCCCGTCTCGGGATCGACGATCGTGAGGCGCAGGCCCGGCAGGGGCCGTCCGCTGGTGCTGCGCCGCAGCTCCACCGGCGCGTTGCAGGGAAGCATGCTCGAGATGGTGAAGGTCTCGGAGAGGCCGTAGGCCGCCCCCGTCCCGTACTCGTCCTTCTCGATGCCGGCGAGCCTGGCGATCGGCGTGTTGACGTCCACCTTGCACACCGAGGAGAGGTCCCGCCGGGGCGCGCTCGGGTGCTCTCCCAGCGCCTTGTGCTGGTGGGGCCAGGCGTGCACCGTGGTGGCGCGCTCCCCCTCGATCAGCTCCAGCGCCGCCTCCGGCTCGAAGGTCTCCTGCAGCAGCAGACAGGCGCCGGAGGCGAAGGTGGGGCCGATGGACATGGCCACGCCGGCGGTCCAGAAGAAGGGGTAGGTGGTGAAGACCCGGTCCTCCGGCCCCAGCAGCATGATCTCGGCGAAGCGCCAGCTCTGCAGCACGCCCGCGCGCTGGCTGTGCAGCACGCCCTTGGGCCGCGCCGTGCTGCCCGAGGTGTAGATCAGGATGCCGTCGTCCGAGGGCTCCACTTCGTCGCAGAGCTCGTCGAGCAGGGGCTCGGGAACGTCCTCGCCCAGCTCCAGCAGGCCCTGCCAGCTCTCGACCGCCCCCTGCGGCGCCTCCCGGTCGGCGGCGACGACGCGGCGCAGCTGCGGCAGGGCCGGGATGCGCAGGCGACCGGGCCGGCCCTCGGCGAGCTGGGGATGGGCGTCTCGCAGCTCTTGCAGGAAGTCGCGCTTCAGCAGGCGCGACTGCATCAGCAGGAGCGAGGCATCGCTGTGGCGCAGGATGTAGTCGAGCTCGTCCCGGCTGGCGAAGGTGTTCACCGGCACCAGGACGCCCCCGATCAGGCTCACCGCGAAGGCCGAGACGATCCACTCGGGGCGATTGGCGAAGAGCAGAGCGACCCGGGCTCCCTTCACGACGCCCGCCCCGACCAGGCCGCGGGCCAGGCTCCGCACCTCGCCGAGCAGCTCGCGGTAGCGGATCTCCCGGTCGTCGAAGACGAGGGCCCGGCGCTCGGCGTGGCGAGCGCTCACGTCGGCGAGGAAGCGCCCGAAGGTGAGGCGCGGATCGCTCGGCTCCGGGCCCATGCCCTGGTCTCTAGGGACTCGGCAGCAGGATCTCGGCCTGGCCGCTCGCCATCACCTCGCCGTCCTGGTTGGTCATCGTGGACTTCACGACCGCAATCGGGCGACCCGAGCCGCGATCCTCCAGGAGCTGCACCACCTCGCCATCGAGGTAGGTCGCGTCGTTCGTCAGCGCCGGATTGCGGTACTGGAAGTTGCTGTGGACCACGAAGCCCCACTCCCCGCACCAGTTGGTGAGGTAGTCGAGGATCCAGGCCCCCATCGAGGCCCCGTAGCCGTACTCGCGGGGCATGCCGATCAGCTGTGCGTACTGCTCCTGGACGTGGCCGCGGGACGGGCCCTTGTAGAGGCCGTCGGCGTAGGAGGGGTCCACCTTGGCGGCCTCCGGGTCGCGCGACATCTCGGGCAGCCAGCCCGCCTCGAGGGTGGAGTTCTCCAGCGCCATCTCCTCCCGCGAGGCCCCCCAGACCGTCATGATGTAGGAGCGCCACTCGGTGGTGAAGCTGGCGATGGTGTGGGGGCCGATGGGGCGTCGCGGCAGCTTGTCACCCACCTTCACGAAGAGCCGCTTCTCGTGGCCGAGGTCGTAGAAGCTCTGGTAGTACTCCATCTTCTGCTTCTCGATGTCCTCGACCTCCTGCTCGGTCCACTCCTTCTTCGTGCGGTCGGCGAAGAAGCCCTTCTTGCGCGCGTTCTCCGCCAGGTAGCGCACCGAGGTGGAGCGCTGCTTGCAGATGATCTCGCCGCTCTGCTTGACGTAGGTGGTATCGCCGCGGGAGAACATGGTCGGGCCGGCGAACTTGGTCTCGGCGACCTTGTAGTCGAAGAGCATGCGGTCGTGGGTGATGAAGTCTCCCGGCTCCATGCGGGGGCCGAAGAACCACCACTCGTCGCCGCCGAAGATCATGTGCTGGCCGGGAATCACCCCCTGGATCGCGGGACCTGCTCCGTGACTGGTGTCGGTGCAGACCGCGAAGGACTGGGGCGCCACCAGACGACCGAAGCAGCTCCCGGCCGCGTAGGCCTCGTCGTAGTAGAGGGGATTGGGATTCTGCATGCCCTGTGCCCAGCGCCGGATGTCGTTGGGATGGAGGGGGTCCTTCAGGATCCCGCCGCCCAGCGGGCGACCCACCCAGCGATCGACGTCCGTCGTGTCGAGCTCGATCATCCCGTCGTCGCGAACCTTGCCCTTGGACACGCTGCTCTCCTGCCGAAAATCTGACGACCCGTCAGGTCAGTGTGCCCCGCGAGCAGGGGGGTTGTAAAGGGCCGATTGCGTTGCCCCTCTGCGGCGCGGCCCGTAGCATCGCCGCATGGGCTGGCTCCGGAGCCTCGCCGTGCTGCTCGTGCTCGCCGCCGGCAGCGCCGGAGCGGAGCCGCTGGTCGTGGCCGCCGGCAAGCCGGGTGGCAGCTACGAGGCCATCGCGCGGCGCCTCAAGACGGCGCTCATCCTGCGCGGCGAGCCGGTTCCGAGCCTCGTCGCGAGCAGCGGCTCGCGGGAGAATCTCCAGCGGCTGGCCGATGCGCAGGATCGGGTGGCGGTGGCCCTGTGCCAAGCCGATGCGCTGCGCTCCTACCTGCGCGAGCACCCGGACTTCCGCGGCGAGCTGCTGATGCTGGGGGACATGGGGCGCGAGTGTGCGCTGCTGGTCACGCGGCGCGACAGCGACCTGCGCAGCCTGGGCGACCTGCGGCGGGGCGGCGGCCGCCTCGCCGTGGGAGCTCCGGGCAGCGGCTCGGCGGTGACCTTCGAGACCCTGGTGGCTCTGGAGCCGGCCTACGCCGCCACCCAGCCCGAGCTCAGCTCGCCACTCGAGGCCCTGCTGGCGCTGCGCAGCCCCGTCGAGTTCAGCGAGCTGCTGGGGGTCCTCTGGGTACAGCGCCCGCGCAAGCGCTCGCCGCAGCTCGAGACCGTGCTCTCGGCGCCGGAGCTCTACCGCTTCCTGCCCATCCGCGCCTCGGAGCTGCCCGACGCCCGGCTTCCGGACGGCTCGCCCGTCTACGGCTTCGAGCGCCTGGTCTTCGGAGGTCGCGGGCGCTCCGACTCGGTCGAGGTCGAGACGCTGTGCACGCGGGCCCTGCTGGTGGGCTCGCGCAGCAAGATCTCGCCCGGCACCCGCGAGCGGCTGGCGGCGACCCTGCTGGAGTCCGGCGACTCGATCGTGCGCGAGGACGAGTAGCGCGCCCCGGGGCGTGGGCGGACCGGCGGCCTCAGGAGAGCGTCACCAGGTAGTTGCCGCCGCGGTCGATCTCGGCCCGCTGCCCCGGGTAGAGCACGATGGTGGTGAAGCGCTCCTCGACGATGGCCGGGCCCTCCAGGCGGTGGCCGGGCCCCAGCCCCTCGCCGTCGTAGACCGGCGTGTCGACGAAGCCCCCCTCGAACCAGGCCGGACGCCGCTGGCGGAGTGCGTCGGCCTCGCTGCCGCCGGGACGCGGGTGATCGCCCAGACCGGGCTTCTCCGTGATGCCCAGGGCCTGCACCCGCACCGAGCGCAGCACGGGCACCTCCTCCCGCACCGCGTAGGTGTGAAGCTCCTCGTGCAGGTCGTGGAAGGCCTCGATGTTGCGGCTCAGCTCTTCCGGACCCATGCGCCCCGCCTCGTCGACCTGGGCGGGCACCGCCATGTCGAAGGTCTGACCGGGATAAGAGAGGTTCAGGTAGCGCTGGAAGCTCAGGTCCTCGCGGCCCATGCCGGCCACCCCCAGCTCGCGCAGGGCCTGCTGCTCCATCTCCGCGAAGAGGGCGTTCACCCGGTCTGCGTCGGCGCGATCGGCGGGCGTGATGTAGGAGCGCTGCTCGTCGACCACGTAGTCGGCGATCAGCAGGCCGAGGGCGGAGAAGGCGGGCGAGGTCTTCGGCACGATCAGCCGGCGGATGCCGAGCTCCTCGGCCTGCATGCCGGCGTGGACCGGACCATTGCCCCCGTAGACCACCATCTCGAACTCCCGGGGATCGTGGCCCCCGTGGGAGGAGACGCGCCGGATGGCGTTGGCCATGTTGGCGTTCACGATCCGGAAGATCCCGTGGGCGGCCTCGACCACGTCGAGGCCGAGCGGAGAGCCGATCTGCTCGGCCAAGGCCTCGCGCAGGCCCTCCTGGCGCAGCTTGAACTCGCCCCCGCAGAGCGCCTCGGGGTTGATGTAGCCGAGCACCAGATTCGCGTCGGTGACGGTGGGGCGGGTGCCGCCGCGGCCGTAGCAGATCGGCCCCGGGTCGGCCTTGGCGCTCTCCGGGCCCACGCGCAGGGCTCCCGCCTCGACGAAGGCGATCGAGCCACCGCCGGCGCCGATCGAGTGCATCTCCACCATCGGCAGGCCCACCAGGTAGCGGTGCTGCCAGTTCCAGTAGCTGCGGATGGTCGGCTTCGCGCCGCTGACCAGGCAGGCCTCGTAGCTGGTGCCGCCCATGTCGATGGCAATGAAGTCGCGAACGCCCGCCGCCTCGGCCACGGCGCAGGCCCCCATCACGCCGCCCGTGGGCCCCGAGCCGAGGGTGGCGACCGCCTTCTTGGCGATGAACTCGGCGGTCATGATGCCGCCGTTCGACTGCATGATCAGCAGGTCCTTGCCGTAGCCGGCCTCGCGCAGCGCGTTCTCCAGACGCGAGAGGTAGCCCTCGACCCGCGGCCCCACGTAGGCGTCGACCAGGGTCGTCGAAGTGCGCTCGAACTCCGGCGCCGTGGGCATGATCTGGTGCGAGAGGGAGACGCGGGCCTCCGGGTACTCCTCCGCCAGGATCTCCGCGATCCGCAGCTCGTGCGCGGGATTGATGAAGGAGAAGAGCAGGCAGACGGCGATCGAGTCGACGCCCTGCTTGCGCAGGCGCCGGGCCGCCCGGCGCACGGCCTCCTCGTCGAGGGCCTTCACCACCTGGCCGCGGAAGTCGAGGCGCTCGGGGATGCCGTAGCGGTGGCGGCGACGGGCGATCGGGATCGGCGGCGGGTAGGAGGGGTCCCAGATGTCCTCCTTGTAGCCGCGGCGGATCTCGATCTCGTCGCGATGCCCCTCGGTGGTCAGCAGGCCGCAGAGGGCCCCGTTCATCTCGATCATGGTGTTGTCGGCGGTGGTCGTGCCGTGGACCACCAGATCCGTGCGCTCGAGCAGCTGTCGCGGCTCCAGGCCCTCGCCGGCGGCCAGCAGGGCGACGCCCCCCATCACACCCAGCGACTGGTCGTCGAGGGTCGTGGGCACCTTCAGCAGCCGGACCCGGCCCGCCTCGCCGGCCAGCACGAAGTCGGTGAAGGTGCCGCCGACGTCGATGCCGATTCGATAGCTCATGCCGAGCGCCCCCCGCCCGCGGCGCGCAGGGTCTCGCGGCGTCGCCTGGTGGCCTCCTGGTCGACCGCCAGATCGAGCTCCTCGAGGCTGCCCCGAAAGACCAGACCGTAGTCCCGCTCGGCCGAAGAGAGCGAGACGTACTCGTCGAGGACGTCGTCGAGGACGGCCTGCGGATCGCGCTCCAGGGGATCGCCGTAGCCGGCGCCGCCGCCGTAGACGTACTCGAAGGCCTCGCCGGCCGCGTGGGGCTCGGCATTGGCGATGTTCGAGACCTGCTGCGGATCGCTGTCGAAGCGGAGCGTCAGGCGATTCGGGGCACCGTCGCTCCCGCCTTCGACGCCGGCCATCGGATACTTCATGCCGACCATCCAGGTCGAGAGGCCCGCCGGCGCCAGCGTCCGCTTGACGACCCGCGAGCCCGGGCAGCCGCGCCACGTGCCGGCCCCCCCGGTATCGGTCTGGTAGTCGCAGCACTCGTGGCGCACCGGGAAGATCGACTCGTTGACCTCGGCGGTGGCGCGAATCAGATTGCCGAAGGAGGCCGGCATCGAGCCCCAGCCGTCCTGCCCCTTGACCGCGTTGCAGTAGCAGGCGAGCACGTCGACGCCGTGGTCGATCCACATCTGTCCCGTCTCCGGATGGGTCCCGACGAAGACGTTGGGCCCGCCGAGCTTGTAGATCTGCGGACAAGAGCGCTCGGGCAGGACCGGCGAGAGGGCCCTGGCGATGGCCTCGCCGACCTCCACCCCCGGGTGGTGGGTCCCGGCCGCGACCGTCGAGCCCGGGCGCGGATTCAGGACACAGCCCTCGGGCACGATCAGCTCGATCGAGTCGAAGAAGCCCTCGTTCTTGGGGATGGCCGGATCCATCATCGAGGCCAGCTGGGCCACGACGTAGCCACGGGTGTTGCCGAAGGTCGAGTAGGCCTTGAGACCCTCGCGGGTGTCGGAGCCGGTGAAGTCGACGCAGAGCCGCTCGCCCTCGACCGTGATCTTCACGTGGACGAGGATGTCGGGGTTGCCCACCGGATCGTGGTCGACGTAGCAGTCGGCCTCGTAGACACCGTCGGGCCAGGAGGCCACCTCCTCACGGAAGCGGCGCGCGGCGTAGGCGATCGAGTGGTCGACGGCCGCGCGCACGGCGGCGACTCCGTAGCGCTGCACGATCTGGCCCAGGCGCCGCACGCCGAGCTGGGCGGCCCCGATCTGGGCGCGCAGGTCGCCGATGAAGGTCGGCGTCCGATTGTTGACCTGCATCATGTAGACGAGGTCGCGCCGCTCCACGCCGCGGTCGTAGACCTTGAGGGCGGGAAAGCGCACGCCCTCGGCCCAGATGTCGAGGGCCTCGGCGTTGTAGCCCCCAGGCATGCCGCCGCCCGTGTCCGCGTGGTGGCACTGGATGGAGGCGATCAACGCGACCTCGCCCTCGTGCACGACCGGCGCGAAGACGTTGTAGTCCGGCAGGTGGCCGCCCCCGTGGTAGGGGTCGTTCGCGACCAGCACGTCGCCTTCCCGGAGGCCCTCCTCGCGGAAGAAGTCGATGGCGAAGCGGATCGGGAGGGTCGAGGAGAGCATGAACTGGGGGATGCCGACGGAGAGCGCGGCCAGCGCGCCGCGACCGTCGAGGATGGTCGCGTTGCGCTCGTTGGACTGGTTCAAGATGGGCGTCGTCGCCGTGAGAGAGACGTGGGTGGCCATCTCGTAGGCCACGGTCTCCATGGCGCCGCGGATCACCTCGACCGTGACCGGGTCGATCTCGGAGTCCGCGGCGCGGGCCAGCGCGGCCGCGGACTCTCCCTGCTGCTTCGCCGTCGCCATGCTGCGTCCCCGTGCGGGCCCGCTGCGGCCCCGGAAGATCTGACGGAGTATCAGATCAGTATGCCCCTGCGGCCCGGCCCTTGTCCAGCGCCCGGGCGCAGTCGCAGCCCGGCTAAGCTGCACGCGTGTCCCGGCTGACGCGCGACCGCGCGCTGCGGATCCTCTCGTGCGCGGCGGTGCTGCTCGTCGCCTGGCTCGCCCACCTCGCTCCGCTCCGGGGCCTCTCGCTGGACACCTTCGTGATGGTGGGACGAACCCCCGCCGAGTTGGCGGCCCCGGGAGAGGCGCGGGGCTACGACTTCTCCCCGAGCGATCGTCGCTTCGCCGTCTGGCTGGTCGCCCACAACGCCCGGGCGCTGCTCGAGCGCCCCGGGTCTCTCTTCGAGGCCGAGCCCTGCCATCCGGCCCGCCAGAGCCTGGCCCTGGGACACCCGGGCCTGGCGCTGGGGCTGCTCGGGGCGCCTGCCTGGTGGCTCCATCGCGACCCGGTGCTCAGCTTCAACGCCGCCGTGTCGCTGCTGCGCGGCATCGCCGCGCTGGCGATGGCGCTGCTGGTCTTCGACTGGACGCGCTCGACGGCAGCCGCCCTCTGCGCGAGCCTGCTCTACGCCTTCCACGTCCACCATCCCTCGGTGGTCACCTACCCCTTCATCTACGACACGGCCTGGGCCGTCGGCGGGCTGTTCTTCGCGCGCCGCCTGTTTGCGGACGGCGGGCTGGGGAACGCCCTGGGTCTGGCGCTCTGCTGCGCCCTTCAGATGGGCGAGAGCCTGTACGCGCTGCTGGCCACGAGCCTGGTGGCCCTGCCGATGGGGGCCTGGATGCTGCTGCGCCATGGGGTCCGCGCGCTGCGGCCCCTCCCGCTGGCCGCGGCGCTGCTGCTGCTGGCGGCGGCGGCGCTCTGGATCTTCACCCCCTTCCTGGCCCAGCGCGAGAGCGCGAACCTCACCGAGCGGAGCTTCCAGGCCTACGCGGCGTGGCGGGAGTTCGGCCCCGGGCGGAGCTCGAGCGAGCTGGGCTTCGGGCTGGCGCTCTGCGCGCTGCTGCTGCCGTGGCGTGGGGAGCGCGCGCGGCGGCTGGGCGACCCGCGCTGGGCGCTGCTGGCCGGTGCCCTGCTGTCGGCCTGGGTGGCCACCGGAGGCAACGAGAGCGCCCAGCTCGCCGCCTGGGCGCGCGGCGAGCCTCCGCCGCCGCGGCTGCCGAACCTCTACGCCTGGCTGGGAGAGCTGCTGCCGGGCCTGGCCAACGCCCGGGCGCCGGCCTTCGTGCTGACGGGCTTCCAGCTCGCCGCGGCTCTCCTGGCCGGGCTGGGAGCCGCCAGCCTGCTCGACCGCATTCCCCAGCGCTGGCGGGCACTCGCCGGCGCGCTGCTGGTCGGCCTGGCCCTGCTCCAGGTGCGCAGCCCGCAGCCGGCGGTGGGCGCCGTCGAGTCGGCGGTGCTCCGGCCGCACCCGGACGACCTGGCCTTCTTCGAGGGCCTGGCGCGCGCGGGCAACACGGGCCCACTGCTGGAGCTCCCCCTCCACGTCGAGCAGCTCGCCACCGGAGGGCGCGGCTCGGCCATCCACCAGGTGCTGCTCTCGACCTATCACGGGCGTCGCACCTCCGGCTGCTACAACTCCTATCTGCCGGCCTCGACGACAGCCCTGCTGCCACTGGCGGAGCGCCTGCCCGAGGTGGAGGCGCTGCGGGCGCTGCGGGCGCAGGGCTTCAGCACCCTCGTGGTGCACCAGGCGGCGGGCCCCGAGATCCAGGAGCGCATCGCCCGGGCCGCGGGTCCGGAGGGCCCGCTGCGGCGACTGCGCCGCAGCCGGCTGATGGCCGCCTACGAGATCCGCGACGAGCCCGAAGGGCCCGAGGCCCGACTCCAGTAGCGCTGCAGGGGCTCGCGGGGCACGTCCTGCACGTCGTAGCCGAGGAAGGCCAGCAGCAGCTGGAGACCGGCGAGCACCGGCAGCGCGGCGAGCATCACGGTGCCCGCCGTGGCCGGAACTCCCCGCTCGATGCTCTCGAGCCAGCGGATCCCGCCGAAGACCGCGCCGAAGCCGAAGAGCAGCAGGCCGGCCACGATCTCGACCGAGGCCACGCTGAAGCCGCGCAGGAAGTAGGCGTAGCCGATGCGCTTGGCGGTGTTGAGGCAGTGCCGCCACAGGAAGTCTCCGACCACGCGAGGAATCACCAGATTGCTGCGCTCCTGGCCGTAGCGGGCCGGCATGGGCACGTCCACCACCACCGCCCGCAGCACGTTGAGCCGGAAGAGCAGATCCGACTCGAAGAAGAAGCGGCGCGCCAGCTTGTCCAGCGGCAGCTGCTCGGCGACCCGCGCGTGGATGGCCGTGAAGCCGTTGGTGGGATCGAGCAGGTGCCAGTAGCCCGTGGAGAGCTTCGAAACGAAGGAGAGCACCGCGTTGCCGAGGAGTCGGGCGCGCGGCATCGAGCGCAGGGCGTCGAGGTCGTGGAAGCGATTGCCCTTGGCGTAGTCGGCCCGCGCCTCGACGATCGGCCGCAGCAGCAGGGGCAGCAGGGCCGGGTCCATCTGGCCGTCGCCGTCGAGCTTCACGATCACCTCGGCGCCCTCCTGCAGCGCCGCCCGGTAGCCGGTGAGGGTCGCACCGCCCACCCCCTGGTTGTGCTCGTGACACAGAACGCGGACGCGCGCGTCGCGGCACTGGGCCTCGACGAGCTTGCCGCTGCCCTCGGGACAGGCGTCGTCGACCACGAGGATGCGATCGACCTCGTCGCCGATCGCGGCCAGGACCCCCAGGACGTGGTCGCGTACGCGATAGCAGGGGACGACCACGGCGATCACGGGCGCGATTCTACCACGCGGGCCGCGGCGCCAGTTGCGGCCGCCCCGTGCCCGGGCGATGCTCGCGCGCCGGGAGCCACCGGCACAGCCCGATGCTCGACGCCGAGACCTGGAGCACGATCCGCCGCCGCCGTGCGCAGCTCGCGCGGACCTTCGACGGAGTCGCGAGCTTCGACGAGCTGGAAGAGAGCATGGTGCCCTCCTACTGCCACCGGAATCCGGGGGCGGCGGCGGTCTCCTGGTGGCGCCTGCTGGCCGCCCGCCGCATCGCCGCGGGCTGGGAGCGGCGCGGCCCCGTCCTCGATTTCGGGGCCGGCACCGGCGAGCTCTTCCACCTGCTCGGAGGCCCCGAGGACTATCGCTTCGTCGAGGAGAGCGAGCTCTGTGCGCGCGCCCTCCGCGAGGCCGCGCCGACGGCGAGACGCGAGACCCCGGAGACGCTGCCGGCGGGCCACTTCGGGACGATCTTCGCCCTCGACTCCCTGGAGCACAACCGGGACCCGGGCGCCCTGCTCGACCTCCTGGTCGCCGCTCTGGCTCCGGCCGGCTGGCTGGTGATCTCGGGGCCGACCGAGAGCGCCCTGTATCGGCTGGGAAGGCGGATCGCCGGCTTCCACGGCCACTACCACGCCGTCGACGTCTACGCGGTGGAGCGGGCCGCCGGCAGCCGCCTGCGCCGGAGAGAGCTGCGTCGCGTCCCGCCGCTGGCGCCTCTGTTCCGGATCAGCGCCTGGGTCCGATCCGCGACGGGATGAGCTCCCCGCGCCGGCCCGAGCTGCTGCTGGCCCTGGCCGCGCTCTTGCTCTACGGCGGGATCCAGCTGCGCGGCCTGGGGCACCCCCTGCTGTGGCAGGACGAGGGCGAGACGGCCATGTACGCGCGTCGGGTCGTGGAGTTCGGCTACCCGAAGGTCCACGGCCCGCGCAACGTCGTCTACGAGTTCGGCACCGATGCCGCTCTCGGGCTCAAGGAGGGCATCGACGCCTACATCGGAACCACCTGGGGCCACTTCTACTACGCCGTCCCCGGGCTGCTCTGGGCCCGCGCCAGCGACGACCTCCACGAGAAGACGCGGCGCCTGCGCCTTCCCTTCGCCCTGGCCGGCCTGGCCGGAGTCCTGACCTGGCTCTGGGCGGTGTGGCCGGCGCTGGCCGGGCGGCCCGGCCGCGCCGCCTGCTTCGCCGCCGCCTACTTCGGGCTGCTCGCCCTCTCCGTCTCGCTGCAGCTCCACCTGCGCGAGCTGCGCTACTACCCGCTGCTGGTCTGGGTCGTCGGGGCGATCGCCGGGCTGCACCTGCGGCGCAACCTCTTCCGCACGCTCGGCCCGTGGACCTACGGCGTCGCAATGACGCTGCTGCTGTGGCTGCTCTTCCAGATCTTCTTCGCCGCCAGCTTCGCGCTGCTCCTGCTGCTGGGCGCGGAGCTCTCGTGGCGCGGGCTCCGGGCCCGCGGAGCCGAGCGGCGGCGCGCCTGGCTCGACGCTCTCCCGCTCGCGGCGGCGCTGCTCGCCATCGCGCCGCTGCTGGTCTTCTTCGAGACCTTCCAGATCGCCGCCGCCTTCCGCGAGGAGCTCGGCGGCTCGCTCGCGCGCAGCGCCCGGAACCTGGCCGGAGTCGGCGTCCACTTCCTGCGCCAGGAGCTGCTGGCCCCGGCCCTGGTGACCCGCGCCTGGCTGCTGTGGCGCGATGCGCGGAGCCCGGGCGCCCTGCCCCGCCCCGAGCGACGCGTGGCAGACCGGCTCTCGCTCTTCGCCCTGGGCTACGCCGCGCTCACCTGCCTGAACCCCCTGGTCTACGAGCGCTACACGGTGCTGCTGTCTCCGGTCGTGACGCTGATCTTCCTGCTGGACGCCTTCTGCCTGGCGCGCGGCTCGCGGCGGCGCGGCGCGCTGCTGGTCGCCCTGGCCGTGCTCGGCTGTCTGCCGCGCTCGCACGAGATCGCCGGGCGGGCCGCCGAGCTGATCTCGCCGGTGCGCGGCCCGCTCGACTTCGCCCTTCCCTACCTGCGGGAGCGCTACGCGGATCCCTCCAGCCTGGTGATCGCCACGAACTACGAGAACCATCCCCTGATGTTCTACCTCGACGCCCGGGTGATCATCGGGACCAACCTCTCCAACCTGCTCGAAGATCGACGGCTCGAGCCCGACGTGGTGCTTCCGCGGCGTCGCTGGCGGGTCGGCCTGACGGAGCTTCAGCGCTTCCTGGCGGCGGGAGACTTCGAGCGGCACGCGCTCCCGGTGGTGGACCTGCACTGGAACACCAATCCCGCCGTCTCCGCCACGCCGGCGGTTCCGGATCCGCACCGCTTCCGCACGGCGCGGCCCGAGGACGAGGCCCAGGCCCTGGAGCTGTACCTGCGCCGGGAACCCGACCGCTAGCGACGGCGCCTCTCCCGGCGCTCGCGCCGGAAGTCCACCCACACCGGCGCGTCCGAGTCGAGCCGCTCGATCGTGTCGCGCAGGAAGCGCTGCTCGCGAAGCTGCCCGGAGATCGCCAGCTGCGACTGGCGCGCGGCGAAGCCCAGGGAGAGCAGCGCCAGCAACAGCAGCACCGGTCCCCAGGCCCGCGCCGGAAGCCGCGGGCGCCGGCTCGCGACCCAGCCCGTCAGCACCAGCAGGGCGGCCGGCCAGGCCAGGATCGCCAGCCGGGTGAAGGCCCGCACGCCGACGGGGTCCTCCGGAGAGGCGGCGAGCAGGGTCACGACCGCGATCCACAGCGAACCGATCCACCAGCAGCGGTCCCGCCGGGCAAAGCCCAGCGCCGCCGCCCCGGAGTAGAGAGCGGCGCTGGCGTAGGTGAGTGCAGCCAGGGGCAGGGCGGGCGGGAAGGCGTCGGGATGCCGGAGCAGCCCCAGGAAGGGCAGCGACCAGCGCGGCTCCCACCAGAAGGCGTGGGAAGCGCGGATGCCCTGGAACCCGGGGACGCGCAGTCCCAGGTAGAGATCGTGCAGCAGCAGCGCCAGGAAGGGCGCCGCCAGGGCCAGGGCCGCGCGCGGTGGCGGCGGGCGCCGCTGCAGCCAGAAGCCGGCCGCCAGCGGCAGCACCACGACGAGGGAGGGAAAGCGCGTCAGCACGGTCAGGCCGAGGCCGAGGGCCGCCCAGGCGTAGGCGCGGCGCCGCCAGGCGATCGCCGAGACCAGGGCGGCCAGCACGGCCAGGGGCTCGGGATGGGCCGTCGAGGCGAGCGCCAGCCAGCGGGGGTTCGCGAGCACGAAGAGCAGGCTCGGCAGCAGCGCGGGCAGGCCGAGCTGCCGACACAGCACGTAGAAGGCCAGCGCCGCCAGGGCCCCGCAGACCCAGCTGGCGAGCAGCGCCGCACTCCCCCAGTCGAGGGCGCCGCCGGCCACGGCGTGGAGCAGCGCGATCAGCGCCGGATAGCCCGGGGCGTGGCCCAGCAGCAGATCGCCCTGCGCCGAGTAGGGCAGCGGGAAGGACTTTGCGATCTCCAGGTACTTGTGACCGTCGAAGAAGACGGCCAGCGCCGACAGCGAGATCGGCGCGCCGCGGACGCCGAGCCAGGCCGCCAGCACCTCGACGCAAAGCGCGAGGCCGAAGATCAGGCCCCCCGCAGCCCGATCCGAGGCCGCCCACGGCGGCCCCGGCCTGGCCTCGTCCAACGGCGCCTCCGTTATCCTCGCGGCGTGAGCGAACGCGCGCCCGGTGCCCGCCCGGCTCCGCTCCGCGGAGCCGCTCGCGTCGCCGCCCTGGCCTGGCTGCTGGCCGTCGTCGGATTGTACGTCGCCATCCACGTCTTCGACCTGCACCTCGTGCGATGAGGACGCCCGACGACGGGATCGCGCTGCTCGCCGCGGGCCTGCTGCCGAGCCTCGCCTACCTGTCGCTGGGTCTCCTGGCGCTGCGCTGCCTGGGCCTGCGCGCCGGCGGGGCCGAGCGGCTCGCCCTGGCCTTCGTGGTCGGCTCGGGGCTGGCCTCGCTGCTCCTGCTGGGGCTGCGCGCCGCCGACCTGCCCGTCCCGCTGTGGTCCTGCGGCGCGCTGGCGCTGCTGGCGCTGCCGCTGCTGCGCGGCGAGGCGAGGCGCGCGGCGCCCGCCCCCCCCGCGGCGCGGCT
>CAZYOL010000018.1:0-36386 GCA_964649065.1 uncultured Spirochaetales bacterium
GCGAGCCCGCTATCCGTTTGCAGACCTCACGGTACTGCGTTCAGGAGGCTGGCCTCTCATCTCATCTTGTTGGGCAGCGCGCGTTCTGCCGGCGGCTCACTTCTTCTCGAGCTTCCAAGTTATCTTGTTACGCTGGCCGCCCGAATCAGAGAAATGTGTGACTCGACACCGCTTATCGGCAGGTTCGGTTACGTACGAGACCTCTCGAATGTCGACGTCTTTGCAGATCACCGAGCAGAGCGATCCCATGTAGGGTCTGCCAACGACGTGCGGACAGTCGTCGTAGGGCCCCCCGCAAATCGAACACTCCGTGGTTCCGACGATGGATCCGAAGCTCATGAAGGACTGTGGGCCGAAAAGCAGCTCTTCAAGTGCTTCGAGTTTCGTGATGTGGTTGGTGAGGTGGCTCGCGAGACCATCAGCGCGCATAGCTGACGCCGCATAGTTCTCAGCATCGATGAGATGGTTCCAAGCGGCCTCAGGCTGGCCAGCTTTCAGATCGATGTACATCCGAAGTTCTGACGCTAGCGATGAAACCATCAGCTCGAATGCGAGTACTCGATTCGCTGATTGCTCGTCTCCTGCCTCGATCGACGTTTGCTTAGCGCCCGCCAGCTTGTCCAAGAACTCGGCGAGGCTTGCGAGTGCTTCCTTTTGAAGGTCGAGGTCGCGGGCGATGAAGGTGAGCGTCTGCGCCTGGTGTGCGAGCGAGTCGAACTTCTGGGCCATCTCCTCAAACGTCATCTTCTTTGGCAGCCTCTTGGATGATCGCAGGGAGCTCGGAGAGCCCGTCCGCGGATCCGGAATAGTGAATCCTGCGATACTTCTTCGACTCTGAGGTTTCCACAATCACGTCAAGTTTGACCTGCGGGGGATTCGGCCAGCCCTTGAAGAAGTTCACGACGTAGTCCTTCACGATTGAAATCGCGAGGCTCACGGCGTGCTGGTTTTCGGTCAGGAGCAACGAACCCACGAAGATCGTTGGGCCGACCCAATCGGCAGATCGGTCGAGCATCCGCGGCAGCCGCTGCCCGTCAAGCTCCAGAGGAGTTTCCGGGAGACCCGCTTCTCGCCATAACTTTCTAATGGTGGCGGCGGGTGATTCGTGAGCGAGTTCCGCGAGTGCCTCCGCGGTCTCGAAGTTTCGGGGAAGCACTGTGAGGTGCGTGGGGACGGCGAGTCCGAGCGCAGCCGCTTGCTCGGGGACGTTGATCGCTTCGGTGACTTCGATGGCCAAGGCGCCCTCCGCGGGTCGTGTGCCTATCGCTCCGCGCTGCCCAACGGATCGGCGTTAACCGGCGTGGAATAGCGCCGCCGGACACCGCTGAGCCTGAACCGGTCGATACCAGAATGCCACAGTCGAGGTTTGGACCGCCCTATTCCACGTCCGGTTCAACGCCTTGTTCGGCGGCGCTCGTGGTTGCCCCACGTAGTCACTAGATGCCGCACCTTTCGGATCATTCCCCGGACCGAAGGTGTGTCTTCAAGTTCAACAGTCTGATTTGTTCGTCGAATACCCAGGCCCTTGACCGCTGCTCGTTGGTCTTTAGGATGGCCGATAACACTCCTTTTGAGCGTGACCCTCACGCGCAGCTGCAACGCCTCGACAGCTAGGCCTAGCTTGTCGTCAAGCTCCTCGGATCGGGCCAAACGCGCTAGCAACTCATAGGTGTCTTTGCGACTTTCGATCCTGTAGCCGGAGGGTATCTCGTCGACAGTCAGCGTCGGGTCGCCAGCGAGTTGCTGGAGTCGATCAAGCAGTTCTTGGGCGGGTGTGGCGCTATCTGTCGCGATTCTAAAGAGGCTTCGAGCAGCAGCTTCGTCTACACCAGTGGACAGGTGCTGAACCGCGAGCTCGTGTACGAGCTCCGCTAGAACGAGCTGATCGTGGCTTGACAGAGACTCTCTAGTCCCATCCGCGAGTCGCCGAACAGTGATCTTCGCATAGAGATCGTGCAGCGCGTCCGAACGATTGCGGTGCGAGTAGAGGTAAGAGAACAGATAGTCGAGTCCAAATTGAACGTTGAGCTTGGTCGCCGCGAGGCTACTTCCGGCCGCCTCTGGGGCGAGACGAGCTACGTTCCGCATTATGTCCTTTGGGATCGGCCGCTCCTTGACACCGTTCAGCTTCGCAATGCCGCCACGCCCATTTGCGCTAACGGAGAGGTACTTGTTCCTATAGGCCTGCGCGCACTCTAGACAGCGCCGAGCGTCGACATCGATTGGCCGCCGAGATCCAGGGTCGATCGGAAGATTCGGATGATCTGAGAGCAGCGAAAGGAATCTGTTGCTTCGAAAGAAGTCGGTTTCTCCCGACTTGTGAACGTCACTTTCAATCTCGAGCACTGTCGGAGCCACGACACTGACTATCGGTTGGGACGCGTTCTCGATCGATAGCACCTCAAGAAGGCGTTTCTCCAAGTCCTTCTTTGCATTCAACACCTGCGCGAGCCAGTCCGAGCGATCCTCTGCGCGTACTACTGAGGCTGGCATGACGACGACAAGGTCGACATCGCTCCGCGGGGGCTCAAATAGCTCCCCTTGGTGGTCGACCGTGCTGCCGAATAGGAACGCGCCCAGAGTTCCTTGGGCTTGATGAACCTCGGCAGCCCATTGGCTGCAGCAGGCTCTTGTCCGAGCTAGCTGGTTGGCTTCCAAGTGAGTCGGGCCTTCTCGAATTCTCTAAATGGAAGCCGAATCTAGTGTATCCAGGCCCAGAATGAGAGTTCTCTCTGTTGGGAAATCGATGTATCAATTTCCCCACGCAAGAGAGACCGGTTGTCAACCCACTTAACTTGGCAGCGGCGGAGAGGGACCGCGCGGCGTCCACGAAGGCTCAAGCCGCCGAACGGACACGGCGCGAAGCCAAAGACGGCATTGGAGACCGCTGTGGGCTCCTCGCGGAAATGACGTTCCGTTGCGTCGCATCTTCTTCCCCGATCTTCGGACGCGCAGACCTGCTTCGAGCGGCCGCGTTCGGTGGGGTACACCCGGGCGCCGGTCGATGATCCGGGGCCGTATGGGGCCGTCCGGCCGTACTGGGTGCGCCCCCATGTAGGGGTGTGCCGTCGCTCGCAAGCCACGAGTTGGAGGTAGGCGCTATTCCTCGCGCTTCGGAAGGTCTTCCAGGCGACGGGTCGGGGGTTCGATTCCTCCCCGGGGCGCCATGCATCTCTCCGCCGCCGCTGGGCGCCCTGCGCCGAGATCGACCCGAGATTCGCGCCTCTCGCCAGGTGGAGCGAGGCAATGTGCGCGGCCTTCGGCGCCTTCGCCGAGGCTGCCGAGAGAGACGCTCCCCTTGGAGCACGTCTTTGCCGGGCGACTGTCGGGAACTGCCGATGCGCGCAAGGGCCCTGAAGGGACCCGCAGTTCACTGCGTTGCTGGCGGAGGAGGGTCGCGTTCGCACTCGCAGATGACCGAGGGGCGCAGATTCACGATCGGCGTAGAGAGGCCCGTTTGGTAGCGCTTGACGGACTTGCCCTGGCTCTCGCACAGGTTGCGGCACCCCTCTGCGGTCGGCTCCGGAGGGCGAGACCCTACCATGGAATGATTGGACCGCGCCGTGGCTCCTGAGCGGCAGCGCCTTCCATGAGAAAGCCAGCCTCGTCAAGTCCTGGCGACTCCCTCTCCTGCGTCCCCGTCCCCCAGGTCCCCAGGCTTCCGTTCGCACTCTCGACGCACTCCCGCTCGGAGGTCGGTGCACACTGAGGTCCGCGAGTGGGTCGTGCAGCGATTGTCTGGAGCTCGCCCTCCAGGCGCTCTCGATGGCCCTGGCCGCTCGCACGCCCGACCCCGGCCTCCTGATCGAAGATCGCGAGCCGAGCCTGCTGGCGGTATGGTGAAGCCTTCCTTCTCGAACGGCTCGGCTCCGATCGGCTCCTGCGCTGCTCTGATGATCTCTTCGGGGGTGGCGTCGAGGCTCGCTACGATGGGGAGAATCGCGACTGTCTGAGACAACTGCTCGTGGCAATCGTCAAGCGACACCTGCTGGTAGGTGTAGGTAATGCCCGCGTCTATGGAGTTGTAGAGCCACCACCCGTTGGTTCCCAGCAGCAGAACACCGAGGACGATCGCTGTCGCGCCCGATTTGGTCACCTTACCCCGCCGTCTAACCGACTGGCGCTTGGCTGCGAGCTACAGCGCCTCCGTGGCTCAGTCGAAGCGCTGAAGCTGAGATATCGTCAAATGTCGTGGATTCAATCGGCCCGCGATGGCCAGACGTTCCCTTCCCATTTGGCGGGCGCGAGCAGAAATTGAGGCGCCCCCGGGGCCACGATCTTGCGGAGGCCAGGGCGGCTGGGAAGGCGACCGCAAAGCCCGCATGGAGCGCCTTGGCGGCGAAGTGCGGAGCCAACCGGCGGGGAAAGCCCGCCGCCAGCGCGTAGCCGGTCCGCGCGAGACGAGTCCGCCGCACTTGTGGTAGCGGGGAAAGCCGGCGACGACCTGCTCCAGGGACAGGCACAGCTCGTGGCTGCGCTTGTAGATCGGCAGGTGCTCGCTCCGCGCCATCCCTCCCCCTCCGGCGCTTTTCCGGCGGGTGGGGGGCGACTGCCCCCCACACCCCCAGTCAAAGGATCAAATCATTCAAAGCGTCCAATCGTCAATTGCACGAGCCGGCGCGAACTGCACGAACGAAGAAGGGCTCCAGCGTCTTGTTGATGGGGCCCTGGCCGCCGCCGGCGAAGTCCGCGCCCCACGCGTTGTCCGGGCTGCCGGCAACCGTAGACGCCGACCAGTAGACACCCCCCCTCCCCGACGACGCTATGGGCCCGAAGATCGGGTCGATGCAGGGGGTGCCGAAGGAGCAATCAAATATTGTCTTCAGCTCGACGAAGTTCGCCAGACGCCAATCGCAGTGTCCGGCGAAGCAGCCCGTCACGTCCGTCGAGCTGCCAGCGCCGAAGAACGGATCGTTCAGCTTGTCCAAGAAGTCGGTGACTGCATTGCCGTCCGGTTCGACCCCCGTGTTCGACCACTGGTACACGTTGTTTACGTCGTGCGGATCCGGACAGCCGACCGTCTCACAGGAAACATCAAGGACAAACGTCCCGGTCTTCTGCTCCCACTGAAGCCCCGTCTTCGGGTCCCAGACAGTGCCATCGCCGCAGTCCTCGAACGCTCCGTTCGGGTCCGGCACGATCTTGTTCGCCTGCTGGGCAATCAACGCCCACGGCACCGAGCCGATGATCTGGCGGGGCGTCAGCACGTCGCTTCCGACCACCACCTCCAGCCAGCGGTCCACGTCCGAGAACAGGCCCGCATCGAACGTGCCCGATGGGCTCGTGCCGAGGCCCAGCTGCACCGAGAAGCCGCCCGTGGCGTCGAGCGCGGTGCCGAGGTGCTGCTCGCTGTAGAGCTGGGTGCCAGCCGTCTCCGCGTCGAAGACCCGAAGTTCCAGATCGACAGGGCCCGCGAGTGGGTTCCCGAAGTCGTCCACGAGTCTCCCCGTGAACGTCGTATCCGGGGGCACCTGCGCGAAGGCCGACGCAGCGAAGAAGGCGAACAAGAGCCCCACGACCCAGGGCCCGAACACACGCAACCGATGCAACATCAACAGGTCTCCTCATTCGCGAGGCCACGCGGTGGCGATCGCCGGCGCCTGGCAAGCAGCGCCAGCAGCCCTACGCCCGACACGAGCTGCCACAGCGCGCCGGGCTCGGGGAGGAAGACGGTCGGGCCTACGCGGCCGAGGCGCGCGTCTTCGAGTCGGACCGTTCCGCCGGCATTCTCGAGCACCGGACTTCCGCCGGCCACCAGCTCCGCGTCGC
This sequence comes from uncultured Spirochaetales bacterium, assembly GCA_964649065.1. Classification (GTDB taxonomy): domain Bacteria; phylum Myxococcota_A; class UBA9160; order UBA9160; family SMWR01; genus CAZYOL01. The sequence continues at coordinate 5,770 of CAZYOL010000018.1, forward strand.
GCAGCTCCACCGCCGAAGCGGCGGCCGGGGCGAGCAGAGCCAGCAGCGACAGGACGAGCGCAGCGCGGATCGTCTTCAGCATACGTCTACCGTATCCGCAGGAGCGCCGGCCAGAATGGCGAATCTGGGGCAGCAAGGTGACATCTACGCGGCCCGCTTCCTCGGCGGGGAATCGGCGTGGCCGTCGCGGAAGGCTACCCCGGTGCGCACGAGGGGCACGAGGCCGGGGGCGTTGACGCGCCGCCAGCGGCGCTCGGCCATCGTCAGGAGCTGGAAGGCCATCAGCAGCCCCTTCTGGCGCGAGCCCGCGCCCTTGGTCACGCGCTGGCGCAGGCGCACCGTGGCGAAGGGCGACTCGATCACGTTCCCCGTCCTCAGGTGGAGCCAGTGCTCGGCTGGGAAGTCGAAGAAGGCAAGCAGCTCAGTCTCGTCTCGTCGCAGCGATCCCACCGGGCCGCTGCGGCTGGCGCTCTCAGTGGTTCCACCACGGACGGTCCGAGAACGCGCGCAGATCGAGCTCGTGTGTCCACGCCGAGCGGTGCTGCCGGGCCAGGTGGAGATAGGTCTCCGCGAGCTTCTCGGGAAGCAGCAGCCCGTCGTGCTCGCGGCCGCGAGCGTCGCGAAGCTTCTCGAAGGCCTCCGGGCCGAGCATCCTGCCGAGCGTGTCCGGCGCGTCGACGGCGCCGTCGATCAGCACGTGGGCGACGTGGATCCCCTGCGGCGCGAACTCGGCGTTGAGGGTCTGGCACAGCATCCGCCGGCCCCCCATGGCGGCGGCGTGCGAGTGCTGTCCGGCGTTGCCCCGCACCGCCGCCGTCGCCGAGGTGACGATGATCGTGCCCTTGCCGCGCTCGACCATCCGAGGGCAGACGGCCGATGCGAGCCGAAAGAGCGCGAAGGTCGCCAGGCGCCAACCGAGCTCGAAGGCCTTGTAGCTCGTGTCGGCGAGCGCGCGATTGCCGATCTGCGCGCCCAGGTTGAAGACGGCCACCTCGATCGGGCCGATCTCCTCTTCGACGGATGCGACACGCGTCTCGATCGTATCGGGCTTCGCCGCGTCGAGGAGGAGGCCGGAGGCGGATCCGCCCGCCTGCTCGATGTCGGCGACGAGCTGCCTCAGCCCTTCCTCGTCGCTGCGCCGACACAGGACGGCGTGGTAGCCCTCCCGTGCGAAGCGCTTGCCGACGGTGCCGCCGATCCCCGCGCCGGCACCCAGGACCATGCAGACGGGCTTCACTTCCGCTCCTCCTCGGTGTCGTCGTCCGCGCGAGCGCCCGGCTCGCCCGCCCCCATGCTACCAGCCTCGGGTCGGAGCGGGGCGTGGCCCGGCGCCATCGCCCCGTCAGGCGGAGTCGCCGCTCAGGTACCGGAAAATCAGAGCGCCGAACATCACGCCGGCCACGGAGGCGTGCCACGCCAATACCAGGAGGTAGACGAAGCGGAGCTGGGCGGAATCGCCGAAGGCGGCGAGGGCTACCTGGGCCACGATCAAGAGGATTCCGCCGAGGAAGAGGGCGCCACCCGCTGAACGGCTGAGCGGGCTGATCTGGGCGCCGGCTGCCCTGGAGGAGAGGATGCGTCGCAGCTGGACGAAGTAGTGGAGGGTATGCGCGGCGGCGTAGCCGAGGTTCGAGGCGACCCAGAGGCTGCGCTCGTCGCCCAGGATCTGGTCGAGCACCTGCGGGACGATCGCGAAGAAAACGACCAGCGCGGACGTCTCCAGGAGTGAAAGGAGGGCCAGGCGGTCGCGCTCGGACCACGCGCCGGAGCCCCGTGCCCTCAGAGCCGAGGCGATCGCGCTGAAGCCGGCGATCGCAATGCCGATCTCTGCGAAGTTCCGAAGCGTCTCGAACATCTGGCCCATCTGCGGGGCCTGGGCCCCGCTTCTTCCTCCGCCCTCAGAGCCGAGCTCGGAGCTGCAGGAGCAGCGTGAGCAGTAGCGTCGACGTGAGGATGGCGCAGCCCGTCCGGATCCAGTTCCAGAGCAGCCAGCGCGGCTCGAAGCGCCGGCGGGCCTCGCCGACGGCGGCGTCGCCGGCGGCCGCGAGGTCCAGCGCCTGCAGCTGGTTGTTCAGCGGCACGTTGATGGCGAAGGTCGGAAGCTGGACCAGCAGGAGATAGATGGAGCCGGCCGCGAGCAGGAGGGAGCGCGCCGTGCCCTCGAGCTGCCAGACGCCCATCAGGAGCGAGGCGAGCACGGCGACGATCGAGCCGACCCAGGCGAGCATGAACAGCGGCTGGCTCCGCTGGATCACGCCATCGATCACCTGGAAGGCGCGCAGGAAGTCGCGGTCGCCCAGCTCGCGGATGCCCGGCATCACGACGACGGCGAAGCTGAAGACCAGGCCCGCGACCAGCGAGCACAGCAAGGTGGCCAGGATCAGGACGGGCTCGAGAATTTGCATGCTTCCTCCTGGGAATCGGGGGGAGGCGGACTCGGCTCCCTCCGGCATCGCGGGGTGCCCGAGGCCTAGGTGCGTGGCCGGCGCAGCGCCTTGTGGAGCTCCATCACCGCCACGATGCTGGCCGCCATGGCCACCAGCGAGAGCCAGTCGCCCGGCTGCGGGGGAGTGATCGCGAGGAGCCCCTGGAAGAAGGGCGTGTAGAGGGCCATGGCGTGCACGCCGATGGCGGTGAGGGTGCCGAGCAGCAGCAGGCGATTCGAGAAGGGGCTCAGGCGGAAGATCGAGCGCGTCTCCGAGCGGCTGTTGCCGATGTGGAAGATCTCGAAGAGCACGAAGAGCTGCACCAGCAGGCTGCGCGCCTCCTCCACGCTGCGTCCCTCGGCGAGCCACCCCCAGATGGCCGCCTGCCCCTCGCCTCCGAAGCCGGCTCCCGCCACCTGGGTGCGCTCGATCATCACCCGGTCGAAGATGCGCTCGCGCGGCGGGCGCGGCGCCCGCCGCAGCACGCCCGGCTCGGGGGGCTCGAAGGCCAGGGCCACGTCCTGGATGCCGTTGGTCACCAGATTCAGCCACAGCAGCTGCACCGCGGTGAAGGGGACCGGGAGCCCGAGGGCCAGGGAGGCGCCCACGGCCAACACCTCCCCCGCACCGGTGGAGACCAGCAGGTAGGTCACCTTGCGGACGTTGTCGTAGGCCACCCGGCCCTCGCGGACGCCGGCCACGATGCTGGAGAAGTCGTCGTCGGTGATGATCAGGTCGGCCGCCTCGCGCGCCACGTCGTTTCCCGAGCGCCCCATGGCGACGCCCAGGTCGGCCTGGCGCAGGGCCGGGGCGTCGTTCACGCCGTCTCCGGTGACGGCCACGAAGGCGCCGGCCTGCTGGGCGGCGCGCACCACGCGCAGCTTGTCCGCCGGGGCGGCCCGCGCCACCACCCGCACGCGCGCGATGCGCTCCTGCAGGGCCTCGTCGTCGAGGGCCTCGATCTCCCGGCCGGTGAGAAGCGGAGCCTCCTCGGCGTCGCTGAGGCCCACGCGGGCGGCGATGGCGCGGCCCGTGGTGGCGTGGTCTCCGGTCACCATCACGACGTGGATGCCGGCCCGATGGCAGCGCTCGACGGCGCCGGGAACGCCCTCGCGCGGCGGGTCGTCCATGGCGACCAGCCCCAGGAAGACCAGGCCCTCCGGCTCCGACGGAGACTGCCCTTCGGGAAGCGGGCTGGCCTGCTCGCCGTCGGCCAGCGCCAGAACCCGGAAGCCCTCGGCCATCAGCGACTCGGCCGCGGCCAGCTCGGCGGCGACGTCCAGGGGCTGCAGCGAGCCGTCCGCGTCGACGGCATGTGCGCACATCTCGATCACCCGCTCCGGCGCGCCCTTCACGCAGCAGAGCCCCTTGGTGTCCAGCTCGTGGAAGCTGGCCGCGTAGCGACGCTCGGGCTCGAAGGGGATGGCTCCCCGCGACCGGTGCTCCTCCCGGAAGCTCACGGCGTCGGCGCCGGCCTTGATGCCGAGGGCCAGCAGGGCCACGTCGGTCGGGTCGCCGGACCAGTCCCAGCCCTGCGGAGCGTCGTCGCGCTGAACCAGGGTGGCCTCGTTGGCGAGCAGGGCGGCGCGCAGCAGCCGCAGCAGGCCGGGCTCCTCCGCCAGCCGCACGGCCCGCTCGCCCCGCGTGACCTGGCCTTCGGGGGCGTAGCCCCGGCCCGACACCTCGTAGCGCCGCCCCGCCACGGCGACCCGCTCGACCGTGAGCTCGTTGTGGGTGAGCGTGCCCGTCTTGTCGGTGGCGATCACGCTGCAGCTCCCCAGGGCCTCGACGGCGGGGAGGCTGCGCACGACGACCCGCTCGCGCGCCATGCGCGAGACCCCGACGGCCAGGGCCACGGTGATCGCCACCGGCAGGCCCTCGGGAACGGCCGAGACCGCCAGCGCCACCGCGCCCAGCAACACCTCGGCCAGCGGCTGGCCGTGGGCCAGGCCGACGGCGGTGAGGACCGTGCACAGGACGATGGCGATCAGACCCAGGCGCTGGGCGAAGCGCTCCATGCGCCGGATCAGCGGCGGCGGCTCGCGCTCCACCTGGCTGACCTGCTGGGCGATGGCGCCGACCTGGGTGGAGCGCCCCGTCGCGACCACCAGGCCCATGCCGCGGCCGGACACCACGATGCTGCCGGCGAAGGCCATGTTGCGGCGCTCCGCCAGGGGGGCGTCGCGATCCACCGCGAAGGACTCGTCCTTGTCCACCGGCAGCGATTCCCCGGTGAGCACGGATTCGTCCACGCGCAGCGAGCGCGCCTCCACGAAGCGCACGTCGGCGCTCACGCGGTCGCCGGACTCGAGGAGCAGCAGGTCGCCCGGCACCACCGCCTCGCCGTCGATGTCGAGCGTGCGGCCGCTGCGCCGCACCCGGGCCCGCGCGCGCACCAGGCTCATCAGGGCCTGCACCGCGCGCTCGGCCCGGAACTCGTTGACGAAGCCGACGACGGCGTTCAGCACCAGCACGGCGGCGATGAAGCCGGCGTCCGAAGCCTCACCCAGGGCCAGCGCGATGCCCGCGGCCGCGAAGAGCACGTAGATCAGCGGGCTGGTGAACTGACGCAGCAGGATGGCGAGGCGGGAGGGAGGCGGCGGCGGCTCGAGGCGGTTCGGACCGAAGCGCTCCAGGCGCTCGGCGGCCTCGCTCTCCGAGAGGCCGCGCCCCGTCAGGCCCAGCTCCCGCGCCAGCCCCTCCTCGTCGAGCGCGTGCCAGGGCGGCTCCGACTTCCGGCTCGCCTCCGTCTCCGCTTCGCTCCTCAGACCTTCGGCCACGGCATCAGCGTGGAGGATCCGCCGCCTCTCCGCCCCTGTGGCGAAAGGCGACAGCCCGCATCACGGCTGCCGGCGGATGGCTCGGAGCAGCAGGTGGCCGCGCCAGAGGAAGAGGCCCGAAGCCGTCAGCAGAGGGAAGGCGACCCAACGCACCGACGCGGCGAAGCCGGGGTCGCTCGACCACGGCGAGTAGACGAAGGTGCCGAGGACGCCGGCCGCGACGAGGTGAAGTACACGGACCCACTGCCTCATGCCTTTGCTCACGGTGCCTACCCTCCACGTTTCGCGGGCTCGCGACTATAGCTGGAAGCCGCCCAGCGTCACCGCAAGGAGCCGCGCCGTCGCGATCAGCTCTCCCGCCTCGAATTGCTTCCGCTCCAGAGCTTCTCTCGGGTGTCCGGCTACTCCGGATGGAAGTGGCCCTTCGGGAACACCGCGAGTGAGCTCCAGGTCTGGAGCGCAGCTTCTCCCGCAGCGAGCGAGCGCAGGAAGAAGATGGCCTGGTCGCCTTCGGACAGACGGGTGTCGAAGCCCCGGCGCCCCCCGACGTGGAGGGGAAGCCGGAAGCGCCCCTCGCTCGCCTCGCCTCGGAGGGTGGAGACGACCCGAACGTGAGCCACGAGCCGTTCGCCCTCGGTCACCGAGGCGCGGAGGCGCTCCACCCGCTCGACGACGCCCACGACCACCACGGCCGATTCGTCCACGACCTCGGCGAGGGGCCGCGAGGCGATCTGGCTGGCTGCCGCCGGATGGGCGGCCAGCTGAGCGACCGAGACGGCGAGTGCGACGGTGATGGCGGCGGTGATTGCGCGATCCGGGTGCATCGAGCGGTCCTCCTGGCGCGGCTACGGGGCCAGAGCGCCGAGCCCCGCGGCCAGCGCGGCGATCAGCGCGCAGAGGGGGCTGTAGAGCAGCGAGTCGCGACGGGCGAACTCGGTATCCCGGACCCGCTTGAAGAGGCCGACGTAGTGGAAGTCTCCGAGCGCGCGCAGGCCGAAGACGAGCACCAGCGTCCAGATTCCGAGCTGCGCGAGCCACCCGGGCAGGCCGAGGGAGAGCAGGCCGCCGCGGAGTGCGGAGACGACTCCGGCCGCAGCCAGGGCACAGCCCACGGCGGCGCAGGCGAGGGGGCCGGGCACGAAGAGCGGGCGACCTCGTTTCGTGGGCACTGCGGCTCGCAGGCCGAGCTCACCCCCGGCGGCCCAGTAGAAGTGGAGCCCGGCCAGGCCCGCAAGGACGAGGCAGAGGATCACAGCCAGAGTCTGGTAGAAGGCCACCGCGCTGCCGCCACCCGAGATGGAGCGTCCCGAACGGTAGCCGCCGGCTCGTGCGAAGTGAACGCTGCGTCGGCAGCCCGGCTTGCTTCGCTCGTCGCCGGGGAGGCCCCCCAGGCCGCGGCTCAACCCCGTGCGGTGTCTGGCCGATCCGGCTGGGCATGGGACGGGCTCTCGCGCTGCTGCTCGCCACGGCTCTGTGGGCCGCTGCGCTGGCGCCCCCGGCGGCTCGCGCCGGCATGCGCTGCGAGGGCGCCCTGATCGAAGAGGGCGACTCGATGGCCCGGGTGCTGCTCGAGTGCGGCGAGCCGTTGCTGCGGCAGACCATTGCGCTCGACAACACCTCCACGACCGAGGGCGTCGTCGAGCAGTGGACCTACGACCTCGGCCCCGGCCGTTTCCTGCAGATCGTGACCTTCGAGGGCGGTCAGGTTCTGTCGATCGAGTCCGGCCGGCGGCGCTAGGCCTCCCGGCGGCACTCCCCGCCCGGCCCCGGCGGCGGCACTCCCCGCCCGGCTGCCGCCACACCACTCCCGGTGCTCCGGTGCTCTCCGTCCGTCTTGCCGGGCTGTGAAGCAGTTCACAGGGGGTGGCGGCCCCGCCGCGGTATTCCTGAATCGAGTTCGAGGTCGAGGGTTCGGGTACCCAGGGTGCGCCGTCCGGCGGGGGCGGCGCCGCGGGCCGACCGGTTGGTCCCAGCCGCGTCGGCCCGCCCCTGGGGGCGCCTTCTCGGGGGCGGGACGGGCGGCGCTAGCTCCCCGCCGAGGCGCCCGCGGCCGGCGCCTCGGCCACCGAGCCCTCCCGGATCGGCTGGCCCGCCTCGAAGAGCTCCAGGTGTCTGCGGAACTCCGCGAGCACGTGCTCCGGTGCACCCCGTGACTCGACCAGCTCGAGCGCCTGCCGCGAGGCCTCGACGGCGCCCGCGAAGTCGCCGCTCTCGGCCATCGCCGAGGCCAGCGTGTCGAGGTAGGCCGGCTGGCTGCCGGCCTCCCGAACCGCCCGGCGCGCCAGCTCGAGGGCGCGCGCGCCGTCGCGCAGCTCGTCGTCGGGGGTCGTGGCCAGGGCGTAGGCCAGGTCGTTCGCCAGGTCGGTGGCCTCGGGGCAGCGCAGCAGCCCGGCCTCCAGGGCCTCGACCTGGTCGCCGTAGCGGTGGGCCTGGTGGAGGGTCTGGGAGAGCATCACCCAGGCCTCCACCTCGCAGGGCTGCAGCTCGAGCGCCTCGCGCAGCACGTCCTCGGCCTCGCCGAAGCGGCCGTCGGCGGCCGACAGCCCGGCCAGCTGCACGTGAAACTCCACGCTCCCGGACTCCAGCTCGATGCCCTGGCGCAGCACCGGCTCCAGCTCATCCTGCTTCCCCTGGGCGCGCAGCGTGAGGGCCAGGGCCTGCAGCGCCGAGAAGCTCTGCGGATGCCGCTCGGCCAGGGCCTGGAAGGTCTGCTCCGCCTCGTCCAGCTTCTTGGCCTTGAGCAGACCCAGGCCCAGGGCCAGCTGCTCGACGTCCTTCACCAGCACCGCGGGGTCGGCGCCCTCCACCTCGAGTGAGGCTGCCTCGTCGAAGTCCAGGGCCGGCGCCAGCGCCAGGTAGCCGAGCTGCTGCAGGTGCTCGCGCGTGGTGTCGTCGATCTCCACCGTGGTGTCGCCCGTCAGGTCGGGCGCCGTCGCGATCAGCGCGTAGAGGCGCTGACGCAGCCGCTCGCCTCGTTCGGGGTGCTTCTCCCAGAGGTTGTGCTCCTCCCCGGGATCGCTGGTCAGCTCGTAGAGCTCCGGTCTCACCTTGTGGACGTACTTCCAGTCGCCCTCGCGCACGAAGCGCAGCACCGAGGCGCCGAAGACCTGCAGCGGCTCGGTCGACTCGCCGTAGGCGGTCAGGCCCAGGTCTCGCCGGGTCCCCTCGATCAGCGGCCGCAGCGAGACCCCCTGGATGTTCGCCAGCGGCGGCAGGCCGAGCAGATCCAGGATGGTCGGCGTGATGTCGACGGTGCGCACCGGCGCCGAGATCCGGCGCGGCGTGCCCAGCAGCCCCGGGCCCCAGAAGATCAGCGGCACCCGCATGGTGGCCTCGTAGACGAAGAAGGAGTGCGTGAGCTCTCCGTGCTCGCCGAGGCTCTCGCCGTGGTCCGAGGTCAGCACCACCAGGGTGCGGTCGCGAACCCCCAGGCTGCCCAGGGCATCCAAGATCTTGCCGACGTGCTCGTCGGTGAAGAGCACCTGGGCGTGGTACTCGCTCTCGGGAATCCGCTGGTGGTACGGGTCGGGCACCCGGTAGAAGGCGTGGGGATCGAAGTAGTGGAGCCACAGGAAGAAGGGGGAGCCGCGATTCTGTGCGATGAAGCGCAGCCCGTGGTTGGTGACGTCGGTGGCGCTGCGCTCCTGGAGCGTGAGCGGCTCGCCGTTCACCGTGATCTCCAGGGGCGTCGCGTCGAAGGATTCGAGGTCGCGATACTGTCCGAAGCCCTGGTTGAGCTGGGTGCGCCGCCCGATCACCGGCGCCGCGATCTCGGCGGCCGTGCGGTAGCCGTAGTCGCGCAGGATCTCCGCGAGGGTGACGTTCTCCGCGGTGAGCTGGTAGCCCGCGTTGGCGCGCACGCCGTGGGCGTAGGGCTGCTTGCCGGTGAGGATGCTCGCGTGGGAGGGCAGCGTGCTCGGCACCGAGGTCGCCGTCTGCTCGAAGAGGACGCCCTGGGAGGCCATGCGATCGATGCGCGGCGAGGTGGGCAGCGCCTGGCCGTAGGAGCCGAGGGCGTCGGCGCGCAGCGTGTCGATGGTGATGAGAATCACGTTGGGCGGCGCGGTGCCGGCCGCACCGGGCGGGGACTCGTCCGGCGAGTCGGACTCGCCCTGGCAGCCCGAGAGCCAGGCCAGGGCCCACAACAGGACCAGGGCTGCGGCCCGAGGGGGGGTGGCGCGGCAGCCGCGGAGGCGCGGCCGATGCTGCACGTCGACGGGCATTGCGGGGCGCAGTGTAGGGAGATCCGAATCGCCCGTCCCGCGCCCTCCGGGCTACGTGTCGGGCTACGGCTGCCGGGCCGTCCGGCCGATGCTGTGACGGAGCCCGGGAGCCCTCGAGGGGACTCCCGAGGAGGCACCCCCCTCATGAGCCTCCCCCCGCGTCGCGCGAAGCGTCTGCTCGGACCGCTGTCGGTCCTGTGCCTGATCTCTCTCCTGGTGCCGCCGCTTGCCAGTGCGGCCCCGGATCTGCGCGAGCTGCGCAGCCGCGCGCAGCGGAGCGGCAGCGTGCGGGTGCTGGTCGAGCTCGACGTGCCCACTGCTCCGGAAGCGTCCCTGCGCAGCCGGGCGCTGCGCCGGGCCCAGCGCCGCGCCATCGCACGCGGCCAGCAGCGACTGCTCTCCGAGCTGTCCCGGGCCGATCGCCGCCGCGTCCGGCGCTTCCGGCGCATCCGCTGGCTGGCCCTCGAGGCCACGCCCCGCGCCCTGGAGCGCCTCGAGCGCTCGACCTGGGTGCGCCGCGTCGAGGAGGACCGGCTGCACGCCCCCTTCCTGCCCGAGAGCATTCCGCTGCTCGGGGCGGACCTGGCGGCCGCGAGCGGCTTCGACGGGGCCGGGAGGGCCGTCGCGGTGCTCGACACCGGCGTCGACACGGGCCACGAGTTCCTGGCCAGCTCGGTCGTTGCCGAGGCCTGCTTCTCCGCCGGGTCCAGCTGCCCCAACGGGCAGAGGCAGCAGATCGGCAGCGGCGCCGGCATCCCCTGCAGCTACGCCGACGGCTGCTTCCACGGCACGCACGTGGCCGGCATCGCCGTGGGCTCGGGGCCGGTCTCCTTCTCCGGCGTGGCGCCCGCCGCGTCGCTGGTGGCGGTGCAGGTCTTCTCGCGGCTGACCGGCGATTCCTGCAGCGAGCAGAACGAAGATCCCTGCGCGCTCGCCTACACCTCCGACATCCTCGCGGGCCTGGAGCACGTGCTCGAGCTGTCGCAGACCCTGCCGATCGACGCCGTGAACCTGAGCCTCGGCTTCGGCTCCTTCTCGTCGCAGTCCACCTGCGACCTGCTGAACCCCTCGCTGCTAGCCGCCGTCGACGACCTGCGCGCGGCGGGAGTGGCGGCGGTCGTCTCCTCCGGCAACGAGGGCCGGATCGACGCCATCTCGGTGCCCGCCTGCCTCTCCTCGGCCCTGGCCGTCGGCGCCAGCGACGACGCGGACGTCGTGGCGGGCTTCTCGAACTCGGCCCCCTTCCTGGCCTTCCTGGCGCCCGGCGTGGAGATCGCCTCCTCGGTTCCGGAGGCGCTCCTGGGCTTTCCCTACGGCGTCACCGGCGGCACGTCCATGGCGGCCCCCCACGTGGCGGGTGCCTTTGCGGTGCTGCGCCAGGCGAGCCCCGGGGCCAGCGTGGACGAGCTGGTGGCCCTGCTCGCCAGCACGGGGCTGCCGATCCTGGATCTCAAGAGCGGTGTGACCACGCCGCGCATCGACGTCGCCGCGGCCCTGGAAGCGCTGCCGGCGGCCGGGCCCCTGGCCTGTGCGCCCGGGCCCGACTCCGACGCGGACGGCGTCCCCGACGCCTGCGACAGCTGCAGCGCCGTGGCGAACGCCGAGCAGATCGACACGGACGGCGACGGCTACGGCAACGCCTGCGACGCCGACTTCACCGGCGACGGCGTGATCGGGGGCCCGGATTTCAGCATCTTCCTCGCCCGCCTCGGCACGAGCTGCGGCGAGCCCGGCTACGACCCGCTGGTCGACCTGAACGGCGACTGCACGATCGGCGGCGCGGACTTCTCGCTGCTGCTCCCGCTGCTCGGCGGGCCTCCCGGGCCTTCGGGCCTGGCTCCCTAGGCGCCGACCCGCCCGGCCCTGTCGTGGCCGGGCGCTTCGTCCTACCTTCCCGCCCGGGGGGAGGAGGACGCCCATGGTCGACTCCGACGACCTCGTTGAAGAGACCTACTTCGAGCCTACCGAGAAGGCCGGACGCTTCGACGCCCGGCTGATTCGCGAGCCGGTCGAGTCGCTGCCGGTGCGACCCCCGGTGGTGTTCTCGCCCGAGGCCACCGTGACCGAGGCCATGCGGGCCATGCAGCGGGAGCACCGGGGCTGCGTGGTGGTGACGGACGACGGCAGCACCGGCAGCAAGCTCGCCGGCATCTTCACCGAGCGCGACGTTCTGTTCCGGATCGTGGATCGCGGTCGCAATCCCGCCTCGCTGCCGCTGGGCGAGGTGATGACCCCGGATCCGGAGTGCATGCCCCTCAAGTCCACGGTGGCCTACGCGCTGAACGTCATGTCGGTCGGCGGCTTCCGGCACGTTCCGGTCGTGGACGAGGAGCACCGCCCGCTCTTCCTGGTCTCGGTGCGCGACATCGTCCAGTTCCTGGTGGAGGCCTTCCCGCGCGAGGTCCTGAACGTGCCGACCCACTTCGCGAGGCGGCCCCCGAGGGCCCGCGAAGGCGCCTGAGCCGCTCGTGAGCGGGCTGCGCATGAGCCACGTGGGGATCTGCGTCTCGGACTGGCGGCGCTCGCTGCGCTTCTACCACGATCTCCTGGGCTTCCGCTACGTCAGCGAGCTGGAGCTGGCGGGCGAGCCCAGCGCCACCCTGCTGGGCCTGGGGCGGGATCTGGCCTTCCGGGCCGTGTACCTGGAGCGCGAGGGCGTGACGATCGAGCTGCTCCACTACGACCGCCCGGCGGTGACGGGAGACGGCGAGCCGCGCCCGATGAACGCCCTGGGCTTCACCCACCTGTCGCTGCGGGTCGAAGACCTCGACGCCACCGTCGAGAAGCTGGCGGCCGAGGGAGTGCGCATCCTGGCGGAGACGCGCATCGACATCCCCGCCGCGAAGACCAGGGCGATCTTCCTGACCGATCCCGACGGCCTGCGCATCGAGCTGGTCGAGCGCCCCGGGGACTAGCGCGTAAGCGGCGCGAAGGGCAGCGAGCCGCAGGCGAGCGAAGCCAGTGACGCCCGGCCGAGGACTCTTCGAGCGTCAACTCCGGAGCGGGGTTCGCCGATGACGATCCGGGGACTCGGTCGGCAGGGGACGCCAGGTTTCGCTTGACTTTCGTACGCCGCTGAGCGATTCTCTGGATCGCGAGAGGTGTTTCTGATGGCGACAGTGAAGTACCCCCCGCGCGGAAAGAAGCTGCGGGCCGCGCTGCGCGACCCGGTGGCGCGGGAAGCGCTGAGGCGTGCCTTGCACGGCGACTCGACGGTGAGCATTCCGATCGAGGGCAAGAGCTACCGCCTCTCGCCCATGTTCGTTCCGAATCGATCCAGGTCCAACAAGGTCGCGCCGGGTCGATAGGGGAGGCTCTTCGCCGTACCTCGGGTGCGCGCGGCCAGGGCTCTCGTTCGCCTACTTCTTCTCGATCTACGCCGCAGCCTGGTTCCTGGGCCGCGTCGGTTTCGCGATCGTCCGCCTCAGCCGATTCGACCTGCGGTACGGACCTCTGCGCTTCGACAGCAAGTGGTGGTATCTCCTCACGGGCGAACGCATCCATTTCCCGGAATCGGCCCTCGAGCTTCCGCTCCCGCCCTCGAGTCACCCGAGATCCTCGAAGGCGTGCTGAGCACCGGCTCGCTCAAGGCCGAGCTCTGCTGACGACTGCGGCCGCAGAGAGCCCGCTCGAGGTCTCGAAGGGCCCGAAGGCCAGTGCGACTCGCGCTACTCGATCTCCAGCCGCACACGGCGCGCCGGGAAGTGGCTGCGCTCCGGCGTGCGCATCTCGACCACGTAGGCGCCCGGCTGGAGCGCACCCGCCGGAATCTCCACGCGGATGCTGCGGCGGTCCTCGGGCAGCGAGGCCGCCAGCTCGAGGATCTCGTGGCTGTCGAGGTCGAAGAGCTCGACCGGCAGCGACCCGTCGGGCATCACCCCCGGAAAGCGCACCCGGAGCTCGAGGGGCCGGTCCGCCGGCAGGTCTCCCGTGCGCAGGCGTAGCCCGCTGCCGCTCTCGGCGTCCAACACGCCCTCCACCGGTGTCGCCAGCGGCAGCGGCGGCAGGGGCTCGCGCGGCTCGGGCGCAGGGCTCGGCGCTGCCGCCTGGCTCGGGGCGGTCGGCTCGGCGGGGCTCCGGCTCCGGGAGAGCCAGAGCCCCGCGCCGAGGCCCAGCGCCAGGCCCACCAACAGCAGGACCGAGCCGGCGCGCCGCATTCCGCTAGGCCTCCCGGCCCCTCCGCCCCACGCCGACCAGCGCCGCGAAGAGCACCAGCCCCACCGCCAGCAGGCCCCGGGTGAGGACCGGCATCGACGGGATCTGTGCCACCGGCGGCGTCGACTCGGTGTCGGTCGGGTCGAAGCCCTGCCCGACCTCCTTGCCGTCGTCCACGCCGTCGCCGTCGGTGTCGGCGTTGAAGGGATCGGTGCCCGCGTCGGTGGGCGAGACGAAGGTGCCCGTGTTGGTCTCCCACACGTCGAGCAGGCCGTCGTCGTCGTCGTCGTCGTCGCAGGCGTCGCCCGCCCCGTCGCCGTCGAAGTCCTCCTGGCCCGGATTGTCGTCGTCGACGCAGTTGTCGATCGAGTCCTCCACGCCGTCCATGTCGGCGTCCATCAGGATCACCTCGCAGGCGTCGCCCACCCCGTTCATGTCCGTGTCGGTCTGGTCGTCGTTGGCCACGGCGGGGCAGTTGTCGAGGCCGTCGAGGAAGTTGTCGCGATCTCGGTTGATGCCCATCCGCTCGCCCGAGCCCGGCGGCACGCAGGTGAAGGTGATGGGCGCGGCGTCCGTGGCCAGGTCTTTCAGGTCCGAGTAGGAGATGGTGCTGTTGGTGTCGTCCAGAAACTGGTCGTTCTGGTGGCGCCACCAGCCGCGGGGCGAGCCGCCGACGCTGCCCTTGGCGATCATGTCGCACTCGGGCACGTTTCCGCCCGCCACCAGCGAGTCGTAGTTGATTCCCGCACGGGTCTCCATCAGGTCCGCGCGGCCCTCGGTGTTGCTCCGGTTCGAGGCCGTCAGGGTGACCTGCTGGGCCACGATCGGCGCGAAGTCCGTCGGGAACTGCAGGGAGAAGGCCTCGAGCTGCTTCTCCTGGGTGTCGCTCAGGCTGAAGACGATGGCTTCGAGGAAGGTTTCGACGGTGTCGACGCTGCCGTCGTGCAGGAAGCCGAAGCCGCGGATCTGGTCGCCGGCCACGCTGAACATGCCGATCTTGTCGAAGAGGTTGCGCATGTGGGCGACCTTGAAGTTCTGCGACTCGTTCTCGAAGGTCTGGAAGCCGCCGGTTCCGAAGAAGCCATTGGGCGGATCCAGGGTGTGGCAGCCGTCGCAGGTCTGGATCTGGTCGGTGATGCCGAAGCCGCTGCCGCCGAAGAAGCCGCTGGCGCCCGTGGCGGCGGCGCCCGTCGGCGTGTTGTCGAGCGGGCGGACGGGGTTGGGCGGCAGCTGCACCTGCAGCATGAAGTCGGTGAAGGCCTGCATCTGGGGCTCGGTGATGGTGCCGTCCTTTCCGACCAGGCCCTCGAAGGCCACGATGAAGTTCTTGAAGGAGAGCTCCTCGCTGCACGGCGCCCCGCTGGGCTCGTTGCAGGCCTCGCCCCCCGGCGAGAAGAAGCCGTCCACGCGGTCGCCCCGCCAGTGTCCGGCACCGTGGGTCGAGAAGCCCTTGAGGGTCTGCGTCGTCATCGGCCCCTTCATCGGGTGGAAGCTCGTCGAGGTGCCTCCGAAGGTGCCGGTGATGGGCGAGGGCTGGGTGTTGTTGGTGACCTTGGCGTCCGGGTCGCCCAGGTTCCAGGCCAGCTCGTCCTTGTCGCCCCAGATGTGGCAGCTGGAGCAGGAGGCCTCGCCGTTGCCCGAGGTGAGGAAGGCGTCGTAGAGGAAGGGCCGCCCGGCCACCACCGAGGCGGGCTCCGGGTTGTGGAGGGGCAGGGTCTGCGTGATCGTGCCGGTGGCGAGGTTCACCACCTCCACCTCGTTGGCGAAGCGGGCCAGCACGTAGAGGCGCCCGTTCGCCTCGTCCAGGGCCAGGCCGGCCGGGCCGCCGCCCACGTCGATGTAGTTGGCGCTCTCCGTCTCCGGGTCGAAGTTGGCCTCGAAGCTCGCGTCCTCGATGTCGGCCACGTCGAAGACGCCGATCTTGGAGGAGCCGTAGGCCGCCAGGTAGATCTTGCTGCCGTCGGCGGAGACGACGAGCTGCACCGGCGTGGCCAGGCTCGAGTCGGCCTTGGCCGGGTCCGGGTGGTTGTTCTCGTCCGGATCGGTGAAGAGCTCGGAGTAGACGATGTGCTGGTTCAGGTGCTGGGGATCCACCGTCGGGCCGCCGTTCGCATCCGGGTCGATCACCGTGATGCGCGACTTGGAGAGTTGGCCCTGCACCGTGCTGCCGCCGTGGATGCCGGGTCCCTCGAAGCGGATGTGGTTCGGCAGCTCGGTGTTGGTGACGTAGAGGTTCCCGTTCTGGGGGTTCACCTCCATGTTGAAGAGGATGGTGCCCACGTGCGGGATCTGGACCACCGAGTTCGAGGCCAGCGTGTTGGCGTCGATGGAGAAGACGTCGTAGTCCGGCAGGTCGAAGGGCACGTCGCTGTTCCAGGTGCAGCCCAGGGCGTCGACCCAGTCGCTGCCGTCGAACTTGACGATCAGGCCCGTAAACGGGGCGGTGACGTCCTCCTCACAGGCCGGGTCGGCGTCGGTCTGGTGGCAGTTGGTGCTGGGGCCGGGAATGCCCTGGCCGGAGCCGTTGGCGGCGCAGGTGGTGACGAAGGCATCGGGTACGACCTCATCGTTGATCACCGTGGTCTGGTTGCCGGACTTGTGGGCCGCCACGTAGACCGTGTTGCCGTCCGGGCTCACCGCCAGCGCCCGCGGCGAGTCGGAGAAGAAGGTGAGGATCTGGAGCGGCGTGCCGCCCAGCGTGTTCCCCAGGCTCGTGGCATCGAAGACCCAGACGTCGGCGCGTCCGACGCCCGGCGTGGTGAGCTGCGGGTCTCCGGCTCCGGTGACGCCGGAGATCGAGGCGTCGGTGCGGTGCTGGCCGCGGTGGGCGGTCGCGATGAAGGCGCGGTCGTCGTTGCTGCCGGCGAAGACGATGTCCTCCGGTCCGTCTCCCACCAGCAGGGTGCGCGTCACCCGGGGCGGGCTGGCGGTCAGGTCGACCACGCTGACGCTGTCCGACAGGTGGTTCACGACCCACACCTCGAGCGTGTTGGTCCCCACCGTGTTGGGTCGCGGCGCCACGGAGACGGGCTCCATTCCCACGGGGACCGAGAATGCCGGGCTCAGCAGGCCGGAGGCGATGTCGAAGACCTCGAGCGTGTTGTCCGGCGTGTTCACCACGAAGAGCTGGCTGCCGTCCTGCGAGATCGCGACCGGGCGGACCGCACTGCTCTCGAAGGCGACGAAGTCGCTCTGCGCCGAGGCGCGGGTGGCAAGAAGCGACAAGATCAGGACGGACGTGAAGACACACGGGCGCATGACAGCTCTCCTCGGCTGCAGACAGAACAGCTCTGGCGCCAGGGGCGGGACCCTGCGCGAGACGGCACCTCGGCGCCACTATACAGGAGGGCCGAGGTGTACCGCCGAGCTCTTCTCTGCTGCCTGCGAGCTGCCGGCCGCGGAGGGGACGAACCCGGGTTCCACTCGCAGGTCGAGCTGCCAGGCCTCGGGCTCGCGCCGATGATGGCAACGCCCCGCGTCGAGATCGCAGCGCTGGAGCGCCGCGGAGAGCGCGGCGCCGCCGCGCTTCTGGCCCGCTGCTTTCGCGACAATCCCCTCGAGGTGGCCGTGATCGGCGGCGGCGCGGCGCGGCGCGAGCGCTCGCTCCGCGCCTCCATGCAGACCCTGCTGCCGCCGGCGCGTCGGCACGGCGTGGTGCGGGCGGCTCACGCGGAGCAGGAGCTGGTCGGCGTCTGCCTGGGGACCGCGCCGGGCGGGTTCCCGCTGCCGCCGCCCGAGGCCCTGCGCTGGCTCTGGGGTCGGCTGCGCCAGGGGCCGGCGGTGGCGCGTCGCTGGGACCGGGTCTATGCGCGGCTGGCCCCCGAGCACCCCGCGGCGCCCCACGGCTACCTGGGCGCCCTCGCCGTCGACCCGGGCTGGCGGCGACGCGGCGGCGGCGCCGCCCTGCTGGGCGCCTGGCTGGCCCGCGTCCGCGCCGATCGCCATCCGGTCTACCTCGAGACGGCGCGTCGCGACACGCTCGGCTTCTACGGCCGGGCGGGCTTCGCCGTGTGCGGGGAGCTTCGACTCTTCGGGGTGCGGGTCTGGCGCCTGAGGCGACCTCCGGGCGCCGAGGGCTAGAATGCCGGCTTCCGAGGAGCCCTCATGTTCGGACACCGACCCGACGCAACCCTGGTGCGCGACCTCTCCGATCTGCGGCGCATCATGCCCTACATCTCGCCGCGTCGGAACGACTCGCTGTACTCGGCGACCAAGGAGGTCGCCGTCGACGCGCTGCTCGAGCACCTCGAGAAGAAGAACGCCCGGCGCCCTCCGGAGCGCCCCGTCACCCTCTTCCACTGCTTCCTGCGCTCGACCGCCCAGGCGCTGGACCTGCGGCCCGAGGCCAACCGCTTCGTGAAGGGCGGGCACTTCTGGCAGCGCCACGGCGAGTGGCTCACCTTCAGCGCCAAGCGCGCCATGCAGGACGGCGCTCCGCTCTTCACCGTGAAGCGGCGCTTCGAGCCGCGCCGCGAGAGCCTCGACGAGATGGCGGACGCCATCTACGAGCGCCTCGGCGCCGGCCGCCGCGGGCAGAAGAGCACCAGCGACAAGGAGACGGCGCTGCTCTTGCGCTTTCCGGGCTTCGTGGTCGGAGCGGCCATCGGGCTCGCGCAGTGGGCCGATCGCCTCGGCCTGCTGCCGGCCGCCATGATCGAGGCCGACCCGCTCTTCACCTCGGCCTTCGTGGCCAACGTCGGCTCCATCGACGAGCCGGCGGGACAGCACCACCTCTGGGAGTACGGCACCTGCTCGATCTTCGCGGTGATCGGCCGGATCGAGATCGACCCGGACGGGCGGCGGCGCATCCGGGTGGGCTGGTGCTACGACGAGCGCATCGCCGACGGTCTCTACGCGCACTACGTCCTCGACGGCGTACGCGAGCGCCTGGAGCAGCCCGAGCTGCTCGAGCTGCCCACCGACGAGCTGGTCGAGCGCGGCTGGGAGCGGCGCTAGTGGCCGAGGCCGGCGAGAAGGACCTCTACGCGGCCCTCGGCGGCGGGCGGGAGGCCGACGCCGACGCCATCCGCTCGGCCTACCGCAAGCTGGCCCGGCGCTACCACCCGGACGTCAATCCCGGCGACCCCGAGGCGGAGGAGCGCTTCAAGGCCATCTCCGAGGCCTACTCGGTGCTCTCGGACCCGGAGAAGCGCCAGCTCTACGACGAGTTCGGCGAGGTCTCGCTGGCCAGCGGCTTCGATCCCGAGGCGGCGCGCCGCGCGCGGGATGCCTTCGGCGCCCGCTTCGGCGGGGGACCGGGCCCCGGTGCCGACTTCCCCGGCGCCTCGGGCGAGGCCTTTCGCTTCGGCGGCCTCGACGATCTCTTCTCCGACCTGTTCCGCCAGCGCGGTTGGAGCGGCGGCCCGGCCGCCGGCCGAGGTCCGGACCTGGAGGCGGAGATCGAGCTCGACTTCCTGGATGCCGTGCGGGGCGGCGAGCATCGCCTCACGCTCGGGCGCCCGACCGCCGACGGCGGCGTCCGCAGCGAGACGGTCACGGTCCGGATCCCCGCCGGCGTCGCCGACGGCGGGCGCATTCGCCTGCCGGGCAAGGGCGGCGAGGGCCGCGGTGGCGGTCCTCCGGGCGATCTCCACGCGCGCATTCGCGTGCGGCCGCACCCGCTGTTCCGGCGCGAGGGCCGCGACGTCTCGATCGACGTCCCGATCTCGGTGCGGGAGGCCGTCTGCGGCGCGAAGGTCGAGGTGCCGACACTCGCCGGGCGCGCCACGGTGACCGTGCCGGCCGGGACCAGCAGCGGGCAGCGCCTGCGGCTGCGCGGGCGCGGCGTTCCCGCCCCGGGCGGCGGTGAGCCGGGCGACTTCTACGTGGTCGTGCAGGTGCGCGTTCCGAAGGGGCTCTCCGCCGACGCCCTCGAGCGCATCGGCGAGGTCCCGGAGCTGCACGACCCCGATCTGCGCCGAGGTCTCGGCTGATGGCGCGGGTCCGGATCGAGGAGATCGTCGAGTTCCTCGGGCTCCGCGAGTCCAGCCTGCTGCGCGAGCTGCGCGAGGAGGGGCTCTTCCTGGGCGACGAGCTCGAGGAGGCCGAGGCCGAGGAGCTGCGCATCGCCGCCTGTCTGGTGCGCGACCTGGGCGTGAACCCGGCGGGGGTCCAGGTCGTCCTCCACATGCGCCGCCGCCTGGTGGTGCTGGAGCACCGCGTCGAGCAGACGCTGCGGCGCGTCCTCGACGAGAGCCGCTAGCCCCGAGGGGCGGAGATCCCCGAGAGTTCCACTTCGGAAGGAAAGTTCTTTCCTCCGGCCCTGCGCCGCGCTTCTGCCCCGAGCCGGGCCGGACCGCGCAACTACCCGGAATCACGAGCACTTCTTGGATTGCCCGGCCTGCGGCACGGAAGTTGCTCACCGAACCATCACCTCGCCATGGGTCTCCGGGGCACGCTGGGGAAGCTCCGGGAGACCAAGACGCCCGGCCTGTAGCCTGGGAAGGTGTTCGGCTCTGAGGCGTCCGAAGGCCCGGCCCCCGGAAGGGGGCCGGGCCCTCGTCCTCTGGCCGTCGGCCACGCCGTGGGCGACGCTCGGCCGCGGTGAGCGTGGCCCGGGGCTCTCGTGGCGCGGCGCGGCCGGACGATGGCCGCCTGGCCCGCGGTCGGCGCAGCCGCGAGCGCATCCGGCGAGCGGCCCGTGAGCTGTTCCGCGAGGTCGGCTTCGACCGGGCCACCCTGCGGGCCATCGGGGCCCGCGCCGGCATGGGCGCCAGCTCGATCTACCGCCACTTCGAGTCCAAGGAGGAGCTGCTGATCCAGGAGCTG
The DNA here is from genome assembly GCA_964649065.1 of uncultured Spirochaetales bacterium. Lineage (GTDB taxonomy): Bacteria > Myxococcota_A > UBA9160 > UBA9160 > SMWR01 > CAZYOL01. The sequence continues at coordinate 26,122 of CAZYOL010000018.1, forward strand.
GCGGAGCTCCAGGAGGAGGCCTGGGCGCGCTTCCGCCGCGACGATCCGCGCGACCGCTCGACCCGCCAGCGCGTGCGCGCCTTCTTCGCCGTCCAGCACGAGCTGCTGGCGGCGGATCCCGATCTCACCGTGATCGCCCTGCGCGCCACCACCTACCCGGCGGCCCGGGTGGCCCGGCGCGTCCTGGCCCTCCACGACCGCACCATGGGGCTGCTGGCGGAGGTGCTCCAGGGAGGCCGCCGGCGCGGCGACCTGGATCCGGAGGTGGACATCCTGGTGGCCGCGCGCTCGCTCTTCCACGCGGCCAGCGGGGCTCGGATCGCCTGGGCCCACGGCCAGCTCAGCGAGGCCGGCTGCCGCAGCGCCATCGACGCCACCGTCGAGGGCCTGTTCCGGGGCATCGGTTCCGGTTGACGCGGAGCGGCCGACGCGTGTAGGGGAGGGGAGGAGGAAGAGCATGGCCGCCCCCGACTTCGTCGCCCTGCACGCCGCTGCCCGTCCGGAGGCCCTGGCCCTGGTCGAGGATCCCCCCGGCGGCCCCTGCCGGCGCGTCTCCTGGTCCGAGCTGCGCGATCAGGTGCTGCGCCTGGCCCGGGTGCTCTCCGACCTGGGCGTGGCCCCCGGTGACAAGGTGGCCTGGTGCGGTCGCAACTCGGTCGGCGTGGTCCGGCTGCTGCACGCGGCCCGGGTCCTCGGGGTGACCGCCGTCCCGGTGAGCTACCGGCTGACGCCCGAGGAGGCGGCCTACGTGGTCGATCACTGCGACGCCGTCGCCGCCTACGTGGATGCCGAGTTCGCTCCGCTCTTCGCGCGCATCCGGGAGCAGGCGCCGAAGCTCGGCCACGTGCTCGTCTACGACGGCGAGCCCGGGCCCGGCGCCGTCGACGCGGACGCGCTGCTCGAGCGCGCGGAGCCGGGCCTGGCGCCCGGGGCCGAGGGCGATGCGCCCGCCATGATGATCTACACCTCGGGAACCACGGGCAAGCCCAAGGGCGCCCTGCGCCGCGGCCTGGGCGACCCGGAGCAGGTGGGCGCCATGGTGCGGACGATCGGCTGCCGGCCCGACGACGTCTACCTCACCACGGGGCCCCTGTACCACTCCGGTCCCATGGGCTTCATGTGGATCGCCCAGGGGCTGGGCAGCACCGTCGTGCTGCAGCGTCGCTTCGACCCGGAGGACTGGCTGCGCCTCGTAGAGGGCTGGAAGGTCAGCTCGACCTTCTCCGCGCCCACGCCGATCCGTCGCGTCTGCAACCTCCCGGAGGAGGTGAAGCGCCGCTACGACACCCGCTCGCTGCGCATCCTGGTGGCCAACGCGGCGCCCTGGTCCTTCGCGCTCAAGGAGGCCTACATGGCGGACTTCGGCGAGGACTCGCTGTGGGAGGTCTACGGCTCGACGGAGCTCGGAGTCAACACGATCCTGGCGCCGCCGGACCAGCGGCGCAAGCCGGGCTCCTGCGGCCGGGCGGCCCCCCACGTGGAGATCGCGCTCTTCGACGACGAGGGCCGCCGCATCGAAGAGGCCCACCGAGTCGGCGAGCTCTTCGTGCGCAGCCGGACGGTCTTCGACACCTACTACAAGGCCCACGACAAGTTCGAGGAGGATGCCCGGGGCGACTTCCACACCGTCGGCGACATGGCCTACCTCGACGAGGAGGGCTTCGTCTTCATCTGCGACCGCAAGAAGGACATGATCATCTCCGGGGGCATGAACATCTATCCCGCAGAGATCGAGGCGGCCCTGGAGCGGCACCCGCAGATCTACGACGTGGCGGTCTTCGGCATTCCCAGCGAGGAATGGGGGGAGAGCGTCCACGCCGTCGTGGTGCCGCGCCCGGGCGAGGAGCTCGGCGAAGGGCAGGTGATCGACTTCGCGCGCGAGCACCTGGCGGGCTACAAGATTCCGCGCTCCGTCGCCTTCAGCGACGAGCTGCCGCGCACCGGCTCCGGCAAGATCCTCAAGCGGGTGCTGCGCGAGCCCTTCTGGAGCGACCGCGACCGGCGCGTCTAGCCCGGCTCGCGGTCCCGGTCGGCCTCCACCTCGGCGCGCTTGGCCAGCAGCCAGGCGCGGTGCTCCGGCCCGTCCCAGACCCGGTGCTCGCCGCGGCGGTAGGCTTCGGCGTTGCGGTGGTAGAGCCAGGCGTTGAGGCGGTTCTCGCGCGAGCAGTCGCGCTCGGCGATCACCTTGGCCGGCACGCCCGCGAGCACCGAGTGGGGCGGAAAGCTGCGACCCTCGGGAATCACCGCGCCGGCGGCGACGATCGAGCCGGCCCCCACCACGGCGCCGTCCATGATCACCGCCCCCGGCCCGACCAGGCTGTCGTCGCCGATCGTGCAGCCGTGCACGATGGCGCGGTGGGTGATCGAGCAGAACTCCCCGATCAGGGTCGGCTCGTCGTAGCCGACGTGGATCATCACGAAGTCCTGCACGTTGGTCATGCGGCCGATGCGGATCTCCTGGCACTCGGCCCGGGCCACCACCTGGGGCCACAGCGAGGCCCCCTCGGCGATGGACAGGCGCCCGTAGAGCTGAACGCCCGGGGCGACCCAGGCCTCCGGGTGGATCTCCTGGAGCGCGGAGGCCGCGGGCCGCTCGCTCACGCTCCGGCGGCCGCGGCGAAGGACTCCGCCGCGCGGCGACGCAGCTCGCGGTCGGTGAGGAAGTCGATGGCGGTCATCGCCAAGGCCTTGGCCCCGTCGAGAGCCGCCGACTCGCCGAGCTCCGAGCCCGCCCACTTCGCGAACTCCGGATTGTGGATGGTGACGTGCAGCGGAGCTGCCGCGAGCATCGGGTGGATCGAGGGGACCCGGTGGCTCACGTTGCCCATGTCCGTGCTGCCCTGCACGCCCGGAGGCAGCTTGTCGTAGGGGAAGAACTCGCGGCCCAGGGTCTCGGCGTTGCGCTGGAAGGCCCGGGCCAGCGGGTCGTTGAAGCGGATGTCGAGGTAGTCGACCGGATCCCAGCTCACCGAGGCGCTGGCTCCGGAGGCCTCGGCGCCGGCCCGGAAGCAGCCCTCGACGCGGAGCTTCAGCTCGGCGAGCTCGGCGGCGTTGGCGGCCCGCACGTAGAAGCGCCCCGCGGCCCGCTCGGGGACGATGTTGGGGGCATGGCCGCCCTCGGTGACGATGCCGTGGATGCGCTCGGTGGCGCGGATGTGCTGGCGCAGGGCGGCGATCGCCTGGTAGGCGGTGACCAGCCCGTCGAGGGCGTTGATGCCGCGCTCCGGCATGGCGGCCGCGTGGGCCGCCACACCGGTGTAGACGACCTCCACCTCGGACATGGCGATGCAGGGCATGCTCACCAGGTTCACGCTGGCCGGGTGCATCATCAGCGCCGCATCCACGCCTTCGAGGGCCCCGTTGCGCGCCATCAGCTCCTTGCCGCCGCCGCGCTCCTCGGCGGGCGTTCCCAGGATGCGCACCCGCCCCGGCAGTCGCGAGCCGAGGCTCGCCAGGGCCAGACCGGCGCCGACTCCGGAGACGGCGATCAGGTTGTGTCCGCAGGCGTGACCGATCTCGGGCAGCGCGTCGTACTCGGCCAGGACCGCCACGCAGGGCCTCCCGGCGGGCCCGGCGTCGGCGGAGAAGGCCGTCTCCAGGCCGAAGGCACCCGCCTCGACGGGCAGCTCCGCCCGGCGCAGCAGCTCGACCAGGAGCCCCGCGGCGTGGTGCTCCTCGAAGGCCAGCTCGGGCCGCCGGTGGATCTCGCGGGAGATGCGCAGCAGCTCCTGCTGCATCGAGTCGACGGCCGCACAGACGTCGCGCTTCAGCGCCTCGGCATCCATCGGAGGCGAGTGTACCCCACGGGTCTGGTGTGTAGAATCACGCCTCGCGGAGGTGCCAGAGATGCGAGCCGTCGTCGTCGATCGACTCATGGAGCCCAAGGAGCTGAGCGTCCGGGAGGTGCCGGCTCCGGAGCCCGGCCCCGGCCAGGTCTCGATCGACGTCGCCGCCGCGGGCTGCAACTTCTTCGACATCCTGATGGTGCGCGGCCAGTACCAGGTGAAGCCCCCCTTCCCCTTCGTTCCCGGGGCCGAGGCGGCGGGCACGATTCGCGCCGTCGGCGAGGGTGTCACCCAGCACGCGCCGGGCGATCGCGTGCTCGCCTCCTGCGGGCTCGGGGCCTTCGCCGAGGTGGCCCTCGCGCCCGCCGCCGGCACCTGGCGGCTGCCCGAGGGCATGAGCTTCGACGCGGGAGCGGCGCTCCCCATCATCTATCCGACCTCCTATGTCGGTCTGGTGCTGCGGGCCCAGCTGCGCGCCGGCGAGACGCTGCTGGTCCACGCCGCGGCGGGCGGGGTGGGCATCGCGGCGGTCCAGATCGGGGCCGCCCTCGGCGCCCGGGTGATCGCCACCGCCGGCGGCTCCGAGAAGTGCGAGATCGCCCTGCGCGAGGGAGCGGAGCACGCCATCGACTACCGCGCCGAAGACTTCGTCGAGCGCGTGAAGGAGCTGACCGGGGGCCGGGGCGCCGACGTGATCTACGACTCGGTGGGCGGTGAGATCTTCGACAAGTCCCTCAAGTGCATCGCCTGGAACGGTCGCCTGCTGGTGATCGGATTCGCCAGCGGCACGATTCCCTCGGTGAAGGCCAACCGCATCCTGCTCAAGAACATCTCCATCGTCGGCCTCCACTGGGGAGCCTACGTCTCGAACGAGCCCGAGCGGATCGCAGAGACCTTCGAGGCCCTCTTCGACCTGCACGCCAAGGGGAGCATCTCGCCGGTGATCTTCGGTCGCTATCCGCTGGAGGAGCTGCCCGCCGCCCTGGAGGCGCTGGGCTCGCGACGCAGCTACGGCAAGGTGATCGTCGCTCCGTAGGGGTCGGTGGCTACCTTGCCGTCGTGAGGCTGCCCCTCGAGAGAGAGCTGCTCGACTCGCTGGTCTCCGGCGTGAACGTCGTGCCGGGCACGCTGGCCGACCAGCTGGCCGAGGGCGAGACCCTGCTGGTCTTCCTGCGCCACTTCGGCTGCATCTTCTGCCGGGAGACCGTGGGCGAGCTGCGACGCGTGAGCGAGAGCTCGCCGGACTTCCCGCGCGTGATCTTCTTCTTCCAGGGCACGCCGCTGGAGGGTCGGGCCTTCATGCGCCGCCACTGGCCGGAGGCCCGTGCCATCGCCGACCCGGACAAGCAGCTCTACGCGGCCTTCGGGATCGGTCGCGGCGGTCTGCGCGAGATGTTCGGACCCGGCGTCTGGTCGGCGGCACGGCGCGCCCGCTCCAGGGGCTTCCGCCAGGGCCCGCGCTCCGGCGACCTGTGGATGATGCCGGGCCTCTTCCTGGTGCGGGACGGTGCCATCGTCTGGGCCCACGAGTTCGAGCACGCCGGGGATCACCCGAGCTTCGAGTCCATCCCGGAGCTGGCCGCCGAGGCTTGGAGCTCGTAATCGAGCAGGGTGTCGCCCTCGAAGAGGAAGCGACCGCTGAAGCGGCGTCCGCCGAGCAGGTGGGGAAACCACAGCACGTCGTCCGCCCACATCCGCTCGAAGGGAATCGCGTCCAGGGAGCTCCAGAAGGGGCGCGCCTCCTCCGTCTCCTGCGGCCTCCCCTCGAAGCCGTCCGCCGCGAAGACCACCCCGTGGATCGAGAGGCCGTCGGTGAACTGGAAGCGCAGCTCGCCGCACTCGCGCACCCCGGTCGGGACGATCCTCAGCTCCTCCCGGGTCTCGCGCACGGCGCACTGAAGCGCCGTCTCCCCGGGCTCGATGCGTCCCCCGGGGCCGTTCACCTTGCCGGCGCCGAGGCCGCGCTTCTTGTGGATCAGCAGGATGCTGCCGTCGCGGATCACGAAGAGCAGGGTGGCCCGCTGCTCCGGCCGCCAGCGGGCCCAGTCCACGTCGTGGATCCGCCGGGCCACGGGGGAACGCTACTCCAGGTGGCTGCGCAGCATCCAGACCGCCTTCTCCGAGACGTCGATGCGCCGCGTGGCCAGGTCGGCGGTGGCCTGGTCCCCGGCCTGCTCCGCGGCCTCGACCACGCCCTTGGCCGCCTTCACGACCGTGTCGTGGTCGGCCGCGAGCTGGGCGATCATGTCGGTCGCCTTGGGGACGCCCCGGGCGTCCTCCACCGTGGCCAGCTGTCCGAACTCTGCGTAGGAGCCCGGCGCCACGTGGCCGAGGGAGCGGATGCGCTCGGCGATCTCGTCGACGGCCAGGGCCAGCTCCGTGTACTGGGTCTCGAAGAGGGTGTGAAGAGTCGTGAACATCGGACCCGTCACGTTCCAGTGGAAGTTGTGGGTCTTCAGATACAGGGTGTAGCTGTCGGCCAGCAGGACCTTCAGCGGCTCGACGGTGGCACTCGCGTCGGTGGGCTTGGGCATGGGGCCTCCTCCTGGCCCTACGATAGGTCGCGGTGGAGCGGGCTCCACTGTCCGGTGCCGGCGGCCGGCTCAGGCGTCGCGCCCGAGGATCAGCCCGCTGGTCGGCACGCCCGTCCCGGCCGTCACCAGCACGTGCTCCACGCCCTCGACCTGGTTGACGGCGCTGCCGCGCACCTGGCGCACGCCCTCTGCGATGCCGTTCATGCCGTGGATGTAGGCCTCTCCGAGCTGCCCGCCGTGGGTGTTGATGGGCAGCGAGCCCCCCAGCTCGACGTTCCCGTCGCGCACGAAGTCCTTGGCCTCGCCGCGGCCGCAGAAGCCGAACTCCTCGAGCTGCGTGAGCACGAAGGGGGTGAAGTGGTCGTAGACGACGGCGGTCTGGATGTCCTTCGGCCCGAGGCCCGCGCCCTCGTAGAGCTGCCGCGCCACCAGGCCCATCTCCGGCAGGTCGCTGATCGCCTCGCGGTAGAAGCCGGTCATCATCTGCGTGCCGGAGACGGCTCCCTGGGCGGCCGAGCGCACCAGCGCGGGCGGCTGGCGCAGGTCGCGCGCGCGCTCCGCACGGGTCAGGACCACCGCCACGGCGCCGTCGCTCTCCTGGCAGCAGTCGAGCAGGCGCAGCGGCTCGACGATCCAGCGCGAGGCCTGGTGGTCCTCCAGGCGGATGGGCTTGCCGTAGAACCAGGCGGCCGGGTTGGTCGCCGCGTGCCGGCGCGCCGCCACCGAGACGCGGCCGAAGTCCTCGGTGCTGGCCCCGTACTCGTGGAGATAGCGCTGGGCCGACATCGCCACCCAGGAGGCCGGCGTCAGCAGTCCCACCGGCGCGTACCAGGAGAAGTGCACGGCCTCGGCCACCGGGCTGCGGCCCTGCCCCTGGACACCGGAGCCGAAGCGCTGCCAGGAGCGCTCGTTCATCGCCCGGTAGCAGACCACCACCTCGGCCACCCCGGCCTGGATCGCCAGGGCCGCCTGCAGGATCGGAGCGCAGGCGGCGCCCCCGCCGTAGTGCACGCGGCTGAAGAACTTGAGGGCCTCGCCCCCGAGGGCCCGGTGCACGTCGATCTCCGGGTTGTTCTCCATGGTGTAGGTGCACATGCCGTCGACGTCGGCCGGAGTCAGGCCGGCGTCGTCGAGGGCCGCCTTCACGGCCTCCACGGCCAGGCGCATCTCCGTCCGGCCCGAGTCCTTCGAGAACTCGGTGGCCCCGATGCCGACGATGGCCGCGGCGTCGCGCAGCGGGCTCGCCCCGCTCACGAGGAGGCCTGCGGCAGGGCCAGCCGCACCTGGCCGGTCACGTGCGGTCCGAGCCGGTTCGTCCCGGAGATCTCGATCTCGACCCAGGGGTCCTCCGCGTCCTCCGACTTGGCGGTGACGCGTCCGCTGAGCCGCATGGTGTCGCCCGGGTAGTTCGGCGCGCCGAGTCGGATGTCCACCACCCGGAGCAGCGCCTCCGGGCCCGCCCAGTCGCTCACGAAGCGACCGACCCAGCCGTTGGTCGTGAGGATGTTCATGAAGATGTCCTGCGAGCCGCGGGCGACGGCCAGGTCCCGGTCGTGGTGCACCTCCTGGTAGTCCCGCGAGGCGATGGCGCCGGCCACGATCAGCGTCGGCGTGATGGCCACCTCGAGGCCCGGCAGCTCGTCCCCGACCGCCACCTCCTCCCAGCGGCGGGTCTGCAGGGGCGAGCTCATCGCGCGGCCTCCCGCGGCCGGAAGCGCGGGACCACCAGGTCGTCGCCCTCCTCGGCCGGCTCGAAGACGGCCTCGACCGGCGCGTCGATCTCGATGGCATCCGCCGCGACCCCGACCAGCTCGGCGACGACGCGCGGCCCCTCCTCCAGCTCCACCAGGGCGATCGGGTGGGGGTAGCGGAAGGGCGGGATCGGCGGGTGGTGGGCGACCACGTAGCTGTAGATGCGGCCGCGCCCGCTGAGGTCGATGGGCTCCCAGTCGAGCGACTGGCAGGTGCTGCACATGGGCTCCGGGGGGTGGCTCAGGGCCCCGCAGCCGAGACAGCGTCGCACCCGCAACACGCCCTGCGCGAGGCCTTCCCAGAAGAAGGCGCTGTCCGCATTCGTCGAGGGACGCGGACGCCGGGGACGGGCCGCAGCGGGATCGCCGGCAGGCCCGGCTGCCGCTGCCTGCTTCGGTGCGAACTTGAGCATCCGGAAGTCCATCACCCCAACCACCTCGCCCTGCTGGTCGAGCCAGGTGATGCGCTGGGTGAAGAAGTGTCCGCGACCGAGGGCGGTCTGCTTCTCCTCGGAGACGTCGGCGATGCTCATCTCGGCCGAGAGCCGGTCGCCCGGGCGCAGGTAGCGGCGGTACTCCTGGCGGCTGTTGGTGGCGACGATCGAGGTGAAGCCCGCCTCGTCGAGGAGCTGGATCAGCGACTGGGTGGCGCCTCCGCCAGAGCCCTCGGGACGCGGCGCCAGGCCCGGCATGGTCCAGGCCTGGAGCATGGTGGGCGGCGCCACGATGCCGCCGTGCAGCGAGCGCTCCGCGAGCTCCGGGTCGGTGTAGACCGGGTTGCGGTCGCCCACCGCGTCGCACCAGTGCCGGATCATCGGCTCGTTGACGGGGTCGCGGGCCGACACCGCATCGCTGGCGCCGGCTGCGACGAGCTCCCGCAGGCGCTGCATCAGCTCGCTCAAGGACTCCCCCGGGCTGGACGGACGCGGCAGCGTAGCAACCCCGCCCACCCCACGAGCCGCCCTCAAGCCCGCGGCGCCGGCGTCCGAAGCAAGCGGTCGGCGAGGGGCGGCGCAGAGCGGCGGCGAGAGGAACGCGGGCGGCGCGGCGCGGCAGCGGATCCAGCAGCTCCTGGTCGGAAGCGGAGTTCCCGTTCGAGCGGATTCGGGGGCGCTTCCCCTCGCCCCTGGCGCCGCTCGGCAGCGAGCCAGCGCGGGCTACCTTCGGATCAATCTCCGGAGGCTCGACCATGGCCCACTACGTCAAGGACATCGACGTCCCCGGCTCGCCCGAGGCGACCTTCGAGTACCTGGCCCACTTCGACAACGTCGCCGAGTGGGATCCCGGCATTGTCGAGGCGCGCAAGCTCAGCAAGGGGCCCCTGGCCGTCGGCAGCGAATTTCGCGTGGTGGCCTCCTTCCTGGGTCAGCGAACCGAGCTGGTCTACCGCATCACGGCCATCGACCCGCCCAAGCGGGTCGTGCTCGAGGCCGACAGCTCGGTGCTGCGCTCCGTGGACACCATCCACTTCGAGCCCGAGCGCGGGGGGACCCGCATCCGCTACCACGCTCGGCTCGAGCTGAAGGGCTGGCGGCGCTGGTTCGACGCCCCGCTCCAGCTGGCCTTCGCCTGGATCGCCAACGACGCCGTCCGCGGCCTGCAGCGCAAGCTGGGGCGCCTGGAAGCCTGACGGCCACCGTCGCGCGGCCGGCGAGCTCACGGCCGCCGGCTCATGGAATCGGTCAGGACGCGTCGGGAGCGCCGAGGCGCTCGCCTGGATCGGGGAGCCGGAGGCCCCGGCGGCTCCGAGAGCCCGGGCCGCTTGCGAGGCTGAAGGCGGCCCAGCAGCAGCAGCGCCGCCACGAAGATGGCCCCGCCCACGGCCCAGGCGGCCGCGCTGCCCCCGCCCCGGGCGTAGACCTGGGTGCCCGCGATGGCCCCGAGCGCCAGGGCCAGGCCGCGGCTCAGCAGGCGGAGCTGCTCCTCTCGGCCTCGCGGGCGCGCCATCCCCGCGATGTACCCCAGCCACCGCCTCGGCGCCGCGGCTACCGCTGGGCGTGCCGGGCCTCCTCGGCGGGGATCTCCGGAGCCGCTGCCTCGAGGGGCGCGCTGCGGCCCAGCAGCGACGCGAGCGCGTCGCGGGCGGGTCCGCCGCGCTGGTGCTCCCACAGGCCCAGGGCCAGGGCGGCGAGCAGGGCGGCGGCGGCGGCCCAGCGCCGCGGGCGCCGCGGCACCGGCGGCGGCGCGGCGGGACG
>CAZYOL010000019.1:0-36103 GCA_964649065.1 uncultured Spirochaetales bacterium
CAGCGCGGCCCAGCCCAGGCCCGCGACGAGCAGCGGCGCCAGCGGGTGCAGGGCCAGGGCCTCGTGGACGCGCAGCTGCGCCAGGCGCAGCAGGGCCCGCGTCATGCCACAGCCGGGGCAGTCGATCCCCGTGAGCCAGCGGAATGGACACAAGATCACGTCGGGCAGCCGCGCCACCACGTCGATGCCGAGGCCGGCATGGGCGAGGAAGACGCCGGCCGCGAGCGCGAGACCCGTCGCGAGCGGCAGGGCGCGCCGCAGCGGGCGGCTAGTCGTGGAAGAGCTTGTTGAGCTCATGCTGGTGGATGCAATCGGCCACGATCCCCGCACCCAGCAGCGCCGTCACGACCGAGAGGATCGGCAGCCCGTCGGTGACCAGGCGACCGCACTCGTCCTGGATCTCGTTGATGGCCACGCCCATCTTGTACTGGTAGTAGAGGTGGTAGAGACCGCAGGTCAACACGGTCAGGAGCAGCCAGACCACGAAGCTGAACTCGCGACGACCGAGCAGCTCGTTGCAGGTCTCCATCTGCCGGTAGTTCCAGTAGAGATTGAAGAGGCCGCAGCTGAGCAGCGTGAGGACCAGGTAGACGCCGATGTTCGCGGTGTGCCGCTCCCCGTCCTCGAAGGAGGACTCGTAGGCATTCGACATGATCTCCCTCCGCGGCGTGTCGGAGTCGCCGCCCCGGGCCCACCCCGCCGGCCCCCGAGAGCGCCTCCCCCGCCCGCCCTATCGGCCGCCCGCGGCGTCGATCGGAGGCCTGCGGCTGGGCTACAGTCGGGGCTGGACGAGGAGAGCCCATGGATTCCGTGATCGTACAGATCGTCGTCTTCGCCGCCGCCGGGCTGCTGGTGGGCATCGGAATCGGCTACGCGCTGCGCCGGCCCGATCGCTCGGCCCAGCGCCGGGAGCAGGCCCTCGAGGCCGAGCTGGCCGAGCTGCGGGGCGAGCTCGACGAGCTCCAGCGGGAGAGCGACGGCTACCGGTCGAGCGTCGAGAAGCACTTCGTGAAGACCTCGGAGCTGTTCCGCTCGCTCACCGAGCACTACACCGATCTGTACGGCCATCTGGCCGGCGGAGCCCGCGAGCTGTGTCCGGAGGGCAGCCCGGCCCTGGGACGGGGCCTCGACGACCCGCTGCTGGCGGCGACGATCGGCGCGCCGGAGTCGGGAGAGGATCCGGGCGCGCTCGGTCCGGCAGATCTCGACCTGGGGGACGAGCTCGAGGAGAGCGGGGAGCCGGGCGGCGACGCCGAGCGCTCGCGCCGCGAGGCGAGCTAGTCCGAGCCCTGGGCGGGCCGCGCCGCAGGCCGGCGAATGACGACCAGGCGTCCCACCAGGTGCGGGGGCGGCGGGGTCGCCGGGGCGCTGAGCTCGACGCGGGGACCCACTCCCTGCACCAGCCGCAGACCTTCCGAGGTCGCGGCGAAGCCCTTGACGCGCAGAGAGCCGAGCGTGCCCAGCCACTGCTGCAGGGCCTCGGGAGACAGGCCCGGGGGCGCCTCCAGCACCTCGGTGCGGAGCTGCGCGTGGTCGTGGGGCGGGAGCTCCGGCTCCGCGTTGCGCCGCCGGGCGCGCAGGCCGTCGAGATCGGGCGGGAAGAGCAGCGCGGAGTCCAGCCCGCCGTGCACGGCCGGGACGATCGGAGCCTCCGGCTCGATCTCCCGGAGCCGAGCCTCGATGCCCGGCAGGGCCTCGGCGCCCACGAGGTCGGTCTTCGAGAGGACCAGGAGATCGGCCGACGAGACCTGCTGCTCGAAGGTCTCGTCGAGGTCGCGCTGCTGGAGCACTTGCTCGGCGCTGACCACCACGACGGCCACGTCGTCGGCGATCCAGCGCGCCACCGGGTCGCGCCAGAAGCTCAGCTGGGTCTCGAAGGGCAGTGCGGCCCCCGAGGTCTCGACGATCACCCGCTCGGGAGCGAGGCGCTGGTGGAGCGTCTCCAGGGTCGCGATCAGCTCGCCGGAGAGCCGGCAGCAGACGCAGCCGCCCTCGATCTCGACGTAGCCCTCGGCGCTGTCGGCCAGCAGGGCCGCGTCGATACCGAGCTCGCCGAACTCGTTCGAGACCACCGCCGCGCGCACGCCCTGGCGGCGGGCCTCCTCGAGCAGGTGCCGGACCAGGCTGGTCTTGCCCGCGCCGAGGTAGCCGGAGACGACGACCGCCTGGCAGCTCACGCCTCGCCCTCCTCGCTGGCCAGCTCGGCGTACACACCGAAATGGTCGGTCGGCCAGACGTCGTCCTCGGCCCGGTCGCAGACCACGCGGCAGCGCAGCACCTGCCCGACCCCCCCCCGCCGCGCCGGACCGACGAGGACGTAGTCGATGCGGCGGTCGGGCTCGAAGCCGGCCCGGGCGTAGCGGTTGCGGTTCGACCAGGTGAAGCCCGGGCCGCCGTCTCCGGCCATGCGCCAGGCGTCGCGGAAGGCCACGCTGCGCCCGCCCAGGGACTGCAGGCCGGTGGCGTAGCGGATCTCGGCCGAGTCGGGCTCGGCGTTGAGGTCTCCGACCAGCACCGGGGGAAAGCCGGCCGCAGGCGCCCGCCGCCGCGCCAGCGCGCACACCGCCGCGATCTGGCGCTCGCGCAGCCAGCCCTGCTGCGGCCGCCAGCTGAGGTGGGTGCAGGTGAGGGCCAACGGCCCCCCGGGCGCGTCCAGCGTCACGGACAGGGCGGCCCGGCGCTCGCCGGCCTCGGTGCCGGGCAGGCGCAGCACCTCCCGGTCCAGGACCGGCCAGCGACTGGCCACGGCGTTGCCGAAGTCCAGCTCCCCGCGCCAGCCGGGCGAGGCGACCCCGTAGGCGAGGTGCCCGCCGCGTCCGTCGAGCAGCTCTTCCACCTGGTCGAGTCCGGGCCCTCGCAGGGCCTCCTGAAAGCCGATCAGGTCGGGATCCAGCTCGTCGATCCAGCGTCGGATCAGCTGCCGGCGCCGCTCGTAGGGACCGGCGTCGTGCCAGAGGTTCAGGGTCAGGACGGACACTGCCACGCGAGAGTTCTAGCCCGGCGGGGCCGCGCTGCCCGCTCGGCAGCGGAGGGGCCGAGGCCATCCCCCCTCAGCTCCCCGCGAAACCCTTCCGATCCAGGGGGGTTGAAGGGAACGAGCGGCCGGAAGCGCCGGGCGCCGTGAGAGGAGATTCGAGATGCGGACGATGTTTCGATTGCTGAGTGTCTTCAGTGCCCTGGCCCTGGCCCTGCTGGTGGTCGAGGGCGACGCCTGGGCCCAGGGCAAGCGGGCGCGCTCGGGGAACAGCTCCAAGCAGGTGACCCGTACGGGCCCCCAGGGTGGCCAGCAGACCTGGTCGCAGAATCGCAGCTGGAAGCGCGGCGGCGGCAGCTTCGAGAGCCGCCGGGAGCGCACCGGCCCGGCCGGCCGCACGCGGAGCAAGGACGTCGAGGCCGTGCGCACCGGAGACGGCTATCGCAAGAGCACGACCTGGACCGATGCCCAGGGCCGCCAGGCCACCCGGGACGCCGAAGTCGTCGTGGACCGCGAGGCCGGCACCCGGGATCGCGAGGTGCAGTGGGTCGGGCGGGACGGCGCGATGCGGACCCGCTCGGACGCCACCCGGCGCACCGAGGACGGCTACACCCGCTCGAGCACCTTCACCGGAGCGGAGGGTCGGCAGGCCACCCGCGACGCGACGGTGAGCGTCGACCGGGACGCCGGCAGCGCCGGCAAGACGGTCGAGTGGGTGGGACCCGAGGGAAGCACCGCGAGCCGCAACACCGAGGTGCTGCGCACCGACTCCGGTCGCGAGGCGGTCACCACGGTGACCCGCCCGGACGGCTCGGTGGTGACCTACGAGAAGAGCGTCGAGCGGGAGCTCGAGGACTAGGCGCGCGGCGCCAGCGCGCGACGGGGCCGGCGAGACCGCTCTCGCCGGCCCCGTCCTGCTTCGTCCCTCAGAGCAGCGTCTCCGCCACCAGCTCCACGGAGGCGTCCAGGTCGCGCTGCTCCACGCCGGGCAGGTGGGCGCGCACCACCAGGTGGGTCATGCCCAGGCGCTCGCGGTACAGGGCGAGCCGGTCGGCCACCGCGGCGGGCTCCCCCACCACGGCCCAGTCGTCGACCTCGGCCCCGACATTGCGTCGCAGGCTGCCGAGCGAGGCGCGCGCCAGGGCGGCGGCCTGACGCTTCAGGGCCGCGTGCGCGCGGGCCAGGGTCGCGACGTCGCGGCTGCAGAAGACGCTGCGAATCACCGGCACCGGGAGCCCCGCCGCCCCGCCTTCGGGCAGGGCCTCCCGATGTCTGGCGTAGTTCTTCTCCAGCGACTCCAGCGTCTCGATGGGCGAGGCGAAGTAGGGAAGGCCCAGCCGACCCGCCTGTTCCAGCGCCTTCGGCCCGAAGGCCGCCACCCAGACCGGGGGATGCGGCTGCTGGAGGGGAAGCGGCGCCAGCACCACGGCCGTGGGCCCCTCGCCGCCGGACTCGGGATCGCGCGCCACCGGCATGCCCCGCCAGGCGTTGCGCATGACCTCGACGGCGGCCTCGAAGCGATCGCGTTTCTCGGCCCGGGGCACGTCGAAGGCGGCGAAGAGGGCGCTGCGGAAGCCGCGCCCGACGCCGAGGATCACCCGTCCCCGCGAGAGCCGGTCGAGCACCGCCACCTCCTCGGCGACCTGGATCGGGTGCCGCACGGGGAGCAGGTAGGAGGTGGTTCCCAGGGCGATGCGCTCGGTGCGCGCGGCCAGGGCGGCCAGGCGCAGCAGCGGAGCCGGATTGGAGCTGCGCCCGCTGAAGTGACTCTCCGGGAGCCAGAAGGAGTGGAAGCCCATGGACTCGGCCTCGCTCCCCTGACGCACCAGGGTGTCCGCGACGCCGTCCCAGTCGTCGAGCCAGGGGGTGATGCCGACGCTGAATTCCGACCCGTCCCCCCCGCTCATGCCCGGTCGCCGCCTCCCTCTCGGGCCGAGCGCGCCGCGCGCTCGGCGGCGCGCTCGTCCAGGACGCGCCGGATCTCCCGGTGCTCCCGCTCGTCCAGGCGGAAGCGCAGGAAGAGCAGTGTACCGAGGGCGAAGCAGATGCCCGGCAGCCCGCCGAAGAGCAGCCTTATGCCGAGCTTCGCGGTCTCGCTCTGCTCGACGTTGGCCTGGTAGCCCACCGCGGCGAGCATGAAGCCGGCGCCCGCGATGGTCAGGCCCTGAGCCGCCTTGCGCACGAAGTTCCAGACGGCGAAGTACATGCCCTCCTTGCGCTCCCCGGTGCGCAGCTCGTCGTAGTCGATGATGTCGGCCTGGATCGAGGGGGCCACCACCTGCCCGCAGCCGCCGCCCAGCCCGGCCAGCGCCCCGAGCGCGTAGACGAGCAGCTCGTCGCCCTCGCGCACGAAGAAGAGGCCCCCGAAGGCCAGGCTGAGCAGGGCCATGGAGAAGAGCCAGAGCTGCTTCTTCCCGACGCGGGCCGAGAGCCGGATCCAGAGCGGGATGGAGAGCAGGGCGGGCACGAAGTAGATCCCGATGAACCAGCCGGTGCGGTCGGACATGCCGAGGACGTACTGCATGGCGTAGGGCGTGAGGACGCCGAGCACCGCGGTCCCGAAGTTCTCGATGAAGAAGACCAGCAGCAGCAGAGCCGCGTGGGGATTGCGCAGCACGTCGCGAAAGGCGGCCAGCAGGTGGACTCCTCCCCGACCCTGGTGCTCCTCGGGCTCCCGGACCGCGAACACCGAGGCGAGGGTGAGCAGCGCGGTCGCGACCCCCACGGCAATGGCGATGCGCGGGGCGAGGGCGCGGGGATCCGTCGCGTCGGTCAGCGCCTGCAGCGCCACGACGGCCAGCGCGGTGCCGGCCGTGGCCACGCCGTGCCGGACGCCGAAGAGCAGCGTGCGCTCGTGGTGCCCGGTGCTGAGCTCGGCCACCAGAGACTCGTGGGGCACCAGGAACATGGTCGTGGCCGTGTAGAAGCTGAAGACGCCGAAGGCCATCCAGCCGAGCAGGTAGGGGCCCTCGAGCAGGCCGGGGGGCGACCACATCATCCAGAGGCCGATGGCCAGCGGCAGCAGCGCGAGCAGCAGCCAGATCCGGCGCCGCCCCCAACGGGAGCGCGTCCGGTCCGAGAGGTGGCCGGCCACGGGGTCGCTCACCGCGTCCCAGAGCTTGGCCAGGCTGAGGACCACGCCGACCGACTCGGGCGACAGGAGCAGCACGTCCGTAGAGAACTTGAGCAGGTAGAGGGTGACCAGGAAGAAGGCGAAGCCGTAGCCGGCCGAGGGCGAGCTGAAGAGGGCGATGGCCCCCAGCGAGGGGACGCGCCTGCTCCCGGTCCCGGCGGCCGTCACGGCGAAGCCTTCTCTGCGCGCACTCGGCCTCCGGCTGGGACCATCCAGGATATTCTCCCCCGCCTCATGTCCCAACCGCTCTCCCCCGCCGAGCGTGCGCGCGGCAGGCGCCTCGCCATCGCGAGCCACCCTGCGGGCATGACCTTCTACATGGTCTTCACGCAGCAGCTGCCCTGGCTGGCACTGGTCCACCTGGGCGCCAGCGAGACGGCCGTGGGGCTGCAGACGGCCCTCATCTACGGCTTCCAGCTGCTGCAGCTGCCGCTGCTGCGCGCCGTGGCGCACGTCTCGAAGCGGCACATCCTGGTCCTGGGCCAGCTGATCGCCATCGGCGGCGCCCTGCCCCTGCTCTTCTTCGACTCGCTCGCCGCCAGCCCCCACGCGGTCGGGATCGCGCTGGCCAGCTTCGCGCTGGTGGCGGTGGGGCTGAACGTGGCCCAGACCGTCTGGTTTTCGATGCTGCGCGGCTTCGTCGAGCCCGAGGCGACGGGCCGCTTCTTCGGCCTGCTGCGCACCGGCTGGCACCTGGCGCTGATCTTCTACTACCTGGCCGCCCAGCGCTGGCTGGAGCAGAGCCCGGGGGGCTTCGGCCTGCTCTTCCTCGGGGGCTGGACCTGCGGCCTGGCCCGCATCGCCCTGATCGCCCGGCTTCCCGAGCGCAGCGAGCGGACGGGCGAGACGATCCGCATGCGCCAGGCCCTGGCCCTGCTGCGCGAGCACGCGGACCTGCGCCGCTACCTGATCGGCAGCATCTGGTTCCGGGCGGTCTTCGCCTCTGTGATGCCCTTCACCCTGGTGATGCTGAGGCGCGAAATCGGCTTCTCCGACGAGGACCTGCTCTACACGACCGTGGCCTTCTACGCCGGCGGCCTGGCCACGCTCTACCTCTCCGGCCGCTGGGTCGATCGCTTCGGCCCCGCCCCGATGTTCCGCGTGACGGCCATCGGCATGGGCCTGCTGATCCTGCCGCTGCTCGCGATTCGGGAGCCGGGAACGGCGAGCCTGCTGGGCGCCATCGCCTTCTTCTTCGCCTTCTACGCCCTGGGCGCGGGATTCGGCGTCGCCGACACCCACGTGCTCTTCGGCATCGCGCCCGCCGAGGCGCCGGCGCGCCTGCTGGTGGTGGCGCAGGTAGCGAGCCACGTGCTCGGCGGCCTCGCCCCGCTGGCGGTGGGCGCCCTGCTCGAGCGGGCCCTCGAGACCAGCGAGTCGCGGCTAGCCGTGTACCACGCCTTCTTCGTGCTGGCCGCCGTGCTGCAGGCCGCCAGCTTCTGGCCCCTGCGCCGCTTCCGCTGAGGCCGGCCGCTCCCGCTCCGGCCCGAAGGGCCGGAAGGTCAGCACCAGGGCGGGCATCAGCAGCAGGTCTGCGATCAGGGCCACTGCGACCGTGGTCGCCAGCAGGGCCCCGAAGGCCGCCGTGGAGGCCAGGCTGCCGAGCAGGAAGACCAGGAAGCCCGCCACCAGCACCACCGAGGTGATCAGCAGCGCGCGGCCCACGTCGCGGTTCGCGGCGCGCAGGGCCTCCAGATAACGGCCGCGGCGCTTGAATTCGAGATGGAAGCGCGTCACGTGATGGATGGTGTCGTCGACGGAGATGCCGATGGCGACGCTGCCGATCAGCAGCTTGGCGTAGTCCAGCGGCACGCCCAGCCAGCCCATGCCGCCCAGGGTCAGGACCACCGGCGCCAGGTTCGGAACCATGGCGATCATCCCCGTCTTCACGGAGCGGAAGATGAAGCAGAGCAGCAGCGCGATCACCGCGAAGGCCACCGTGAAGCCCCGAATCTGGCTGGCGGTGATGAAGTCCTGGAGCCGCAGCCAGAGGGCGCCGACCCCGGTGCGGTAGACCGGGGCAGCCCCCTCCGGGCGGGAGGCCAGCTCGCTCTCCAGCGCGTCGGCGATGGCCTCCATGCGACTGGTCTCGACGGCCTGGAAACGCAGCTCCAGGTTGGCGCGGGCGTAGTCGCTGGAGACGTAGCTCGAGATCTCGTCGCCGCCCGAGATCTCGTAGACCAGCAGGTACTGGGCGACCAGATCCCGGCGCTCCGGAAGGACGTAGTAGGCCTCGTCCTCGGCGTGGAAGGAGCGGTTGATGTCCTTCAGCAGATCGCCCAGCGAGTAGGTCTTGCGCACGGCGGGGTAGCCGTCGGCCGCGCTCTGCAGGGCATCCAGGTCGCGCAAGAGGGCGGGCTGCTTGACGCCGTCGGGCTCCTCGCCGTCGAAGAGGTAGACCAGGTTCATGGTGCCGCCCATGACCCGGTCGGCGACCTCGGTCGCCCGACGTACCGGATGGCTCTCGCGGAACTCGTGGATGTAGTTGGACTCGACGCGCAGCTGGGCGATCCCGGGCAGTGCCAGCAGGAAGACGCCCGCGGAGACGGCCAGGATGGCCCGCCGGTGGCGGAGCACGGTGTCCGTGAGCCCCGAGAGCAGCGCCTGGATGGCCCGACCGCCCTTGGCCCGGGCGATCTCCACCTCGCTGGCGCGACGCGGCGGGCGGCGCGGTCCGAGCGAGAGCAGCACG
Source organism: uncultured Spirochaetales bacterium (assembly GCA_964649065.1). GTDB lineage: Bacteria > Myxococcota_A > UBA9160 > UBA9160 > SMWR01 > CAZYOL01. The sequence goes on from CAZYOL010000019.1 coordinate 8,800, forward strand.
AAGAGCAGGGTGACGGTGAGCAGGAAGGCCGCCAGCACGCCGACGGCACTGTAGACGGCGAAGTGGGCGATCGCCTTGACCGGCGCAATCGACATCGAGGCGAAGCCGGCCGCCGTGGTCAGGCTGGTCAGCAGGCAGGGCGTTCCGACCAGGGAGAGGGTGCGGCGCGCCGCCTCCCGGCGATCGCCCAGCTCGGCGTGGAAGGCCCGGAACTCGGCGATGATGTGCACCGCGTCCGCGACCCCCACGGTGATCACCAGGGTCGGCAGCATCTGGTACATGAAGTCCAGCTCCCAGCCGATCCAGCCCACGACGCCCTGAGTGACCACCAGCGCCAGCCCCACCACCAGCACCGGGCCGAGCACTCCGAGGAGGCTTCGGAAGAAGGCGAGCAGCAGGAGCGAGATGACGAGCGCCGTGACGCCGGCCAGCCGCGCCCCTTCGCTGGCCGAGATCTCGTTGAAGAAGGCGTTGAGCGGCACGTCACCCGTGTGGTAGAAGCGGATCCCCGTGGCCTCGTAGCGGGCCAGGATCTCCTCGATGGCCCGGTGGCTGACCTGGGGATAGAGGTTGTCGAGGCCGTCGCCTGCCTGGGGGTCGAAGCGGATCTCGTCCAGGGGATCGACGCTGGAGCGGTCCATCTCGAGGGTGATCGCCCCGTAGCGGGCGTCGGCGCTGACCAGACCGCCCACGTAGAGGGGCTTGCGCAGCACCTTGTCCCGGATCGTCAGCAGCTCGGCCTGGCTCTCGGGCGGATCCTCGAGCAGGGGATAGACCTCGAGGCCCTCCTCCACGCCCTCCACGTACTCGGCGTTCGCGAGGCTCGTCACCTCGTCGACGAAGGGCACCTCGCTCTCCAGGGCCTCGGTGAGCTCCCAGATGGCGCGCATGACCTCCAGGTCGAAGACGCCGTGCGTCCGTCCGGGGGCCTCGTAGACGAGGTAGGAGACCTCGTCGGAGCCGAAGTCCTCCCGGTAGCGCTGGTAGGCCGCGTAGGTCGGGTCGCCGGTGTCGAAGAAGGCCTCGAAGCTCGAGTCGAAGCGCACGCGCGAGGCCAGCGCGCCGCTCCCGACCAGCAGCAGGGCGCAGATGCCCAGCACCACCCAGCGATGGTCGTAGGACCAGCCGCCGACGCCCTCGAACAGGCCGGTGAGCCAGTCGACGGCATCCCGTCGGGCCCGCCGCTGGATCAGATGGCCTCCTCCTCTTCGGAGCCGTGGCCGGGCAGCAGGTCGTCGAGCTCGAGTTCCCGGAGGTCTGCGGGCCCCTCCGCCAGGCGCCGCCACCGGCCCGGCCCCTGGCCGCCGGCCTCCAGGCACCAGAGGTCGCCGGTCGCGGTGTCGAGCAGGAAGTGGGTCGCGTCGACGTCGCTGCGGTCGGCCTCGATCACCAGGGCGAGGCGCGCGGTCCCGCCCTTGATGTAGACGTCGTCGCCACCGTCGTTGAAGCAGGCGAGGCTGGCCGTCCCGGCCGCCAGGAGCGCCAGCCAGCCAACTCGGATTCGGTAGAGCATCGATTCCTCCCGGTTCCCTACGCGGGCGCGCGGCCTAGTAGGAGCCCTGTCGCTCGAAGATCCGGCGGGGGTTGCCGACGGTCAGTGCGTGCAGCGCAGCCTCGTCCAGGCCCTGGTCGCGCAGCGCCGGGATCACGTCGTCACAGATGTGGCGGAAGTTCCAGCGGGGCGCCGCGGCCTGCAGCAGGCCGGGCGGGCCGAAGTCGATGTGACAGCAGGCGTCGTGGGAGAGCACCATGCGCTCGGCATGACCGCGGCGACAGAGCTCCATCAGGGTGCTGATGCGCTGCTCGGTGGGGAGCAGGATGTCGAGGCCGAAGCGGTCCATGCCGAGGGTGCTGCCGCCGGCGAGGATCTGCTCGAGGTAGTCGAGATCGGTGCTGTCGCCGCAGTGGCCGATCACGACCCGGGAGAGATCGACGCCCTCGTCGCGGAAGATCTCCTGCTGGACCCGCCCGACCCGGTGCTCGGCCGAGGTGTGGGTGCTGATCGGAACGCCCGTGGCCCGGTGCGCCCGCGCCGTCGCCCGCAGCAGCTTCTCGTTGTTCGGCGTCAGGCCGAAGTGGTCGGTCGCGCACTTGAGGATGCCGGCGCGGATGCCCGTCCCCTGGATTCCCTTCTCGATGTCGCGCACGAAGAGCTCCGCGAGCCGGTCCGCGTCCCAGCCCAAGAGCCAGGGCTCCTCGGTCCAGTAGAGGCCGGTGGCGGCGATCACCTGCACCTCGGCGCGCTCGGCGACCTCGCGGATCACCTCGATGTCGCGCCCGAGGTTGATGGCGGTCAGGTCTACGAGGCTGCGCACCCCGCGCTCGCGCGCCGAGCGCAGCTCCTCGACGGCACGGGGCACGTGCTCCTCGCGCACGTACCAGTCCTCGAAGGCCTGGCGCATCGACCAGTTGGCGACCAGGATGTGCTCGTGCATCAGCGTGAAGCCGAGCTCCGAGCTGTCGAGGGGACCCAGGACACTGTGGATGCTGGCCACCGGGGGCTCCGCGTCGCCGATGGAGTGCGACGGGGCGAAGCTACTCCTACGCCTACGTCCCTTCAAGGTGTCGAGGTCCGATTCTGCCGGATCGCGACGGAAGGCCGGGGCGTCAGGCGTCTCCCAGGGAGCGGTCGAGGGGCACCTCGCGCAGGGTGGTGAGGGCGAAGACCGCGAGCTCTGCGCCGCTCTCGAGGAAGCGCGTCTCCACGAAGCAGGTGCGACCGCGGCGCTTGACCAGACGGCTCTCGATCTCGAAGCGGGGGCTCTTCACCGGCTCGAAGTAGTCGATGCGCATGTTCGTGGTGGCCAGCCAGCCCCGCCAGATCCCCCGGCTGCGGTCGCTCCCGGCCCGCACCGTGAACAGCGCCACGAAGTCGACGTAGGTGGGCGTGAAGCCGCCGAAGAGCTGGCCGAGCGGGTTCTTGACGTGCTCGGGCAGGTGAACGCCGATGCGCAGGTAGCCGTCCCGCTCCTCGAGCACGTCCCAGCGATGCGCTTCGAGGAAGTCGCCAGCGGGGTGCCCCTTCCCGACCAGGCGTCCGGGCTCGGGCGTGGCCCAGCGAAGCGCCCCCGGCGGACGCCAGCCCTGCTCCTCGCTCACGCGGGCACTCCTCCTAGCGACCGCGCCACCGGGGCGGGCGCTTCTCCGCAAACGCTCGGGTGGCCTCGGCGGCGTCCTCGGTTCTGCGCAGCGGCCGCCCGATCTCCTCCTGACGGCGATAGGCCTCCGGCAGCGGCAACGCCAGCAGCTCGCGAACCCCCCGGCGCGTCTCGCGCACGGCCAGCGGCGCATTGCGGGCGATGCGGTCGGCCGTCTCCAGGGCGGCTTCGAGGAGCGCCTCGGGAGCCACCAGGCGATTCACCAGTCCGATCTCCAGGGCGCGATCGGCGTCGATCGGCTGGGCGCTGAGGAGCAGCTCGTGGGCGTGGACCCAGCCGACCTGGCGCGGCAGCAGCACCGTGGCGTTGCCCGTCGGGTAGAGCCCGAGCGCCACCTCCTCCAGCGCGAAGGTCGCGTGCGGCACGGCGAAGCGGATCTCGCTGGCCAGCATCAGGTCGAAGCCCCCGGCGCGCGCGTGGCCGTTGATCGCGCAGACGAGCGGCGTCTCGAGATCGAAGCCCGCCAGCAGGGCGGTCTGGACGGCTCGCAGGCCCTCGAAGTCCTCGGGCTCCACGCGCTCGCCGCGCGCCAGGCGCTGGGAGGCGGGGATCGTCGTGCGCATGTCCATGCCCGAGCAGAAGACCCGGTCGCCGGCGCCGGTCAGGACCGCGCAGCGGATCTCCGGGTCGGCCGCGATGCGCCGCCAGGCCTCGGCCAGGTCGCAGAGCGTGCGCGGGTCGAGGGAGTTCGCCCGCTCGGGACGATCGATCGTCACCAGCGCGACGTGGGGTGCCTCTCTGGGCAGCTCGAGCACGGCCGGCATGGCCCACCTCCTCGGGAGCCGCCACCCTAGCGGCTTCGGAGGCTTCCGCGAGATGAGCGCCGCCGCGACGCCGAGAGATTCCGGACGCCATCTCCCGCGAGCTGGACGCGAGGCCCGAGTCCACCTGAGCCACCGCGCCGGCTGGGTGGCGCGCGCCGCGCGGCCCCTGGCCGCGGCGGCCGCGCTGATGCTGGCCGGAGCTGCCGGCGCCCAGCCCCCCGAGCCCGCAGCCGCGGAGCGCGCCAACGGATTCGAGCTCGCCTCCCGCAGCATCGACGTGCGCGAGATCCGCAGCGGCGGCCCGCCCCGGGATGGCATCCCGGCCCTCGACGGGCCCGAGGCCGAGGCCGCGGCCTCGGCCTCCTGGCCCGACGACGTCTACGTGATCGGCGTCTCGCAGGGCGGCGAGGCGCGGGCCTATCCGCTGCCGATCCTGGAGCACCACGAGCTGGCGAACGACACCGTGGGCGGTCGCCCCCTGGTGGTCAGCTACTGCCCGCTCTGCGGCACCGGCCTGGTCTTCGACCGGCGTGTCGCGGGCCGCGAGCGCAGCTTCGGCGTCTCGGGGCTGCTCTACCGCTCGGGCCTGATGCTCTACGACCGGGAGACCGAGAGCCTGTGGCCGCAGATAACCGCTCCCGCCGTCACCGGCCCCTCCGAGCGACAGCGCCTGACGCTCCTCCCCTCGCGCGTGCAGACCTGGGGGCAGTGGCGCCGGGCGCATCCGCAGACGACCGTGCTGTCGCGAGACACCGGGCACGCGCGTCCCTACGGCAGCTCGCCCTACGGCGACTATCCGCTCAGCGAGCGCCTGCTCGTCCCGGTGGACTACGACCGGCGCTACCACCCGAAGTCGCCGACCGTGGGACTGCGCATCGCGGGCGGCGCGGCGCGCGGCTACCCCGCCCGGGAGCTGGTGCGGGCCGGGGGCGCGGTGCGGGAGGACTTCGAGGGTCGGGCCGTCTCGGTGGCCTACGACCCGGAGCTCCAGGTCTTCCGGGTCGAGGTGCCCGGCGACGTGGAGGTCGTGGAGGGCTACTGGTTCGCCTGGTCGGCCTTCCACCCGGAGGCCGGCGTCTTCGAGGCCCCCTCAGACTGAGCCGGTCCGCGCGATGGGCGGCCCGGGCCGGCGGGCCCGGCGCAGGGCCCGCTCCTGCGCGATCAGGCGCGTGACGTAGTCGCGGGCGTCCTTCACCAGCGAGACGAAGCCGGTGAGCACCTCCTTGTCCTGCACCTCGCCCCGGGCGAAGCGCTCCATGGCCTCGGTCTTCATCTCGGTCAGGTCGCGCTGCAGGTCGATCAGGCGCTCGATGGGCGTGTGGTCGGCCCGCTCGATGGTCAGGGCCTCGCGCTCGATCTCGTTGACGCGCCGCACGTAGGCCTTGAAGCTGGTCTCGCGCCGACGCCGGCGGCTCTGGCGGAGCCAGGTCCACAGGAAGAGCGCCCCGCCCAGGGTGGGAGCGGCGATGTTGAGCGTGGCGTCCAGGATCGAGAGCGTCTCCCCGGTCAGGATCGGGAGATCGCGGCGTCGGAAGCGCTGGGCCCCGGCGTGGTAGGGGAGCTCCGGCGCCTCCAGCAGCAGGGACGGATCCAGGGGCTCGTGGGCGACCCGGGCGAAGCGGGTCTCGAAGACCGTGTGCAACAGCCGGTAGGCCACGTCCTCGGGGACGCCGGCCCGCGACAGCAGCAGCAGCCGCGCCCCGAGCGTCGGCACGCCCTGCGCGGGGACGGGCGGTGACCGGTCGTAGAGCGCGGTCGGGATCCAGACCGGACCGACGTGGCGCGGGTCGACGGCGCGCCGCTCGGTGGGCTCGCGGCCCAGCGCCTCGCCGCCGGCGATCGCGAAGGAATCCGCGAAGTCTAGAGGCACCAGCCGGTAGCCCCAGCGCGTCACCAGCTGGCGCGCCACCGGCGAGGGCAGCGACGAGACGCTGAAGACCGCGTCCGGGAGGGCCTGCGCGGTATCCGCCGCCAGCAGCTCCCTGTAGGAGAGATCGCTGAGGATGGGCCGGACGCCTTCGTCGTAGACGTCGGCGAAGCGCAGCACCGCCTCGGCCAGCCGTCGCGTGCCGCTGCCGCGGGTCCCGACGTTGACCCGCAGGCCGCGCAACGCCAGCAGCGAGGCCCCGACCTCCCGCTCCAGACCGGAGCGCACCAGCAGATGCAGGGGCTCGACCTGGAGCGCCGTCAGCTGGCGGATCTTCTGGTCGCGGCGATGCGTCAAGCCGCCCTGGATGAGGGCGAAGTCCAGCAGTCCGGCCGAGAGCCGGTGCAGGGCGTCGAGAGAGCCCGAAGTCGCCACGACCCGGAGGCGCAGCCCCTGCTCCGCCGACTCCTCGGCCAGGACCTCCGCGAAGTGATGCCGGATGCCCGCGGCGCTGCCCCCGGAGATCGCGTAGCGGGCGCCGCGCGTCCCGCTCCGCACCGCCAGGAAGGCGATCACCACGAGCACGCAGCACGCCAGCCCCCAGAGCGGGAGCCCCTCGCGGCGGATCAGTCGCCCGGCCCGGGGCGCGATGCGAATCATGCGGAGTCCCCCTGGGCCTCCACATCGGCGCGTCGGGGGGCCGACGAGAGGGGGCGGCGCGAGGCCCCGCCAGCGCCGCCGCGATCTCGCCTCAGGCCGGGCCGGCGAGATCGAAGCCCCACGCGGCCCGGGCCGAGGCCTGCGCAAGGCTGCTGCCCCAGAACGAGGTTTCAGGGGCCGCCGGGGCCGGCGCCGCATGACGCGACGGGGGAGTTTGCGTGAACCCTGGCCAGCGCGGCTTCCGACACCGGCTCCGTCTGGTATTGGTGGTGTCGCTGGTCGCGCGGGACCCTCTGCCAAGCCGGGGCAACCCGACGCACCCTCGACGATCGCCGCGGCACCCGCCCGCTGGACTCGCAGCACGACCTCGCCGCGGAGGTCTCATCCTCACCACCGCGCCCCGGTGGCACTACGCGGCTCCGCGCGATCAGCACCCTCCCTCAGCCCTCGCTCAGCCCCCGAGCTGGCTGGCGTAGCGAGCCGCGCCGCGCAGCGGGGCCCGCTCGTCGAGCGAGACGCTGACCTCGATTCCCGAGAGCAGCTCGGCGAAGCGCCCCTTGTCGCAGAAGGCGCGCAGGAAGCCCTCGGCACGCAGGGCGGGGAGCAGCTTCGGCGCGATGCCCCCCGCCAGGTAGACCCCGCCCATCGCAACACATTGCAGTGCCAGATCTCCCGCCTGGGCTCCGTAGATCTCGGCGAAGAGCTCGACGCTTCGGGCACAGACGGAGTCGTCCCCGGCGAGTCCCACCTCGCCCACCACGGCTCCGCCGGACTCCCGGGCGAAGCGCTCGGCCAGCCAGCTCGGCTCGGTCTCGCCGCTGCGGGCGCGCAGGAAGCGGTAGATGTTGTGGAGGCCGGGCCCGGACAGCACGCGCTCGGAACTCACGTGTCCCAGCTCCGCGCCCAGGAAGCGCAGCAGCTCGATCTGCTCCTCGCCGCGGGGCGCGAAGTCGACGTGCCCGCCCTCGCTGGCCACGGCCACGTGGCGCCGCCCGTCCCAGACGAGGAAGGCCACGCCCAGCCCGGTGCCCGCGGCCAGCACCGCGGCGTTGGCCTGGGGACGCGCTCGTCGGGCCGGCTGGAGCACGGCCCGCTCGTTCTCTGCCAGCTCGAGCATGCCGTAGGCGGCGGCCTCGAGATCGTTCAGCAGCTTCACGCGCGGCAGGCCCAGCTGCGCGGCGAGGGCGCCCTCCTCCAGCACCCAGGGCAGATTGGTGGTGGCCACGCGACCGTCCACCACGGCCCCGGCTGCCCCGAAGCAGGCCGCCCGAAGCCTCGAGCCCTCGCTCCCCCGGGCGAAGTCCCGCAGGATCGAGTCGAAGGAGGCGTGGTCGGCGCTGGCGTAGACCCGCTCGTCGCGCGGCGCGAGCCGCTCCCCCTGCGACTCGTAGAGGGCCAGCACCGTCTTGGTGCCGCCGATGTCTCCGGACAGAATCAGATCGTCTCCCTTCACCGCACCTCCCGTCACGGCGGCTCCCGTCACCGGTGGCCGCCGCAGGCATCTCAGGGCTTCTCCGGGCCGGCCGCTCGCGCGGGCGGCCACCGGGTCCCATTGTAGAATGCAACGCGAGGACGAACGGGTGAGCCAGGGCTCCCAGACGCTGCTGGATCGCAGCTTTCCGGCGCGGTCGGCCGAGCTCAAGGCGATGCGAGCCGCCGTGCGCGAGGCGGTGATCGAGGCCGGCGCCCAGGAGAGCTGCGCAGACGACGTGGTGATGGCTGTCGACGAGGCCTGCCAGAACGTGATTCGCCACGCCTACGGCGGCGAGTGCGAGGGCGTGATCCGGGTGCGCCTAGAGCGGCACGACGAGGCGCTGGTGGTCTCGATCCTCGACTTCGCCCCGAGCGTGGACCCGGACTGCATGCGCGGGCGCGACCTGGACGAGCTGCGCCCGGGCGGCCTGGGCACGCACCTGATCCGACACGCCATGGACGAGGTCGGCTTCGAGGAGCCGCCGCCGGGCTGCGGGAACCTGCTGCGCATGGTCAAGCGCCTGCGCTGAGGAGAGCATGGAGCACCAGATTCGAGAGGAAGCCGGCCGGCAGGTCGTGGCCCTGTCCGGCGACGTGGACCTGGCCAGCTCCCCGGTCGCGCGCCGCGTGCTGCTCGAGGCCGTGGATCGGGGCGGAGGCGTGCTCGTGGATCTCTCCGGCGTCGGCTACCTGGACAGCTCGGGGGTGGCCAGCCTGGTCGAGGCCTTCCAGCGCTCGCGCAAGCGCGGTACGGGCTTCGGCCTGGTCTGCGTGAACGAGACCGCCCAGCGGGTGCTGCGCCTGGCCCGCCTCGACCGGATCTTCGAGATCTACGGCACCCTCGAGGAGGCCCTGGGTGGCGGCTGAGTCCGCGCGGGGCCTGCGCGCCGTCGAGAGCCTGGGCGAGAGGACGCTGCGCGGCATCTCCGCAGTCGGCTTCGGCGCGACACTGCTGACGGACAGCCTCTACTGGCTGGTGCTGGGCCGGCGCCGGCGCCAGCCCGTCCGGCTGGCGCCGGTGGCCGCCGAGATGATGGAGATCGGCGTGCGCGCCGTGCCCATCGTCTCGCTGCTCTCGATCACGATCGGCCTGATGCAGGCGATCCAGGGCATCGACGCCCTGCGCCAGTTCGGGGCCGAGCACCAGCTGGTGATCGGCGTCTCCCTCACCACCACCCGCGAGCTCGGCCCCCTGATCACCGCCATCCTGGTGGCGGGCCGCTCGGGCTCGGCGCTGGCCGCCCGCCTCGCCACCATGAGCATCAACAACGAGGTCGACGCCCTGCGCACCATGGGCATCAATCCGGTGCGCTTCCTGGTCGTCCCGAACCTGGTCGCCATGGTGATCATGCTGCCGGCCCTCACCCTGCTGGCCGACACCCTGGGCCTGCTGGGGGCCGGCCTCTACGCTTCCGGTGCGCTGGGCTCGACGCTGTCGGCCTGGTTCGAGGGCGTGGTCCGCTTCACCAGCAGCGACGACATCCTGCACGGACTCTACAAGGCCACCGTCTTCGCCCTGCTCATCACCCTGGTGGGCGTGATCAACGGCAGCGCCGTGCGCGGCGGCGCCGAGGGCGTGGGCCGCGTCACCACCAGCTCGGTCGTCCATGCCATCACGGCCATCGTGGTGACCGACATGCTCTTCGCCTACGCCACGACCCGATGAGCGCCCCGGTCCGCACAGCCGCCTCCCCGGAGCCCGTGATCGAGGTCCGCGAGCTGGTCACCCACTACGGCGAGCGCCAGATCCTCCACGACGTCGACTTCAGCGTGACGCCCGGCGAGATCATGGTGGTGATGGGAGGCAGCGGCTCGGGCAAGAGTACGCTGATGCGGCACCTGATCGGGCTGGAGCGCGCGACCTCGGGCTCGATCCGCCTGCTCGGACGCGAGCTGACCGAGATGGACGAGTTCGAGCTCTACGACTTCTCCAAGCGCCTGGGAGTCGCCTTCCAGGGGGGAGCGCTCTTCAGCTCGATGAACGTGGGGGACAACATCCTGCTGCCGCTGCGGGAGCACACGGACCTCGACGAGACGACCATGCGCATCATGCTCCAGCTCAAGCTGGAGGTGGTGAGCCTGGTGGGCTTCGAGGGGCTCATGCCCGCCGAGCTCTCGGGAGGCATGATCAAGCGGGCGGCCTTCGCGCGCGCGATCATCATGGATCCGCAGCTGCTCTTCTGCGACGAGCCCTCGGCAGGCCTGGACCCGGTGGTGGCCCGGGCCATCGACGAGCTGATCCTGGGCCTGCGCGACGCCCTGGGCATGACCATCGTGGTGGTGACCCACGATCTCGACAGCGCCTTCCGCATCGCGGATCGCATCACCATCCTCGACCAGGGCCGGACGCTGATGATCGGCACCGTGGAAGAGGTGCGGGGCAGCGACAACCCGCGCATCCAGAACCTCCTCAACCGGCGTTTCGAGGAGGAGGAGCTGGATCCGGAGGAGTACCTGGCCCGCCTGACCGGAGAGAAGCTCTAGAACGTGAGAGACGACCGCCGCAACTACCTGATCGTCGGCAGCTTCGTGCTGCTCTTCGGAGTCGGGCTCCTCGCCTGGCTCGCCGTGCTCTCGGGGCGCACCGGTGGGACCGATGACTACTTCGTCGTCTACGAGAGCGTGATGGGCTTGATTCCGGGCACCGTGGTCCTGAACGACGGCTACCAGGTGGGCAACGTCCTCGACGTGGAGCCGCTGGACGAGCCAGGCCCCAAGCGCTACCGCGTCGAGATCGCGGTGCGGGAGGGCTGGCCGATTCCCGACGACTCCCTGGCCGAGATCACCGTGCCGGGCTTCCTGGCGGCCGTGGTGATCGACATCCGCAGCGGCCGCTCCACGCAGCTGCTGCCGCCGGGCTCGGAGATCCCCGCGGCACCGCGCGGCGACGTGGTCTCGGCCGTCTCGGCGGCAGCCGGCAGCGTCGGCACCGTCATCGAGGACCTCGGCCCCCTGCTCGACGCACTCGCCGCCGATGCGCCCGACATCCTCGCGAACCTCAAGTCGCTGAGCGCGGACCTCGATCAGACCGGAGACCAGCTGAACGCCATCCTCTCGCCGCCCAACGTGGATCGCATCACCGCCATCCTCGCCAACCTCGAGGACACCACGGCCGAGGCCAGCTCCCTCACGCGCTCCCTCCACGGGACGCGCGAGGAGGTCGACGTGCTGCTGGTGCGGGCCAACACCCTGCTCGAGGACGACGGCGAGATCATGCACGCGGTCGACGACCTGCACGCCTCGCTGGAGGCGGTGGCGCGCCACAGCGACGCCATTGCCTACGACCTGGAGCTGATGTCCCACAACCTGGCCGAGTTCACCCGCCAGCTCCGGGAGAACCCGGGCGTGCTGCTGCGCGGACGCGAGTCCGGCGAGGATCCGATGTGATGCGCCGCTTCGCCCCGCTCGCAGGCGTCGCGCTGCTCGGGCTCTCGGGCTGCCTCTTCGGCAAGGTGCCGCAGGACCACTTCTACCGGCTCGAGGCCCGCTCCCCGGCGACGGCGCTCCCGGCGCCGCCGCCGCTCGCGGGGAGCCTGCGCGTCGAGCCGGTCCGCATGGACGGCCTGACCCGGGGCACCGCCCTGGTCTACAGCATGGCCGACCGGCCCGCCGAGCTCAGGCGCTACGCCTACCACTTCTGGGTCGACTCCCCCTCCGAGATGCTGCGCGTCGCCCTCAGCCGCTACCTGCGCGAGGCGGGCGCGGCGGAGAACGTGCTGAACGTCGAGAGCCGCGAGTCGGCGGACTACCGGCTGCTGGCCCGCGCGCGGCGTCTCGAGCAGGTGCTCGAGCCCGGCGGCGGGGCGCGCGTCGTCGTCGAGCTGGAGGTGGCGATTGCCCGCCCGGACGGCCAGCTGCACTTCCAGCGCGACTATCGGGAGGAGCGGGAGCTGTCCGGGGGCGCCCCGGAGGCCGCGGTCGAGCTGGGGCTGGCGCTCGATGCGATCCTCGCGCGCCTGGTGTCCGACCTGGCCTCCCCCCCGTGATCCACCTGATCCGCCACGGCGAGACGACCCTCAACGCGGCTCGCGTGCTGCAGCCGCCGGAGACCCCTCTCTCCGAGCGCGGTCGCCGCCAGGCCGAGCGCCTGGCCCTGCGCCTGCGCGAGAGCGGCATCGTCCACGTCATCAGCAGCGACCTGCCGCGCGCGCAGGCGACCGCCGAGCTTCTGTGCCGGGTGACGGGCGCCGAGCTCACCCTGGAGCCCCTGCTCCAGGAGCGCAGCTTCGGAGAGCTCCGCGGCACGGCCTACAGCGAGCTGGGCCGGGACGTCTTCGCCCAGGACTACCGCCCGCCCGGAGGCGAGGACGGACACGACTTCGACCGGCGCGTCGACGCGGCCTGGGAGCGGATCGTGGAGCGCGCCGCCCGCCTCGGGGCTCCCCTGGCCGTGGTGACCCACGGCCTGGTGTGCCGCTCCCTGACGCTGCGCCGGCTGCGGCTGCCGCCGGGGCAGGAGCCGGTCCAGCGCTTTCGCAACACCTCCCTCACCCTCGCACAGGCGGTGCCGCCCCACGCCGTGGAGCTCATCGACTGCACCCGCCACCTGGAGGGACTCGAGGCGGAGGGCCTCGGGGCCTAGCGCGCCAGGCGCAGGGTGCGGCTGATCGTCCGGAACTGGGGCAGGTAGGTGTCGGCCCGGGCCGGGCCGACGAAGCCCTGGGCGAGCAGGTAGCGACCGCCGTGCGCCAGGACCAGCTGGTAGATGCGCAGCGGCTCGCCGCTGGCCTCGTCCACCGCGTGGGCGGTGAGCTCGTAGGCGGGCAGCCCGTCCAGGGTCGCGGCGCTGCCCTCGATCCGATCGAGGTCGCGAATCTGCGCGGTCTGGCCGAGCCGCAGCCGCGCGAAGGCCTCGACGTTCGAGAGATCGCTCTCGGCGATCGACGCGCCGAGCAGCAGCAGCGGGTCGCCGGGAGCCACGGCGCCCGGTGCCCCGTTCTCGGTCAACATCACGAGGTTGGCCATGCGGTTCGCCAGCACCAGGTCGCCGCTGATCTCGAAGCGGAAGTCGAGGCCCTCGAGCGGATCCACCTCGGCCGTCGGCTGCCAGCGCGTCGAGAGCACCGCCTGTCGCAGGGGCTCGCGCAGCTCCGGCGCGCTGCTCTCCGGGTAGGTGGCGAGCACCAGCACGGAGCGCTCGCCCTCGCCGAAGACCAGCATCCACTTCTCGAAGCGGCCCCCGCCCGCGCTCTGGGAGACGCGCAGCAGCAGCGCCTCCCGCTCGTTCACCCGGACCTCGCTGGAGTCGACCAGCGTGATGCCGGCCAGGGCCAGGGGCTCCCGAGCCAGGCCTTGGCGCAGCTCCGCCACCGGGCCCTGGACCTCGTTGACCAGGATCGAGGCTCCGATCTCGGTGCGCTGGAAGCCCGGAAACTGCGAGGCCGCCTCGAAGCCCGCGGGCGGCTCCAGGGAGACCCGGGTGCCGGCGATGCGCTCGGCCCGCGCGGGCATGGCCAGCAGCAGCACCGCCAGGGCCGCGCCGACGGCGGCATCGCTTCTGGGAAGTCCGAGCATGCGGCAAGACCTCGCTGCGGGGGATCGGCCCGAGGCAGCATGCCACGGAGCGCTCGCGGCCGCCGGGGCGGCGCTCACTCCAGCTCGAGCTCTCCGCCGGGGTCGAGCAGCCAGGGGTCGCGGTCGACGTGGAAGATCGCCTGGCTGCCGTTCACGTCGACGGTGTAGATCCCCGCCGGGAGCACGGCGGTGTTCACCACCAGGCTGCGCTGGAAGAGGCTGGGCTCCTGGCGGCAGTCCGGATCCGAGTCGCGGCGCGTCTCGATGCGCACCTCGATGCGCCGCGTCCAGCGGTCTCGCTCGATGCTGCCGATCCGCGTGCAGGAGTCCGGCAGCGTCCCCTGGACGTGGATCTGGATCTTGCCGAGGTCGATCTGCGAGCGGTCGATCTCGAGGCGATCGATGTTCGCGAGGCCGGCGGTGTAGGGGCGGTCGAAATCCGGATCCGTCGAGGCGCAGGCCAGAGCGGCCAGGGCCGGCCACGCCCGGGGCCACGTGAGCCTGCGCCTCATGGGAGGAGTCTACGGGCGCCGCGGCAGGCTTGAAATAATTGAAGATAAAATTAATAATGGCGCCCGGAGGCTCCCGGCATGGCGGAGGCAACGAGGCGCGGCCCCGGTCGCCCCCCGGGGGCGAAGCCGGCGGGACGCGAGGCCCTGCTCCGGGCGGCCCGCGAGCTGATGAACGAGCGCGGCCTGCCGCGCCTCACGGCCCGCGAGGTGGCCGAGCGGGCGGGCGTCCAGCCGGCGCTGGTGAACTACTACTTCGGCAGCCGCGAGGGCCTGGTGCGGGCGGTGGTCGAGGAGATCGCCGGACGGCTGCAGCGGCGCATGCGCGAGACGGTGGCCGCGGGCGGCAGCTTCCACGAGCGCTTCCGGCGCCTGATCCACGGCATGATCGACGCGCTCGCCGAGGACCCCTACGGCCCGCGCCTGGTGATCGAGCAGGTGCTCTTCGCCGAGGCGGAGGTGATCGACGACTTCGTGGAGCGCTTCGCCCGACCGAACCTCGCGGTGCTGACTCAGCTCCTCGCCGAGGGGCGCGCGGCCGGGCTGTGCCGGCAGATCCACCCCGCGCAGCTCGTGCCGATGCTGACCGGCATGGGCGTCTTCTACTTCCTCTCGGCGCCGATCCGCGATCGCCTCTTCCCGGAGCTGGCCGGCCGCGAGGACCTCCACCGCGAGTTCGCGGAGGCGGCGGCCGAGGTGTTCATGCACGGCATCGCCAGTGCCGAAGGAAGCTCCACGTGAGAGACCGAATCGAGCGGGCCCTGGGAGCCTGGGGCCACTTCGTCTATCGCCACGCGCGCTGGGTGATCGCGCTGGTGCTGCTGACCGTGGCCGGCCTGGTGACCCAGCTCCCGCAGCTGCGCATCGACACCTCGACCGAGAGCTTCCTGCACGAGGACGACCCCGCGCGCGTCACCTACGAGGCCTTCCGCGACCAGTTCGGGCGCGACGAGCGCATCCTGATCGCCATCGAGCCGCCGGAGATCTTCGCGCTCGACTTCCTCGAGAAGCTGCGGAGCTTCCATCGCGAGCTCGAGGAGACGGTTCCGAAGCTTCAGGAGGTGACGAGCCTCGTCAACGCGCGTCACAGCCGGGGCGAGGGCGACCGGCTGATCGTGGAGGATCTGCTCGAGGACTGGCCGCAGGGCCCGGAGGACCTGGCCCGGATCCGCGAGCGGGCCCTCTCGAACCCCCTCTACCGGGACAACCTCCTGGATCGGCAGGGGAAGCTCACCACCGTCGCGATCGAGACCGACGTCTACTCCTCGATCGGCGTCGAGACCTCGGAGCTGGGGGGCTTCGGCGACGAGGCCGAGCCCGCCGAGCGGGTCTTCCTGACCGGGGAGGAGAACTCCGCGATCGTGGAGGCGGTGCAGCGGGTCATCGACCGCTGGAACGCCCCGGACTTCCGCATCTCCCTGGCCGGCTCCCCCTCCCTGAACCACGAGCTGCAGACGGCGCTGACCCGGGACATGGCGCGCTTCACGATCCTCTCGATCCTGACCATCGCGGCCCTGCTGGGCCTGCTCTTCCGGCGCGTGGCCGGCGTGATCCTGCCGCTCGCCACCGCGGTGCTGTCGGTGGTCTCGACCTTCTCCCTGATGGTGGTGCTCGACGCCCCGATCAGCCTGGTCTCACAGATCGTCCCCTCCTTCCTGCTGGCGGTGGGCGTCGGCGCCAGCGTGCACCTGCTGACCATCTTCTATCAGGCCCTGGAGCGCGGCGAGAGCAAGGAGGACGCCGTCGCCAGCGCCCTCGCCCACTCGGGCCTAGCCATCGTCATGACGAGCCTCACCACGGCGGGCGGCCTGCTCTCCTTCTCCGTGGCGGAGCTGGCCCCGATCGCCGAGTTCGGCGTGACGACCCCCATCGGGGTGATGATCTCCCTCTTCCTCACCATGGTGCTGCTGCCGGCCCTGATCGCGGTCTTCCCGCTGCGGACCGGCCGCGGGGCCGCGCGGGCCCGGCTGGGCCAGCGGGCCCTGCAGCGCGTGGGCGAGCTGGCGGTGCGGCGGGCCCCCGCGGTGGTCCTGGCCTCGGCCGGCCTCCTCGCCATCGCCGGCCTGGGCGCGGCGCAGCTCTCCTTCTCGCACCACCCGCTCTCCTGGTTCCCCGAGGACTCCGACTTCGCCCGCGCGAACCTCCTGATGAACGAGCGGCTCCGGGGCGTGATGTTCCTGGAGAGCCTGATCGACACCGGCCGCGAGAACGGCCTGCACGAGCCCGAGGCGCTGCGGCGCCTGGACGAGATCCGCCGCTGGTCCACTTCCGTGCAGAAGCGCGACCTCTACATTGGCAAGACCATCTCGCTGGTCGACGTGAGCAAGGAGATCCACAAGGCCCTGAACGAGAATCGCGAGGAGTTCTACGCGATCCCGGACCAGCGGGAGCTGGTCGCCCAGGAGCTGCTGCTCTTCGAGAACAGCGGCAGCGACGACCTGGAAGAGCTGGTCGACTCGCGCTTCCAGGTGGCCCGAATCACCATGAAGATGCCCTTCGTCGACGCCATTCAGTACGGAGCCATGATCGAGGCCGTCGAGGAGAATTTCGAGCGCATCCTGGGAGACGAGGCCGACTTCACCCTGACGGGGCTGATGGCCCTGGTGGGCCGCACCTTCACGGCCGTGATCGTCTCGATGGCGCGCAGCTACGTGATCGCCTTCCTGGTGATCTCGCCCCTGATGGTGCTGCTGATCGGCAGCCTGCGCCTGGGCCTGACCAGCATGATCCCGAACCTGGCGCCGATCCTGATCACGTTGGGCCTGATGGGCTGGACCGGCCTCAAGCTCGACGCCTTCACCCTGCTGATCGGGAGCATCGCGATCGGCCTGGCGGTCGACGACACCATCCACTTCATGCACAACTTCCGCCGCTACTACGCCCGCAGCGGAGACGTCCCCACGGCCGTGCGAGAGACCCTCACGACGACCGGGCAGGCCCTGCTCTTCACCACCCTGGTGCTCTCCTCGGGCTTCTTCATCTACGGCCTGGCGACCCTCAAGAACGTGATCTCCTTCGGCCTGCTGACCGGATTCACTATTCTGGTCGCGTTTCTGGCCGACGTGGTGCTGGCGCCGGCCCTGGTGGCGCTGGTGGCGCCACGGAGCACCGAGCCCGCGGCCGAGGCCGCGCTGACGGAGGGAGGTCGATGAGATTCGCGGCTGCGTGGATACTGCTGGCCCTGGGGCCCGCCTGGGCCCTGGACGCAGAGGCTGCCGAGCTGACCGGCCGGCAGATCATGGAGCGGGTGGACGAGCGCGAGGACGGCGACAACTCCACCCAGGACATGGAGATGATCCTGATCGACAAGAACGGCAGCGAGCGCGTCCGGGAGATCCGCTCGCTGCGCCGCGACGCGGGCGAGGACAGCGAGTCGATCATGTTCTTCCTCTCCCCGGCCGACGTGCGCGAGACGGGCTTCCTCACCTACGACTACGACGGCTCCGAGCGCGACGACGACCAGTGGCTCTACCTGCCGGCCCTGAAGAAGACCAAGCGCATCGCCTCCAGCGACAAGAGCGGCTCCTTCATGGGCTCGGACTTCAGCTACGCCGACATGACCGAGCGGGAGCTCGACAACTACGAGTACGAGCTGCTGCAGGAGGGCGAGGTGAACGGCCACGAGGTCTGGGTGGTCCAGGCGGTGCCGATCACCGAGAAGGAGCGCGACGAGACCGGCTACACCAAGTCGATCTACTGGGTCCGCAAGGACAACGACGTGGTGATCCGCGCCAAGAGCTGGCTCGAGAGGGGCGGGCGCAACAAGTACATGGAGGTGAAGAAGCTCGAGCTGATCGACGGCATCTGGGTGGCCACCGAGATGACCATGACCACCAAGAAGGGCTCGAGCACCCTCCACAAGACGGTCCTGCGCTCGAGCAACGTGCGCTTCAACCAGGAGCTGCCGGACGACGAGTTCTCGGTGAGGCGCCTCGAGAAGGGCCTCTAGCCCGCTCGGGGGGAGGCGGCATGAGAGCCTTTCGGGCCGCCTTCCTGCTGGGCCTGGCGCTCGGCTGGGCCGGCGCCGCCCCGGCCGAGCCGGACGGGGAGGCCGCCTCCGAGGAGCTGGAGGAGCTGCTCGGAGGCTTCGACGACGAGGAGCCGACGGCCGACGACGACCTGCTCGGAGGCTTCGACGACGACGAGCCAGCCGCCGACGACGACCTGCTCGGCGGCTTCGACGACGACGAGCCGGCGGCCGCCGACGACCTGCTCGGCGGCTTCGACGACGACGAGCCGGCGGCCGACGACGACCTGCTCGGCGGCTTCGACGACGACGAGGGCGCGTCTCGCTCCGCCCGGCGCCCCCGCCGCAATCCGCTGCGCGGAGAGCACTACACCATCACCGGTAGCGTCAGCACCGAGACCCACGTCAACCTGATCGACCACAGCGTCGGTCCCTTCGGCAGGGACGGCGATCCGCCGGAGGCGACCTCCTACAGCGACTTCTCGCGCTTCCGCACGCGCATCAACCTGCAGCTCGACCTCGACCTGCCCTTCGACTGGCAGCTGCGGGCGGCCGGCTTCGGCTGGTGGGACTGGTTCTACATGATCCGCGGCCAGGACCAGTTCACGCCGGAGGTGCTGCGCCAGTACCAGGGAGACTCCGACACGCTGGACTTCTGGGTCCGCGGCCGCCTCTTCGACCGGCTCGACGTGAAGATCGGGCGCCAGGTCGTGAACTGGGGGCGCTCCGAGTCGCTGCGCGTCCTCGACGTGCTGAACCCGCTGGACAGCCGCGTGCCCGGCATCGCCGACATCGAGGACCTGCGGCGCGCCGTCTCGATGGCGCGCTTCGACACCAGCTTCCGCAACTGGGACCTGACCGTGGTGGCCATCCCGGAGATCCGGCGTCCCCAGCTGCCGGTGATCGGCAGCGACTTCTTCCCGCCGCTCCCGCCGGGCGCCGAGAGCATCGAGATCGTCACCGAGCGGCCCGCCTCCTGGGAGAACTGGGAGACCGGCGTGCACCTGCGCGGCATCTTCCAGGGCTGGGACGTCTCCTTCCAGTTCGCCTACTTCTTCGACGACTTCGCGGTGCTCGAGGACACGGACATCACCGATCTCCCGCTGCAGCTGGTCTACAGCCGACTGTGGCAGCTGGGAACGGGCGCCAACTACACGATCGGCAGCTGGCTCGTCAAGGGCGAGTTCGCCTACACCGACGGCCTGATCTTCACCGACCAACCCGACACGAAGTCGCGTCTCGACCTGCTCGTGGGAGTCGAGTACTTCGGCTTCAGAGACACCACCATCGCCCTGGAGGCCCTGTACAGCTACACGCTCGACTTCCCGGCCGTGCCCTCGGCGGGCCAGCTCGGCGCGATCCCCCTGGAGCACGACGTGCAGGGGGCCCTGCGCATCAGCCGGACCTTTCTGCGCGAGCGCCTGGATACGAACTTCCTGGCCCTGCTGGTGCGCGGCTTCGAGGACGTGGGCGGCATCTTCCGGGTCGACGCCAGCTACGACCTGCGCGACGCCCTGGTGCTGAGCACCGGCTTCGTCTTCTACCTGCCCGGCGATCGGCCTCCCCTCGACGCCTACGGGGAGAACCACCGCTGGTTCGTGGAGCTGCGCTACTCGTTCTAGTAGACGCCGCCGAGCTTGCGGTGGTCCCAGGAGACGCTGCGCTGGGGCTTCACGCGGATGCAGATGCGCTTGGGCACCTGCTTGGCGAAGACGGCCTCCATGGCGGCCCGGGCCTGGGGATCCTCGGGCGGGGCGCCCTGGCCGGAGGCGCGCAGCAGGGTGTCGACGATGGTGTCCGCATCGTCGACCAGCTCGGCCTCGCCGTAGAGGACCGCCCCGCGCAGCTCGGCGTACTCGGTGCCGGCCTCCACCATCAGCGCCACGCGCGGGTCGCGCTGGAGGTTGCGCACCTTCTGGCTCTTGCGAAAGGTCGTCATCCGCACGCTGCCGTCCTCGTCGACCGTGAACCACATGGGCATCGGATGCGGGAAGCCGTCCGGGCCGTTGCTGACGATGGTCATGGTGCGCGATTCGGCCAGGAAGCTCCTCAGCTCGTCGTCGCTCATGCGGATCAGGTCGCGCCGCGAGGGCATCAGTCCGGGTACTCCACGACGACCTTGGGCGCGATGCAGCGCGCCTGGCAGGTGAGGACCCAGCCCTCGGCCAGCAGCTCGGGCGTCAGACAGTCGTTGGCGGTCATCTCGACCTCGCCCTCACTCAGCTTGGCCATGCAGCAGGAGCAGTAGCCCTCCTCGCAGGAGAAGGGCGGGTCCAGGCCCGCGCGCCGAGCGGCGTGGAGCACCGACTCGCCCGGCTGGTACGGGATCTCGTGGCTCTCGCCGTCGAGCTGCACCGTGATCGTCTCGGGCACTCCGGCCGGGGCGCAGACCTCGGCCGGGAGCTCGCCGGAGGCCTCCTCGCCCGGATCCGGCGGCGAGGCGAAGACCTCCCGGTGGATCCGGTCCTGGTGGATGCCCAGCTCTTCGAGGGCCGCCTCGACGGTGGCCATGAAGGCGCCGGGGCCGCACAGGTAGTGCTGGGCCTCGCGCTCCTCGCCGACCAGGGCCTTCACCCGCTCGACGTCGAGGAAGCCGTCGCGGTCGTCGAGGGAGTGACGGATCTCCAGCTGCTGCGGATGCTGGCGGGCCAGGTCGGCGAGCTCTTCGCGGAAGATGATCGAGCGCTCGTCGCGATTGGCGTAGACCAGGCGCAGCGGGCGCCCGGTGCTGCGCAGCGCGGTCTTGAGGATCGAGATGCAGGGGGTGATGCCGCTGCCGCCGCTCCACAGGAAGATCGGGTCCTGCGAGCCTTCGAGGACGAAGAAGCCCGCGGGCGGGGTCACCATCAGCAGGTCGCCCTCGCGCACCTCCTCGTTCAGCCAGTTGGAGATGCGGCCGTCGTCGACCCGCTTGATCGTCACCTTGTGGAGCGCGTCGATCTCCGGGGCGCTGGACAGCGAGTAGCTGCGCGTCAGCACGCGCCCCTGGAAGGCGATCTTGAAGGAGAGGAACTGGCCGGCCCGGTAGCGGAAGCGCTCGCGCAGCCCCTCCGGCACCTCCAGCACCAGCGAGCGCGCGTCGTGGGTCTCGTCGATCACCTGCGAGACCCGGAGGGCATGGCAGGAGGCGGTGGCGGCGGCCCAGTCCGCCTCGGAGACGCCGGCTCGACGAAGGTCCGTCATGAGGGCCGCGGAGGCTAGCGCATCGCCGTCGCCGTCTCCGAGACCCGGCGCAGCAGGGCGCGCCAGCGGGCGCGCTGCGCCTGGCGCCGCTCGTCGGAGAGGCCGGGCCAGAAGCGCTCGGCGCCCTGCGCGCGACCGAGCCCGGGCGGGCGGGGCCAGCCGACGGCCAGGCCCGCCAGCCAGGCGGCGCCCACGGCGCTGGACTCCGCCTCGCGGGCGCGCAGCAGCGGGCGTCCCCCGAGGTCCGCAATCCGGCGCAGCAGCAGGGCGCTGCGCGAGAGGCCGCCGTCGGCCGGGATCGGCCGCCCGTCCAGGTCCAGCGCGTCGCAGACGTCGACGCAGCGCTGGGCCACCCCGTCCAGGGCGGCGCGCACCCAGTGGGCCGAGCGGCTGCCGCGGCTGAGTCCCCCGACGAAGCCCCGGGCCCGGGGGTCGAGGTAGGGCGTGCCGAGACCCTGGAGCGCCGGCACGAAGACCACGCCCTCGCTCGACTCGACCGCACCGGCGACGCGGTCGAGCTGATCGGCGGCCGGCAGCAGCCCCAGCTCGACCAGCCACTCCACGACGGCGCCCGCGGTGAGGACGCTGCCCTCCACACAGTGGGCCGGGGGCTCGCCCGGGAGCTGCCAGAGCAGCAGGGGGAAGGCGCCGGGCAGGGGTGGAGCCGGCTGCGCCCCGCAGTGCAGGTCGAGCATGGCCGCCGTGCCCAGGGTGAGCTTGGCGTCGCCGGGCCTGCGGACGCCCTGGGCGAAGCAGGCGGCCTGCTGGTCGCCGGCTCGGGAGGCGACCGGAATCGGCGCCCCGAGCAGGGCGCTCGGCGTCTCGCCGACCACGGCGCTGGTCGGAGCCAGGCCCGGCAGCCAGCTCTCTTCGAGGCCGAAGCGGCGCAGCGCCCGGCCGCTCCAGGCGCCGCGGGCCGGCGAGAAGAGCGCGGTGCAGGAGGCCTGCCCCGGGTCGGTGACGTGGGCCGCGCCGCCGGTCAGGCGATCGCCGAGCCAGGCATCGGGCGTGCCCAGGCGCAGGCGCCCCGCGCGGGCCGCGGCCGAGACCTCGGGAAGCCGGCGGAGCAGCCACTCGTACTTGGTGGCCGAGGCCAGGGTCCCGACGTGGAGGCCCTGCGCCGCGAGCTCGGCGACGCGCGGCTGCGTCCGGCGATCCTGCCAGCCGATGGCCGGGGCCAGGGGCTCGCCGCGCTCGGCGTCCCAGGCGACCGCGCTGGCGCGCTGGGTGCTGAGGCCGAGCGCCGCGACCTGGCGCGCCTCTACCCGCGCCTCCCGCAGCACCTGGTGCAGCACCGCGACGGACTCCCGCCACCACTCCCCCGGATCCTGCTCCAGCCAGCCGGGCCGCGGGTAGCGGCTCGTCAGTGGGCGCCTTGCCCACGCCCGAACCTCGCCCTCGCGGCCCAGCAGCAGCGCGCGCACGCCGGTGGTCCCCAGGTCGAGGGCCAGCAGCCAGTCGCGACTCACCGGTCCGGGCCGGACTCCGGACCGAGCAGCACGCCGGGATTCAAGAGGTCGTCCGGATCGAGAGTCCGCTTCAGGCTGCGCAGCAGCGCCAGGCCCGCGCCGCCCAGCTCGGCGGGCAGGTAGTCGCGCCGCACGCGGCCGATGCCGTGGTGGTGGGCGATGCCGCCGCCGAGCTCCAGGGTCGCCTGCATCACGCGCCGCCAGCACTCGTGGTAGCTGCGCGCCATGTGCTCGCGCCCGGGCCGGGCGACGAAGGTGATGTAGAGGTTGGTGCCGGAGCGGTAGCTGTGGCTCGAGTGGGCGCTGCCCACGAGGATGCCCTCGACTTCGGCCAGCGAGCCGACGGCGCGCTCGTAGAGCGCGGCGACCCGCGTCCAGGTGCAGGCCACCTCGATGGTGTCGAGCACGATCCCCTTCTCCAGGAAGCCGCGGAAGCCCGGGACGTGATTGCGCCGCTCGAGCCAGCGGTCCACGGCCGCGGGGTCGCTCTCCTCCCCGCCGGCCTCCCGACACAGCGCCGCGACGCCCTGGGCCTCGACCTCCACCCGCGCAGCCGGCCCCTCGTGCAGCAGGATCAGCATGGCGCGACCCTCGGGGCAGCTGTCCGCGAAGTGGCGACTCGACTCGTGGGGGTCGTAGAGGCGCACCACGGGCGGACGCCAGTCCGCGCGCATCAGCGCGCGGATCGGCTCGAGGCCGGCGGCGAAGCTCTCGAAGTGGAAGGCCTGGCCGCGCCGCGCCTCGGGCAGCGGCCGCAACGAGAGGCCCACCTGCGTGATCACCCCCAGCGTGCCCTCGCTCCCCAGCAGGAGCTGGCGGAGATCCGGGCCCGCCGACGCGCGAGGCGTGCGCCGGGTGTGCAGCACCGAGCCGTCGGGAAGCACCGCCTCCAGGTCGAGGACCAGGTCCTCGATGTTGCCGTAGGCGGTCGACAGCTGGCCCGAGGCCCGCGTGGCCACCCAGCCGCCCACGGTGGAGAGCTCGATCGACTGGGGCCAGTGGCCGATGCTGAGGCCGTGCTCCTGAACGCTGCGCTCGGCCCACATGCCGTTGGTGCCGGCGCGGAAGCTCGCGTACAGATCCCGGTCGTCGAGCTCGACGAGGCCGCTGAGGCGCTCGGTCGAGAGCACGATCGCGTTCTCGGGCACCTTGACGCCGCCGCAGACCCCGGAGCCGCCGCCGTAGGGAATCACCCGGATCTTCGAGGCGCGGCACAGGGCCAGCGTGCGCGCGACCTCCTCCGTGCTGCGCGGCGTGACGACGGCGAGCGGCAGCGGGCCCTCGCGGCCCTCCAGATCGTCGAGCTCGGAGAGCACCCAGGTGTCGCGGCGGTGGGCGGCTCGGACCTCCGGGTCGCGCTGGACGGCGTCGCCGAGCTCGCGCTCCAGCGCTCGGATCGGATCGGCCCCCACGGCCGCCCCTAGGCCGAGCGGAAGGCCAGGTCGGCGGCCAGCCGCGCGCGCACCGTCTCGACCTCGTGCTTGCTGCGCTCCGCGTCCCAGCCGAGCCGCTCGGCCATGCGGGCGGCGATGCGATCGACGCTGGCGTCGCGCGCCTCGGGCTGGTAGAGCGCCGTGCGCAGGCGCCGGTACACCACGTCCTCCAGCGTCAGCGCCGCCTCGACGTCCACGGCCCAGTCCACCTCGCCGCACAGCACGTCGCTGCCCGCGACCAGGGGCTCGCTTCCGAGCGCGACGACCTGGGCGGCCTCGGTGCCGTAGAGGCGCACCAGGCGGGCCGCGGCGCTCGGAGAAACCGCGTCGAGGCCCGCCGCCAGGCGCTCGAGGTCGCCGTCGAAGTCGCCCCCGGGCAGCGGCGGCTCCTCCAGGGGACGCGCTGCCAGGGGCAGCCCGCAGGTGGCGGCCGCCTTCTCCACGGTCTCCATGGCCATCGGCCGGTAGCCGGTGAGCTTGCCGCCGGCGAGCGTCAGGACGCGCGCGGGCCCGATCATGACCTCGTCCCGGCGCGAGATCTCGTGGGGCTTCTTGCCGGGCTCGGCGATCAGCGGACGCAGCCCCGCCCAGGCCCCGACCACCTCCTCGGGCCGGATGGGATCGACGCGGAAGTAGCTGCGCACGGGCTCGAGCAGGTACTCCACGTCCTCCCGGGTGATCTCCGGCCACACCTCGTGGCCCGGCTCGTAGGTGGTATCGGTGGTGCCCAGGTAGACCACGCCGCCGTGGCGGATCACGAAGATGCTGCGTCGGTCGCTGGTGTTGCAGATGATCATGTTGCGCACCGGCAGCCGCTCGGCGCGCACCACGATGTGGACGCCCTTCGAGAGGTGAAGGAGCGGCGGAGCTCCCGGGTCTTCCAGGCGCCGGATCGGCTCCACCCAGGGACCGGCCGCGTTGACGACACAGCGGGCGCGCACCCGGACGCGCCGGCCGCTCTCCCGGCACTGGGCCTCCAGGCCCGTCGCCACGCCGCCCTCCTGCACGATGGCGTCGACGGGCGCGTGGTTCAGCAGCGCGGCCCCTCCCGCCGCCGCGGCGCGCAGGTTGGCCAGCACCAGGTGGGCGTCGTCGGTCAGGTACTCGCGGTAGACGCAGGCGTGGCGGTATGCCTCGCGGTCGATGCAGGGCTCGTGGCGCTCGAGCTCCTGCGCCGACCAGTTGCGGTGCAGGTCCTCGCGCTCCACGGCCCCCAGCTTCTCGTAGGTCGTGACGCCGGCGCGCACCTTCAGCAGGCCGGCGTAGCTGCGGGCGGGCACCACCATCCAGCGGCGCTCGGCCAGGTGCGGGGCCAGGCGGAAGATCTCCTTGCGCTCGAGGGCCGTGGTGCGGACCAGGGCGACGTCGCCCATGGCCAGATAGCGGAGCCCCCCGTGGATCAGCTTGGAGGAGCGGCTGGAGGTGCCCGAGGCGAAGTCCTCGGCCTCGAGGAGCGCCACCCTGCAGCCGCGCAGGATCGCCTCGCGGGCGATCCCCGCGCCCGAGATGCCGCCGCCGATGATCGCCAGGTCGAAGGGCTCGCGCTCGAGGCGGTCGAGGACCCGGTCGCGCTGGGGGGTGCAGAGGGCCGTCATCCGGTCGGGACGGTAGCTCGCTCCGGCGGGGGATCGCGCAGGTCCAGGACGGCGCCGTTGGGCAGCTCCCGGTCCAGCAGCGACCAGATCTCCCGCGCGACCACGTCCGGGTCGCGCAGCTCCCCGGCCGCGTGCAGCTCGTGGAAGCGCGCGACGTCCGGGAAGTCGCGCTCGCCGGTGGCACGGATCTGCTCCTGCATGGCGGTGGCGACCACGCCGGGCGCCACCGAGAGGACGCGGCAGCCGCCGCGCCGCTGCTGCTCGGCGCCGGCGGTCCGGACCCACTGGTCGACGGCGGCCTTGCCGGCGCCGTAGGAGGTCCAGCCCGGGTAGATGCTGCTGGCGGCACCGGAGCTGATCATGACCAGGTCGCTGCGCGCGGAGCGGGCGCCCGCCGCGGCCAGGAAGGCGGCGCCCAGCACCTGGGGCGCGGCGCTGTTCAGCAACACGTTGCGCGTGTACGCCTCGAGCCCCACCTCGCCGGCGTGGCCGATGGGCTCGAGGGTGCCGGCGCTGTGGAGGAAGACCACGCGCTCGCCCGGGAAGGAGGGGACCTCGCGCGCGAAGAGCTGGGCCACCCGCGCCCAGCTCGCCGGATCGGCCAAGTCGGCCGCCACGTGCTCGAGGTCGGGCGCGCCGCGCCGGCTGATGTCGACGATGCGCGGCTCGGGCAGGGGCGTGGCGCGGGCCAGGGCCAGGCCGATGCCGCTGGAGGCGCCCGAGACGAAGACCAAGCTCTGGGGCATGCCGGCAAGCTATCGCGTCGGAGCCCCGCCCTCCCAGGGGCGACAGCTCGCTGCGCTCCGATCCCAGCCGGCGTACCCTGCGGCCCATGGGCGTCGCCAAGCTGCCGTCGGCAGCCGGGACGGGCGCGCGCGACATGCCGTGGAGCCAGCGGCTGGTCGAGGCGCTGCCCCTTCCGCCCTACACCGTGGGTCTGGCCTTCCCGCTGCTGCACGCCCTGACCTGCGTGGCCTGGTTTGCCGCCTTCGCCGACCCGGGCCTGCGCCCGGGCGACCCCCTCTTCTGGCGAGAGATCCTGCCGCCCACTGCGATCATGGGATCGCTGGCCGGCTTCTCGATCGCCGGCGTCGCCTACTCGCGCCGCTCGCAGCTCCGGGGCCTGGCGCAGCTGCGGCCCGCGTTGGAGTGCTCGCCGGAGCGCTACGAGGAGCTGGTCGAGACGGTCCAAAGCTTCGACAGCCGCGCCCTGCGGCGCTGGGGCCTCGGCCTGGCGCTGCTGCTGCCCCCGCTCATCACCTTCAATCCGAGCGCCTTCCCCTGGCGCCTCGGCCCGGAGCTGGAGCACCACGGGGCCGTGGTGACCCTGTGGAGCCTCTGGAGCAATGGCGTGGTCATCTGGTTCGGTACCCGTGCGGCGGTCTTCGAGCAGCGCGCCGCCCGGCTCTTCTCCGAGATCGGGCGCTCGCTGGCCCGGGTCGACCTGCTCGACCCGGAGCCGCTGGCGCCCTTCGGACGCCGCGGCCTGCACTCGGCGCTGATGTACGTGGTCGGCCTGTCGCTCTTCTCGCTGATCTTCGCCGGCGGCTGGGCGGTGAACGTCGCTCCCCTGGGCATGCTGGCGCTGATCCTGACCGCCGGCGGGGCCCTGCTGCTGCCGCTGCGCGGCGTTCACGAGCGCATCGTGGCGGCCAAGCACGGGCGGCTCGCCGAGCTGCGCCGGGAGCTCGTCCGGGAGGAGCGCCTGCTGG